>JALOOP010000360.1 GCA_025454315.1 Oculatellaceae cyanobacterium Prado106
CCCCCGCGACCGCACCGAGTTAGTCTACACCGCCCTGCTGCAACTGGTGGATAAACGTCCCCGGTCTGAAAACAAACCTGCTGTCCTGCGAACGGTGGCTATTACCCTGCTGGGAGCCAAGGATTTGAACAACGCCAATCAGGAAGCCCTGGAGTTAGATGCCCGTTTCGCGGCTGAAGTGACGGAGATTGTTCGCCGGATTATGACCCAAGAATTGGCTTGACAGTTTAAATCCCTGAGTTTTATTGAAGGGTTCTATAAATTTCTCTAAGGAGTCAGAATGACCGTCGATTCAATTCCCACTCGGAAAGACGATAAGATATAAGTCAGTTTAGCCTGCCCATCAGCAAAAAGAACTTTGATATGTCACTCCCTCTTGTCCCCCTCCTGTATTTAGCGTTGGCCGGAGCCTACCTGGTCGTGATGCCCGCTCTGACCTTCCTCTATCTCAACAACCGTTGGTACACCGCTAGTTCCATTGAGCGGGTGCTGATGTATTTCCTGGTATTTCTCTTCTTCCCTGGCTTGCTCCTGCTCAGCCCTTTCCTCAACTTCCGTCCCCAGCCTCGCCAAATGAGCTAATGGCTGACAGGCTAGTACAAGCGAGATGGATTTGCCCGATGAGAATGATTCATGCGACGAATTGATGTCATTGCCATAACCTTCGGCGTTTTCGCGGTCGGCGGTCTGCTTTATGTGATCCTGCAGCAAGTTGGGCTGGATCAAATGAACGCAGGCATTTGGAGTCAGGTGGTGTTGGTGGGCGGTCTGCTCCTGTGGGTGATGACCTACCTGTTGAGAGCCTTGACCAAAAACATGACCCTCAACCAGCAGCTTAAGGACTACGAAGACGCGGTTCTGCAAAAACGTCTGGAAGAAATGACCCCTGAAGAGTTAGAGAAACTTCAGAGCGAGGTTGAACAAGAGAAGGCGAAAGGCTCTTTGGAATGAGAAGGCAATAAGCTGGGATTTTTATTTAAACCGCAGAGACGCAGAGACGCAGAGGAGTTTTTCTTCTGTATGTTCTGATAGAAGGATCTCAGATTATTTCATGCTTGACCCTTGGCTTTCTGAATTGTAGGTGTTCGATCACAGCTTCTTGATCGCAAGTTCTTGATCGCATTTTGATCCAGGAGTGGCGCGTAGAAGGTGACACTCCCCGATAGAATAGGTCGGGTGACTGCATTTCATTGAAGGTTTTGGGCATGGTTTCAGTTTCAGCTTGCATGGATGCACTGCGCGATCGCGGTCAATGTGCATTAATCCCGTTCATTACAGCGGGTGACCCCGATCTCGCCACCACCGCAAAGGCATTACAAATTCTCGATCGCAGCGGTGCCGATCTAATCGAGCTAGGCGTTCCCTACTCCGACCCCCTAGCCGATGGCCCCATCATCCAGGCTGCCGCCACCCGAGCGTTACAGCAGGGCACCCGCCTCGAAACTGTGCTTGAGATGCTGAAGGAGGTTAGCCCTAGCCTCAAGGCTCCCATCATTCTGTTCACCTACTACAACCCCATTCTCAACCGGGGCGCAGCCGCGTTTTTCAAAGACATTGCAGCGGCTGGAGCCAAAGGCATTGTCATCCCCGACTTGCCCCTAGAAGAAGTGGCGCAAATTATGCCAGCCGCCCAAGCCGCAGGCATCGAAATTATTTTACTGGTGGCTCCTACTACTCCGGCAGAGCGAATTGAGGCGATCGCCACCCAGTCCCAAGGCTTCATCTATCTCGTCAGCGTCACAGGCGTAACCGGAATGCGAACCGAAGTGGAAAGTCGCGTCCAGGAATTGTTGACCACGCTCCATGGTTTAAGTGACCAAGCGATCGGCGTGGGTTTTGGTATTTCCCAACCCAGCCAAGCTCGACAGGTGAGGGAGTGGGGAGCCGATGCGGTGATTGTCGGCAGTGCCTTTGTCAAACGCTTGGCGGAAGGATCGCCGGAGCAGGGATTACAGGCGATCGAGAATTTTTGTCGGAGTTTGAAGGCTGCGATTGTGGATTAGGTTCGGGAGTAATTAAACCGCAGAGACGCAGAGACGCAGAGAGGAAGAGATGGAGAGGGAAAAAGACATGATACGGAGTTAGATCTTGCAGTGTTAGATATTGCGGTGTTAGATATCGCAGTGTAAAAATATTTGGCACTTTGGCGATCGCCCTCCCCATCCTCTGCGCCTCTGCGTCTCTGCGGTAAATTTTCCAATCCCCTGTTACCGATGGAAGTGGTTGAGCTTGGTTTGGATCAGATTAATGCGATCGAGGAGGCTATTGCCCTGGTTCATTAGGACGGCGTAGGTGGGCGATCGCAAATTTACCCAAAGCCCATAGCGCTCCTCCGAAACCGTTAGCACGACAGGAATAGCACGTTCAATTAAAGCCCAAGTAATTTGATGAGCCTGCTGTTCCATCCCCAGGCCATACTCACGAATCAGGCCATAGACCTCATTCTCAAACCGAATCCCCTGCTTTAGTCGTCCTTGCTGAAGGAAACGAAATCCCAACACATTTTGCTCTGGCACCAGAGGAGGAATCGCATCCCGTCGGGTAGAAGCGCCCCGGAGATCTAACAGTCGAAAGATGCGGCGCTTGATTTCAGTCAAGCCCTCATGTTGGTGAGCAATCTGATTTTCTAAATTTTGATAATGATGAATCAGGGTTTCTAACTCCCGACGCGAGGCGGATTCTAGCCCGCCTGAATTCAACTGTTTCACCACCTCATAGGAGGATAACCGTTCAAAGTTTTTATCAGATTGGCCAGATGCAGCCGACTGCTCGCTTAAGAGCCGACGGAGATAGTACTGAGTCAAAGGTGAGAGTATTTCCATTCCACATTCACCAAAACGAATATCAACAACACTGGCCCTTCCAATGCGGAAAGACCAGAGGTGCAACTGCCTTAGTTGTTCCCCATCGAGATAGGGAGATCACATTTCCCACCTTTTCGGCGAGGCCGTAATCTGGAGCAGCGCAGCCTAGATCTTAAATAAATTCATTTTGGCCGAATGAAAACCTGTCTGTTGTGATACGGATCTCTCTAACCTTGAGACTAGAAGTTCTACTTCCGCTAGTCCTAGGATTAGCGGTTGAACTCCTTAATGTTTCTTATCAGAGTTGAGAGAAAGCAGACCTACATCTTTGCATTTCTGGATTTGGTGCAGTTCAAATTCAAATTTCAGGAAATCTTCCCCGATTGTTTAGGCGCGATCGCCCTTTTTCCGCCGAGAGGTTTTGGGCGGCAAGTCTGGCAACTGCAAGGGGTCAACCTCCGCAACATCAGGAGAATCCTGTTCTGAAACTTCAGACACAACGTCTTCCATGTCTGGATCGGTGTCCATCTCCTCAGCCGGAATCTCAGCCTGTGAGCCTGTGGCTGGCAAAGCCTCTAGCTCAGAGGAGAGAAGCTCAATGGCATGAAGGGATACTTTGACGGGTCGCCCTGTCCTTGCAGAAGTTTTTGTCGAAGACTTAGTAGTAGTCTTTGCAGAAGTCTTGGCCGAAGTTTTCGGCGAAGTCTTAGGGAGGTCGAAGGGAAGCGTCTCGGTTAATTCAGATAGTTCAGAGTTTGATAATTCAGGTTCAGATGCGGTTGAGTCTACAGTTTTCTTCCCGGAAGCTGACTGACGTTGGGTCTTTTTGCTGGATGCCTTAGCAGTTTTAGCAGGGTTTGGGCTGTTGGTGGGTTGCTCCGCAGCGCTTTTCTTCCGTCGAGTTGCCTTGGAGGAACCGCTCAACGGGTCTGGGAGGATTTCGGTGGCACTTTGAATGGGTTCATCGAGGATGATTTCAGAGTTTGTCTCGATCGCAGATTTGGCTTTGCGCGATCGTGGCGCTTTAGTTGGCTTGGGCGCAGGAACTGGATTTTGCGCTGCATCCGCTGGCTCCCCAGATTCAATCGTGCCCCCCGGAGCGGTAATCCCTGAAGCGGTCATCCCCGAAGCTAGAGACGGCTGACTTTCGAGGGTGTCTGCTTGCCCTAAGTCTGCTTTCACGGGCGGCTGGGTCAGCCCCTCTAGAATCCCAAAGCCCGATCGCCCTCCTAGCACCCGTCCGCGCTGCTGCAAGACTTGCACAATGTGGCTCATGCTTAGCTTGGTCGCTTCTTGGGCTGCGGCCAAAAGGACAGCTTCATGGGCGATCGCCCCAATCTCTCCACCGCTGATCGGCAAGGAGGCTAACCGTTCCCAGTCCATGTCGGCATTGAGCGGCACCATCCCTGAAACCGATCGCTTCCAAAGCTGCTGGCGATCGCTCATTCCTGGCATGGGGAAAAGCAGGGTTTGATCAATTAAGCGCTGCCATTGATGGGACAGAAGCGGATGATGGTGGACACTAAAGAGCGTTACCCCTGGCATACTGCGACGCTGGGTCAAAAATTGCTGGAGGGCAGCCGCAGAGAGGGTTGAGGAGCGACTCAGCCATCGCTGTGCCGACTTCACCAGCAGGAAGGTAGGATCGGTCGTGAGGATTTCTTCTAGGAGGCGCAGATCTTGATCGGGTTCAATTTGTGCTAGATCAACCGTGTAGAGCGGGGTTTCGAGGGCATGGGCGATCGCTCCCGCCGCCATCGTTTTGCCAGTGCCCGGTTGACCGACCCATAGGGCAACTGCTCCCGGCTGATAGGTTGTTGGATTTTGAATGTCAAATCCCCAGCGCTCCTCCGCCCTCAGATGCCCCTTGACCCGCTGCTCTAGATATTGCATCGAAGTCATCAACGGGGCAGGCAAGAGCAGATCTGACCAGGCGACCGTCGTGGTGCTATGGTCAAGCAAGGCCGGACGAGGTTTGGCGTTGGATTGCAGCAGGAGTTCCAAGGCTTGGTCGTTGGGTTGCTCAGACAGGAGAAAACGAATCAGCGGTTCGGCAAGTTGAAGCGGACGATTGAGAAAAGTATCGGGGGAATCGACCAGGCGGAGCAACTCCAGACGCATCAGCGGCGAAGCGGTGGTCAGGCGGGTACGAGCCGATCGCCATTCGCTGTCATTGCGGCAGAGCAGTCTCAGGACTAAATCGACCGTGGGCAAATCGGTTTTGCTGTCTTCGCCTTGAAGGTAGCGGTAGAGACGGGCATAGCGGCGATTCATTTCCGGTGCCAGACTCATCAGCACCAGGTTTTTTTCAAAGAGACTGAGGCCGAGGCGATCGCGCAACAGCGGCAGTGCCAGCAGCACTCCCCGACGATAGCTGAGTTGAATCTTGGCCTCTAATTGCTGCTGATAGCTAACTTTGACCCCACTCCCAGCAGGACGATGTTCATCGTAGGCAATCTCGCCATCCAGGGAAACCAGTCCCTTCCACCAATGGCTACTTACCCGGTCAGCCTTGTTTTGAGCGACCCGAT
The DNA here is from genome assembly GCA_025454315.1 of Oculatellaceae cyanobacterium Prado106. Taxonomy (GTDB): domain Bacteria; phylum Cyanobacteriota; class Cyanobacteriia; order Elainellales; family Elainellaceae; genus Prado106. Next base: position 5,336 of record JALOOP010000360.1, read on the forward strand.
CGGTGTCCTGAACCTCTTTGCGCTGTCGAGCAACAGCCAGCATGAGAACCTGATCGAGCCAGCGTAGCTCGCTTTTCAGGTAGTCCCAATTGCTGGCAAAACTTTCGGTTGGATCGGTTTGCATGGAGGTTACACGGCGCTCATTTCTCTATTGTGATGATAGTTGGCAAAAATGATCCAGGATCATTTTTAAAGATGTGACAATATCCGGCTGTGCCCGATGAAATATCTCATTCCAGTCTGCAATTTGTGATGACAAGACCCCGATCGCCAGAATTGATTTTCGTTACAGTGAAAGGGCAACTGGGACAGCAGTGCAGGTTCGCCGAATCCATTTGGGTCAAATTGGGCAATAATGAATGGGCTAATTCAGTAGACCAAAGGGATATTTCAATGTGACATTTCACGGGGATATTCCAAAGAGTTGTCCATTGGAGCATCAACTAACTGATTCACTGGGTCATAAACTGCGTCATAAACTGGGGCATTGATATGGGCTCTCGCTCAGATCTTGCAGCCTTGCTGAACAAGATCAGGATATCTTTTGATATTTTCTGGGTCAGTTGTCGGATGTAGTGAGGTGCGATCGCTGTATTGTCAGAGATCAAGATAAAAGTAATCCTCTTATAGAAGATTTAGATGCAAAATCATAAAGCATCAATACGGAGCATTAATCAGGAGTAAACCATGCTAGAAGCATTAGAGATTAAACGCGACATCGAATTGTTGTCTGACCGCCTGGGTAAAACCCAGGACTATCTTTGACCTGCCTGCCCTCAATGCCAAAATCCAAGACCTGGAGCAACTGGCTGCTCAACCTGAATTCTGGAACAATCAATCTACGGCTCAGCGCACCCTCCAGGAACTCAATGACCTGAAGTCTCACCTGGAACAGTTGCAGCGCTGGCAATCCAGCCTGGACGATGCAAGGGCCATCCTGGAGCTGCTGGAGTTAGAATCCGATGAAGCACTTCTCCAGGAGGCCGAGTCTAACCTTACCCATCTCAGTCGCGAACTTGATCAGTGGGAGCTTCAGCAACTCCTCTCTGGCCCTTACGATCAGCATGGCGCAGTCCTCACCATCAACGCGGGTGCAGGCGGCACCGATGCCCAGGACTGGGCCGAAATGCTCCTCCGCATGTACACCCGCTGGGCCGAACAACATCGCTACAAAGTCCACCTGATGGAAAGTTCAGAAGGCGACGAAGCGGGCATCAAATCCGCCACCCTCGAAATTGACGGCAAATATGCCTACGGCTACCTCAAGGTGGAGAAGGGCACCCATCGTCTGGTGCGAATCTCTCCTTTCAACGCCAACGACAAGCGCCAAACCAGCTTCGCTGGTGTCGAAGTCATGCCCATCCTCGATAGTTCCGTCACCCTCGACATCCCCGACAAGGATCTCGAAATTACCACCTCTCGGGCAGGCGGCAAAGGCGGACAAAACGTCAACAAGGTGGAAACTGCGGTGCGAGTGGTTCACCTGCCTACTGGTTTAGCGGTGCGCTGTACGGAGGAGCGATCGCAACTACAAAACAAAGAAAGAGCCCTCTCCCTGCTCAAAGCCAAACTCCTCGTCATTGCCCAAGAACAACGCGCCAAAGAAATCGCTGATATCCGAGGCGACATCGTCGAGGCCGCCTGGGGCAACCAAATTCGCAACTATGTCTTTCACCCTTACCAAATGGTCAAAGATCTGCGAACCGCGATGGAAACCACGGCGATCGAAGATGTCATGAATGGAGAACTTGACCCCTTTATTGAAGCCTGCCTCCGTCAAGACAACCAACTGGTGGACAGCAATTAGAACCAGGGGATTAGAACAGGACAAGCCAGCGGCACGATTCCCTCGAAACAACACCAAATAGATTTCTTGAAAAGCCTTGAAAATTGTACTTTGTGCAACTTTCTCAGGGCTTTTTTTGCTGTTCCTTGGAGCATTCAGCAAAGGGTGCAAGTGAAGATGTTGGGTCAGGATATTGGGTTGAAATATTGGGTTGAAATATTGGGGCAACAGAAGTCATGGGGCATTGCTGATTCGGCTCAATCAATCTCTCTGCGCTTTTACTTCCGGTGCGGTTTAACGTGAGATGCGATCGCCCCTTCACATTGCGTTACAAAATCATTCCATTCGACATACCATAGTCAATGATTGCCCATTGTCTTGACTTGCCTGGAATTTCTGATATGAGCCAGCCTTCCTCCGAAACTTCTCCTGAATTCTCCGCCAAAATCCCTGTCGAACCTTCTATTGCACCCCCTATTGCACCCTCTGTTGAACTTCCTATAGAACCTTCTGTAGAACCTTCTGTCAGTTCGTCCGAGTCTGCCGCTGCTTCAGCCGCTGAGACAATGCCGAATTCCATCCTAGAATCGCCTGCGAACCCAGAACCCTCGCCAACCGCAGCCCAACCCCCAACCCCCACTGAACCACCCCGCCATGCGAAACATGGTACGAAAAGGAAGAAAGTCCCTCTTCCACTTCGCCCTCACGACCCTCGGCCTGATTGTCCTTATGGTTGGACTGGCCTATCTGACTCGTTAGCGGCCAATGCTTGTGGAAGGGGAAAGGGAAAAGGGAAAAGGGGAAAGGGGAAAGGGGGAAAGGGAAAAGGGAAAAGGGAAAAGGGAAAAGGAAAGAAGTTAGGTTCTTTTTGGGATTTGAGTCGTTGACTTTTCTCGTTACCGCTTCTAGGGTTCCGCGCTTCCGACCCCTAATCCCATAGAAGACTTATCGGTTATGTCCAATTTGTTCCTAACATTTCCACCCC
>JALOOP010000361.1 GCA_025454315.1 Oculatellaceae cyanobacterium Prado106
ATGACAAAGAGTCGGTATCTCAGGAGCCGTGTGAGGTGAAAGTCTCAAGCACGGTTTTGGAGCCGAGCGGAGGGGGCGACCCCTTCGCTTAGGTTAACTTGTCATGCTGCACCAGCTACGCACTAGACTACACTTCGCTTTCTAGGTTTTGCAATGCTCGGTCAACCAAACTAATTTTCTGATTAGCTATAGACTACTTTTCTTTTTTGATAAAGTTATGGGGCTAACAATTTTATGAACTCAGAATGCTCCTATTTTACGTAGATGAGAGTGGCACAGGATTGAGTGACAAGAAGCTTGATTATTTTATTTTAGCTAGTGTTGCCGTTCACATTGATTTTTGCCCAGAAATGTATCGCAATGTTTCTTCACTTAAAAGAGATATTTTTCCATACCTCAAACCAGAAGATTGGGAGATTAGGGGACGCAACATTCGCCAAGGTGATGATGCTTTCAAGAAAAGATCCTGGATGGAGCGAGTCAGTATCTTTGAAAATATTGCAGCTACTTTATCAAGCCCATCCTTTCACCTTTTCGCTGTTCTAGCGAATAAAAAACAGTTTTCAAGTGAGTTTATAGGTTCCGAATGGACAGACCAGGATCTCTACAGAGTTACATTTTCTAAGTTGTTAGATGAACTAAACAGTTTTTTGGTATCACAAGAAACACGAGGCATGTTATTTCTGGACTCGCGTGCAAGTCAACATAGCAGCATTCAGGATCGTCGGCTTATTGATGCTTACTCTGAATGGGCTAGTCGTAGTGAATCTAGATTTGTAGAACTACCTATTTTTGGGTTTTCGAGTTTTTACCCTGGACTTCAATTAGCTGATTTCTTTGGCTATCTAACTAATTGTGTGTCCAATGAAAAGGTAAAAGAAAAAATTGATAAAACTCTCATGCTTCCAGATGAAGCCCGCAAGCACGATTTGCAAAAAGCTTTCGATCGTTTGAGAGAAAGAATCGTTACATTTGTTGAAATTCCTTGACAAAGAAACCCTAAAGCGAAGCCCACAGCTAGTATCGCTGCAGGCTTCTGAATTAGCTAATCATCGAACGAGATGTTGAACAGATGCAGGCGCAAGGCATTGCAGCCATGCTATGAACCCCGTGCAGTTCAGGATACCTTGCTAATGGGCGCATAGTATTACACCTACGCCATAAGCCCCGTACAGTTCGAGACACCCATCTCTAAATCCAGTATAGCACTTGAATCACAATGACTTAGCCTTAAAAGCTAACAGATAACCTCCAAGCAACCACCTTACCAATCGCTAGGCAACATAACGTATATGCCAATGGATTGTAACGATAGATGACAACTGGCTAGCCAATTCGGAACAGCTAGAATTGTATCACTTCTCCTAAATATCGCTACTTTTTGTAAAGAAATCTCCAAATTTGAAGCTTGTGGTCGATTCAATTTGCTTCATGACTGAACGGGTAATCAGCTTGCCTTCTTCCACCAACACCTGACCTGTGACCGGGTGGAGAAGATTTTGTTCGGCTCGACGGCCAATCAGGGCTTCAATGTCTTTGATAGAGTTGATGTACATCCCGGGCGGCAGTTCTACCACCACGTCATTGCCCAAAACACGCGCCTGACAGGCTAGCCGAGAATTGGGCTTGCAGGACGTAATCACCTCCAGGGTGCGCTGTTCTCGACGATTGACGGGCGACAAACTATCCATGCCGTCTCGCACGTAGACATGACAGGTGGCACACATGCCACGTCCACCACACTCCCGGAGGACATCGAGATCTTTATTAATTAAAACGGACAACAGGTTGCCGTTCGTTTCAATGGAAGTTTGGTGAGCGATCGGCTCTAATCTAACAGTCTTAGACATGGCACCTCGGGTTCAGCTTGATTTCAGGGTGGGATTGTGGGTGTACAAATGGGTGAACAAACAAGAGATGTGGATGCAGTGAGGTTAACGTCCTGTCCCTTGATTGTTACTGTTCTATCGTTACTTTTCTTAGGATAAGCTCATCCGTAGAGAATGATTCCCTTTGTCAACAAGGATGAGTCAATCAAGTGCGAGTCAACAAAGGAGTCAACTGGGGAGTCAACTCGAAAGCCAACAGAGGGGGAGACACGATCGCTCATTTTTGCTCAGGTAAAAGAATGGTGCGTTGGCGATCGTCTAAAGGCATCCGGCTGACAATGGCGGGAAAGTCGCGGATCACCTTAGAACATTGTTGAATAAACACCCCGACCCATTGCTGTAAAACCTGATGCTGCTCGGCTGTGATCGCCTGGGAAAAGTCGGACATGGCTTTCCCGGTCACATTGAACTGGGCCGATCGTTCAATCACGAAGTTGTTCAGCCAATCCACCGCAGGACGACTGGTTTTCCAATAGTTGATTACCACAATGGTGCCTAGATATTGAGAGGCCAGTTGACTCAGATGATTCATCGCCATCAAGGTTTCCCGCAGGGTAATGGCTCCAGGGGCTTGAATGGCTGTGATCGGGTCGGGAATAGTGGTGGGTGGGTTGTAGGCTGCGGCATTGTAGCGGGCGGGGGGTGGGGGAAATCCGCTTTTGGGTGTGGCGAGGGGCATTGGGGCAGTTTGGGGCTGGGGCAGCGCAGATTCGGGTTGGGCGACGGGGTGGGTGGGTGTTGTGGTGGCTGAGGTGGGGTTGGCAATTTGGCGGAAGGTGGCGATCGCTTCCTGAGCCTCTTCTTCCCCACAACAGATGATGCGGAGAAACTCGACGGCGTTGGCATAGAGCAGCGGCGCTTCGTGGATCTGACTGACCAGCAGCAGCGTAATGTTGTAATCGAGCTTGTGAATATAAACCTGATGGCTCTGGAAGCGGAATTCAAAATGCTGGAAGTCAGCGGGTGTGGTGTCGATGACCTGCTGAATTCCCTGGGCAAACGCCTCCCGTTGCTGTACGCCGAAATTGGCGCTAAACCCATAGAAAGAGGGACGCGATCGCCCATCCATCAAGGCAATTCCCTGAATTCCGGGCAAGGTCAATAAATTGTGAATGGCTCCCTGTGTCATGGAGATGCCCTATCGCGTTGAGTCTGCGCTAAGAGAGTACCCAGCGCGGGTTCGGTAAACTCACTGAATCAGGGAAAGTTGCCAAGGAGTTGGAAATGCGGCTGATGAAGGTTTCGCAACAAAACAACATAAAACTATATCTGGGCGCGGCTTCGATTCAGGTTGCGTGTTGAAAAGTCTTAAAAAAGACTTAAGGTGGTAAGGTGAGAAGGACAATTCTAATCAGCTAGAAAGGACGGCTATCGCGTTTCTAGGAGCCTTGTGCAGGGTCGCTGTGATCTACCCTGAAGGCGTTGTTCTTGGAGTGTCGTTTTCAGGTTTCTATTCTTATCAGATTTTCCAGATATGTCTGATCTTCCTTTTACTTTGGATCAGTTACGAATTCTTAAAGCGATCGCCGCCGAGGGCAGTTTCAAGCGCGCCGCCGATAGCCTTTATGTGTCTCAGCCTGCGGTCAGCCTCCAGGTGCAAAACCTGGAGCGCCAGTTGGATGTGCCCCTGTTTGACCGGGGTGGCCGACGAGCGCAACTGACGGAGGCAGGGCATTTGCTGTTGAGTTATGGCGATCGCATCTTGAGCCTTTGTCAAGAAACCTGCCGCGCCATCGAAGATTTGCAAAATCTCCAGGGCGGCACCCTGATCGTGGGAGCCAGCCAAACCACCGGAACCTATCTGCTGCCTCGAATGCTGGGGCTATTCCGCCAAAAATATCCCGATGTCGCGGTTCAACTCCATGTCCACTCCACCCGCCGCACCGCTTGGAGCGTGGCCAATGGACAAATTGACCTGGCCATCATTGGCGGTGAAATTCCGCCCGAACTCCAGGACTCGCTGCAAATCATTCCCTATGCCGAAGATGAGATGGCGCTGATTCTGCCCGTCTTCCATCCCCTGGCGCGGATGAGCCAGATTGAAAAAGACGACCTGTACAAGCTGCAATTTATCGCTCTGGATTCTCAGTCCACGATTCGCAAGGTGATTGACCAAGTCTTGACCCGCTGTGGCATCGAAACGCGACGGCTGAAGATTGAGATGGAACTCAATACGATAGAGGCCATCAAAAATGCGGCTCAGGCAGGTCTGGGAGCGGCCTTTGTATCGATTTCGGCGATCGAGAAAGAACTTCAGATGGGCGTGTTGCACCGGGCGCGCATTGAAGGCGTTGTGGTCAACCGGACGCTATCGGTCATCTTTAACCCCAACCGCTACCGTTCCAAGGCTGCTGAAGCGTTTATTGAGGAAATTCTGCCTCAGTTTGCCACCTACAAGCCACTGCCTACGACAGAGCATCTGGAGAAGGCTCACTTAGAAGCTTTGATTGAACCGCTTCCTCTGGAAACCTGATCTAGATCGGTTCCAAGTTCCTGGTTCTCGCCCCCCAACCCCCAACCTTGGAGAAGCTTTTTCGGAATCTTCCAGGGACTCCCGGTTCTCGCCCCCCAACCCCCAACTTTGGGGGAGCCGAGCTTTTCCGGAAGTATCCAGGGACTTTTACGGTTCCTTAACGTTGAGAGGACTGATGAATTCCAAGGGATTGGACGGGGAATTTGAGGGGGCAAAACTTGGAAGCGGAGCCGACTTGACGAATGGATGGTGCGATCGCCCAATAAACCCCAAATAAAATAGGGATGCTGTGCATGATGCAGCATCTCTATTTTGTTTATTGATTTTGTTGATTGGATTTTCGAGTTGAGTGATGCTCAGAAGGAGGACTGGAATCAAGCTGGAAGCCCTAGCTAAGCCTGCTTTTGGTAAGCCCAGTAAATTGCTTCTAGAAACTGATCTGAGGTCACACCCGACGGAATCGTTTCCAAGTGGACGATCGCCCTTGCTTGTCGCGCCAGTTTCAAGCTCAGATCCGTCCGGGCTGGGGCAGCCATGCTCTCTCGGCGCTGGAGATATTCCCGGATGACGGCAAAATCATCGGGGCGCAGTTGGGTCAGGTCGGTGAGGCTGGGTAGTTCGACGGCGAGGGTTTTGGCTTCGGGGGTGGGGGCGATCGCCGAGGACTGAGCCGACAGTCGCTCCTCCTGAATCACCAGGGTTCCAGCCACCATATCGCCCAGGCGTTTCTCCCGTTTGTTGAAGAAAACCAGGGTTGCGCCCAGGAAGAGAATGTCGTCTAGCAGTCGCAGCAGGGCACGCAGCGCAGACTGGGTCAGACCCACGGGACGGCCATCATCGCGGATGACGCGGATTTGGGCATAGCGTTTGCCGGGGGTTTGTCCTTGTCGCAGGGTTTCAAAGGCCACAAAGTAGCTGGCCGAAATCAGGGCAGAACCCAGGAAACCGATCGCCAATAGCCAAATCACAACCGTGTCATAGCTAACGCCCGAGGCGGTAAGCGAATTGATCAACTGCATCGCCAGCAAACTGCCAAAGAACCAGAACAAAACATTGGCCACCAGAATCAGCAGAGAGTCGATCGCCAGCGCCAAAGCTCGGCTACCAATGCCGGCCAGCGTAAATTCGAGTTCGACGCTTTCGGGTGTGACCAGGGTGATGCGATGGCAGAGAGAGGGCAACCAAAGATCGGCAGCGGGGTTAGAAGTGAGGGAAGAGGGGCGATCGCGGCTCCCATCCAGTCCTTGAGTCTGAAGCGAGTCGCGGGGTTCATTGGCATCATAAACTCCATCCTCGACTTCACCCTCGGCTCCGGAAAGAGAAAGTCCTAGACCTTCCCGACGATTGCGGAGGTCGTAGTACAAAACGCCCTTAATCGCTTGCCAGACGGGAAGGGTGACCATAATAAAAGCGCTTAACCCGATCGCCAGCGAAAACAGGTTGCCCAAGAGAATCCCGGCGGTATTGTCACTGCCAAAGATGCCCAATGCTCCAAACTGAACGATAAAGCTAATGATTTGAACCCAAAAGTTCACGGGCAATAGCACCACAGGCACAACACAGAGAATCAAGGTGACCCGCCAAGCACTCTGTGCGGTCAGCGACCAACTGCGGCCAATAGATTCCACCGCACCCGTCTCAGCTTCAGTGGCATAGGGAATTTCGGCGATGGAGAATCGGGCATAGATCCAGGTCCACAGCACCAGAAACATCAAAAACAGAACCAGAATGCCGAAAATAATTGCCACCACCCAGGCCGGATTCTGCATCGCCTCCAGCACTGCGCTTCCCCCACCCGTGCCCAAGGAAAGGGAGGCAAAAACCGCCGCGTAAATAATGCCGCCAATCAAAATCAGCACCAGGTAAAGCCCCATCGTCACCGCCCCAAAGATCAGTGACAGCATCAGGCCAATCAGGGCAAATCCCCAGGATCGGGGATTGGTGTAGCTGCTGGAGGCTTTGGCTGGTTCGGTCTGTTGGTTGAGATGGTTGAAGGTGAACCGGGCGATCGCCGCTGACCCCGCCAAAAAGCGCCCCATCCAGTAGAACCAGAAAACCAAAAACAGCGGAATGCAGATCAGCACCACCGCGATTTCATTGCGGATGATGGCGAACAATACCGCCACGACCACAAAGAAGAGAACCAGCGACAGCGATAGCCAGAGCAACATCCTGGCCGCAATCCCGGCATAATCTTTGAATCGGGCACGGTAGAGCCGCAGTCCAGCGCTGATCACATTGCCGCTGCTGAGGGGTTGGAGGAGTTCGGGATAGGAGGGCATAGGCGGTCTTGGGAGGTGAAGGGAACGGGGGAAGTGCCCCCACGAAAAGGCGCAAGATGGGTCAGAGCGATCGCTTTGGGCACGCTAGCTCTATCCTGATAGAGCGTTCCAAAAACATTCCAAGAATCAAATCGAAACGCGATCGATTGGCCTGATAGATTGGAAAACGATCTGGATATCCTTTTTTAGGCTGGGCGATCGGTGTTTGCATCGGCAGCCTGACCGACCCTCAGATTACCCCTTTGGAATAGGTTTGAACGCAACATGGATATGCAACGCTGGATCGCGCGTCGGGAGCAAAGCTGGAAGGAACTAGAGGCGTTGCTCAAGCAGGTGGAGCGGCGGGGAATTCGATCGCTCAAGGCCAGCGAAATTCAACATTTAGCCAGTTTATACCGCTCTGTGTCCGGAGATTTGGCCAGAGCCAGAACGCAGCAGTTGGGCAATCTGATGATTCAAACCTTGCAGGGGTTGACCCGCCGCAGCTATTCCCAGATTTATCAGGGATCTCGGCGGCAGGAATGGGGGGCGATCGTGGAATTTGTCCTGTGGGGATTTCCAGAGGTGGTGCGGCGATCGCGCGGTTACATCGCGCTGGGGGCTTTCCTATTGGTGGGCGCTGGGCTGCTGAGCTACTGGCAGGCTTGGCAAGATCCCACGTACCTCAGTCTGGTGGTGCCGGAGCCTATTGTGGAGCAGGTGCGCGATCGCCAGGAACTCTGGATGGGCAGCATCGTCGGGGTTGAACCCTTTGCCGCACAGAGCATTATGGTCAATAACATTCAGGTGTCCTTTACGGCGCTAGCGGGAGGACTGCTAGCAGGACTAGGAACCCTGTATATCATGCTGCTCAACGGCATTTTGATTGGGGCGGTGGCCTCTCTCGTTGGACAGCATCAGTTGGCCTATCCTTTCTGGGCGTTTGTCTTTCCCCATGGAGCCTTGGAGCTGCCCGCTATTTTTATGGCCGCAGGTGCCGGGTTTCTCCTCGCTAGAGCCGTGCTGTTCCCATCTCCCTATCGCCGTCTAGATGCCCTGAAGATGCGCGGTCAGCAGGCGGCTCAACTGGTGTTTGGCATTGTGCCGATGCTGGT
>JALOOP010000362.1 GCA_025454315.1 Oculatellaceae cyanobacterium Prado106
CTTGTTTTGTCAACTCTTGAAAAACAGGGTCTATTATGGCAATTAACTCTGTGAGAAGAATCTGAAATGTCCTCATAGCCTTGAATTTGGAATTGCTGCCACACAACATTTCATAGACGAATTCAGCAACGCCGAATCAGGATCTTGGATTTAATTTTTTGGGGGAGGTGCTGCTTGGCAGCACCTCCCCCAAGAGTTTTATTCTGTTCGCAATTCCTAAGCAAGGTCGAAGCGATCGAGGTTCATCACCTTATCCCAGGCAGCTACAAAGTCATTGACAAACTTCTGCTGTGAGTCTACACAGGCGTAAACTTCTGCAAGGGCACGGAGTTGAGCGTTTGAGCCGAAGATCAGATCGACGCGGGTTGCCGTCCACTTGAGTTCGCCTGTTTTGCGATCGCTCCCCTCGAATGCATATTCGTCCTCCGAGGTTTCTTTCCAGGTCGTACCCAGATCCAGCAGGTTGACGAAGAAATCTGGCGTCAAGGTTTCTGGCCGATGCGTAAAGACTCCCTGTTGGGAACCGCCATGGTTTGCCCCCAGAACCCGCAATCCGCCCAGCAGAACCGTCATCTCAGGAGCCGACAGACTCAGCAATTGTGCCCGATCAACTAGCACCTCCTCGGGGGATTCGCTGTGCTTGCCGTGGAAGTAGTTGCGGAATCCGTCCGCTTTGAGTTCCAGCGGGGCGAAGGACTCAGCATCTGTTTTTTCTGGCGATGCGTCCGTGCGGCCTGGTTTGAAAGGCACCGTCACGTCATGACCCGCATTTTTGGCCGCCTGCTCAATACCTGCACAGCCGCCCAGAACAATCAAGTCGGCCAGCGACACCTGCTTGCCACCAGACTGCGATCGGTTGAACTCCGCTTGGAGGGCTTCCAGGGTTTGCAGCACTGTGGCCAATTGATCCGGTTGGTTGACTTCCCAATCTTTCTGTGGGGCAAGACGAATCCTGGCTCCATTGGCTCCACCGCGCATGTCGGAGCAGCGGAAGGTCGCCGCCGATGCCCAGGCCGTTGAAACCAGTTGGGAGACAGATAGCCCTGAAGCGAGAATTCTGCCCTTCAAGGTCGCAATGTCCTGATCGTCAATCAGTGCATGGGTGACGGGGGGAACGGGGTCTTGCCACAGGAACTCTTCCTGCGGAACCTCGGAACCGAGATAGCGAACGCGGGGACCCATATCGCGGTGGGTGAGCTTGAACCACGCCTTGGCAAAGGCATCGGCAAACTCATCGGGGTTTTCGTAGTAATGTCGGGCGATCGGTTCGTAGATGGAATCCATTCGCATGGCCATGTCTGCGGTGGTCATCATGGGAGCATGATGTTTCGATGGGTCATGGGCATCGGGCACTGTCCCCGCCCCAGCGTCGCCCTTGGGTTTCCACTGCCATGCCCCAGCAGGACTCTTGGTTAGCTCCCAGTCGTAGTTGAAGAGGGTTTCGAGGTAGGTGTTGTCCCACTGGGTTGGCGTGGGAGTCCAAGCGCCTTCGATGCCGCTGGTGATCGCATCTACGCCAAGTCCCGTGTTAAAGGTACTCTTCCAGCCCAGACCCTGATCCATGATGCTGGCCCCTCCGGGTTCGTGCCCCACGTAGGACGCTTCGCCCGCACCATGGCATTTGCCAAAGGTATGGCCACCCGCAACCAGCGCCACCGTTTCTGCATCGTTCATCGCCATTCGACCAAAGGTTTCGCGAATGTCGCGACCCGAGCCGACCGGGTCAGGCTCGCCGCTTGGGCCTTCCGGGTTGACGTAGATCAGCCCCATCTGAACCGCTGCAAGGGGATTTAACAGTACCTGATCGTCGCTGTACCGCTCCCTGCCAAGCCATGCCTTTTCAGCCCCCCAGTAGATATCTTCCTCTGGCTCCCAGACATCCACCCGTCCGCCAGCAAAGCCGATCGTCTTGAAGCCCATCGACTCCAGGGCACAGTTGCCCGCGAAGATCATCAGGTCAGCCCAGGAAATTTTGTTGCCATATTTTTGCTTGACCGGCCAAAGCAACATCCGCGCCTTGTCCAGGTTGGCGTTGTCGGGCCAACTGTTGAGCGGTTCAAACCGCTGGCTACCCGAACCCGCACCGCCGCGACCGTCGCCAATGCGGTAGGTGCCTGCGCTGTGCCATGCCATGCGGATGAACAGCGGGCCATAGTGACCATAGTCGGCTGGCCACCAGTCCTGAGAGGTGGTCATCAGATCGTAGATATCTGCCCGCAAGGCCGCTAAATCGAGGCTCTTGAACGCCTCAGCGTAGTTGAACGCGCCATCCATGGGATTGGACTTGGGCGAGTGCTGGTGGAGGATGCTGAGATTCAAATAATTCGGCCACCAGTCGCGGTTCGATGTGCCACGACGAGCTTTCAGTTGCTGACCTCCGCCCGAAAACGGGCATCCGCTTTCGCTACTCATAGGATCTCCTGTGGTGTGATGTTGAGTGTCAAATCTTGTTGAATGTCAAATCTATAGCGTTCTGGTTTGAGGGTTGAAATATTTTTTGAAGGGAGAAGCGGGCTGCGTCTGCCCCTCCTTTCAAAAAATATTTTGGATCGCTATAGTGTTCTTTTTCTGTTGAGCTTTCCATTATTTTGTAAACGCTTGTAGCGTTAGGTGATGCAGGGCGATCGAATTCTCTTTTGCATATACGGTTCCTTCAAAAACTGTTTAAATATCTATAAAATTTGAACTTTCGTAAAAACTGTTTGCAGTAAAAACTGTTTGCACATAGGGGCGATCGCCCGATCCAGGAGTTTGATATAGAATCCCAATTACCTCATCCCTACTCGCTTTTAAGGGAACAAACAGATCAAGGAAGAACAAGGGATGTATCAGGCAGAGTCACCCAACTTAAATGAGTGCTTTGCCCCTGAAGCGGTTGACTGAGCTTGGCACTGGATAAATCTGCTCCGCGCAGGATGGTGGAGCTAAAGTGAACATCCGTGAGGGTGGCATGTTGCAGGATGGCTCCACTGAGATTGGCCTGGTGCAGGGTGACCCAACCCAGATCCGCTTCGGTTAAGTTGGCGCTGGTTAGCTCTGCCCATTCCAGGTTTGCGCCCCGCAGATTGGCCAATACCAAAGTGGCCTCATTCAGGTTGGCTTTGCACAGGTTCGCCCCAGTGAGGTTGGCTCCACTCAAATTGGCATTTTTGAGGTTGGCCTGACTAAGATTGGCACCATTCAGATTGGCACGGCGGAGATCGGCGTGGGAGAGATTTGCCGATGTCAGGTCTGTCTGCTCCAGATTGGCACCGCTCAGGTTAGCCCCGACGAGTCGGGCTTGACTGAGATTGGCGCGACTGAAATAGGCTTCAATTAATGTGGCTTGGCTGAAATCGGTTTTGTGCAGTTGAGCCGCAGCTAGATTGGCCTGACTGAGGTCTGCTTCATTGAGATGGGATTCATCCAGGTTGGCTCGACTGAGATTGGCTTGCTGCAATTGAGCTTGCTTGAGACTCGTTCGCCATAGTTTTGCCCCACTCAAATCGGCATGGGTGAGGATGGCTCCATTCAAGACCGCTCCGATGAGATGGCCACCGTTGAGGCGGGTGCCCCTGAGATGGGCTTGTACCAGGATTGCCCCATTGAGATCGGCTTCCATCAAATTGGCTGCACTGAAGTCTGTCTCGCTTAATATGGCTCGTTTCAAGCATATTCCACTGAGTTCAGCCGATCGCAGCCCTGCCCCTTGCAAATCAACGGCATGAAAATCTCTGGTTCCCCCTGCATATTGCGACAGGAGTTCACTGGCATCTATGGTTTTCATAGTCTTCATCCTCATTCTCTAGGGATGGAAAGGCGCAGCCCACACCTCTTGGCTAAGATTTTGGGTCTTGAGGTTGGAGCGTCAATTAACCAGGGGAATATCTAGCACTGGCAAACCTGACCGATCTACTTGGGTATCGCCATCGACAACGCTGACCAGAGATGTTCTGAAGGCGTGAATGCTCTGAAGGTATGAATACTCTGAAGGCGTGAATGCTCTGAAGGAATAGATGGATTGTTGCCCTCTGACGGAAGCATCTCGTGGACGTTGCTACTTCCTTATTCTGGGAGACATTGCACTGGATTAGGATGGGTTTTTACAATTGTTCATACTCGTTATGACTACAAGTTGAAGGGAGAATTCTGGTCAATCGGGTTGCAAATGGTGGAGTTTAACTTGATTTCACTCCCGCAGAAATGGAGTTTGCCAAGCTTTCAAAATGGGCGGGCAAAATGGGCGGGCAAAATGGGCGGGCAAAATGGGCGGGCAAAATGGGCGGGCAAAATGGGCGGGCAAAATGGGCGGGCAAAATGGGCGGGACTGATGATAGAGGGGGAATAGGGTATAGTGTTTAACCAAAGCCTTGACGGTAAATTCTGATGCAGGACGAAATTTTAAGAAAAGAACAGCAGTTTCATGATCAGTGGGCGGCGGCCATTGATGTGGATGGGATTCGCGTCAAGGATTATTTTGAGGCTTGTACTGCGCCGGAGAATCGGTTTATTCTCGATCGCCTGGGAGATGTCAGCGGCAAGTATTTGCTCGATCTAGGCTGTGGAGCCGGGGAAAACAGCGTGTATTTTGCCAGTCGGGGCGCTCGCTGTGTGGCCGCTGACTATTCGCCGGGGATGGTGGAGGTGGCGCTGAAGCTGGCGGCGGCTAATCAGGTGAATGTGGAAGGGAAGGTGGTGAACGCGATGGCGATCGACTTCCCTGACAACACCTTTGATATTGTCTATGCTTCCAATTTGCTGCACCATATCCCCGATCCGGCCTTGACGATCGCCGAAATGTACCGCGTCCTCAAGCCGGGGGGTGTCGCCTGTTTTTGGGACCCGCTGAAGCATAACCCGGTGATTAATGTCTATCGCCGCATCGCTACCAAGGTTCGCACCGAAGACGAAACGCCCCTGGATATCAACCTTGTCAAAACAGTGCAGTCCCACTTTTCTAAGACGGTGTACGACACTTTCTGGATTGCGACGCTGTGGATTTTTCTGCGCTTTTATCTGGTTGAAAAGGTCAACCCCAACGAAGAACGCTACTGGAAGAAAATTATCCTGGAACACGATCGCCTCTCCCACACCTACTATCGCCTTGAAAAAGCCGATCGATGGCTCAAAAAGCTGCCCTTGGTCAAACGGTTTGCCTGGAATATCGCAGTGGTCGCCCTGAAATAAAGGCCATGAAATAGCAATGAAACAACTGCAATATTCCTTCGTCGTTCCGATTTACAACGAAGAGGCCAACATCCCGGAACTCAGCCGCCGATTGAGTTCGGTGATGGAGGATCTTGGGGGCGCGGCGGAGGTGGTGTTTGTGGATGATGGCAGTCGCGATCGCTCTCTCTCCCTCCTGCGGCAACTCCA
The DNA here is from genome assembly GCA_025454315.1 of Oculatellaceae cyanobacterium Prado106. Classification (GTDB taxonomy): domain Bacteria; phylum Cyanobacteriota; class Cyanobacteriia; order Elainellales; family Elainellaceae; genus Prado106. The sequence goes on from JALOOP010000362.1 coordinate 5,356, forward strand.
CGCGCAGGATTCTCGGTTTTGCTATTTGAGTTTGGCACGGAACTTTGGCCACCAGATTGCCGTGACCGCCGGGTTGAACTTTTCCCGAGGGGAAGCGGTGATTGTCATGGATGCGGATTTGCAAGATCCGCCTGAGTTGGTGCTGGACATGGCCAAGCAGTGGCAGCAGGGCTATGAAGTGGTCTATGCTCAGCGGACGCAGCGGCGGCGGGAAAGTTGGCTGAAGCGATTGTTGGCCTATACGTTTTATCGCGTTTTGCGAAATTTGGCCGATGTGGAGATTCCCACCGATACGGGCGATTTTTGCCTGATGGATCGGCAGGTGGTGAACTTGCTCAATAGTATGCCAGAGCGCGATCGCTACATTCGAGGACTGCGCGCCTGGGTCGGCTTTCGGCAAACGGCGATTCGGTTTGAGCGCGATCCCAGATTCGCGGGCGAAGAAAAATATACCTTTCGCAAATCCCTGGCCTTGGGCATCAATGGACTGGTGTCTTTTTCCCGAGTGCCATTGCGGCTTTCGACCTATTTGGGGTTGATGGCTGCGGCGATCGCACTCCTGATGATGCTATTGGTTCTCTACTGGCGCTTTTTCCCTTCTAATTCGCCGCTGACGGGCTATACCGCCATTATTATCGCGATTCTTTTCCTGGGCGCGGTGCAGTTGATTAGCATTGGCATTCTGGGAGAATACATTGGCCGGATTTATGAGGAAGTCAAAGGCAGACCGTTGTATACTCTGGCAGAAATCAAGGGATTTCAACCGACGAGCGTTCAGGTTCCTGAGCATCATCGGCCAGATCGGTAGAATAGCAAAATTGCGATTTATGTTCCTATGACCACTCAAGACCAGCTTTATCAGACTCTGCTCCGCTTGGACAACCAGAGCTACAAAGCCTATAAGCAAATTGCAGGGCGCTATCAGTTTCCGGGGTTTACGCTGGCGATCGACTATGTTCAGGGCGATCCGTTTGCGGCTCCCAGTCGTCTGCGGGTGATGGTGCCCCAGCGACAGGCGCAGTTTCCCTCAGAACTGTTTCAGTCGCGCAGTCGGGAAGTTGCCCTGCGGGACTATCTCAACCGCCAGTTTGATCGGGTGGCGGGGCAAATGCGAGAAAAACGGGGCAGCGGCAAGAGTGGGCTGATTGCGATCGCCCCCCCACAACAACAAGTCCTGGAGCGCACCGCCGTTTGGATTGACGAGCAACAGGTCGAAGCTCGCTTTGTCGTCGGATTGCCTGCCCGAGGCCGCACCATTCTGGGACGACAAGCCGCTGAACTGATCTGTGAAGATCTCCCCGAAATTGTCCAAAGAACCCTATTGTATGCATCGTTGAATGCCAAGGCGATTCAGCGCCATGTCGAAACTGTGGAAGATGCCGATTGGCTGCGATCGCAACTCGCCCCCCACAACCTGGTCGCCTTCATCCCCGACCAGGCCATTTTGCCACGCCAAAGTGGTGTTGACGATCGCCCCCTGGAAGCCAAAACCGCCCTACCGTTCCAGTCTCCCGCATCCCTGCGCGTCGAGTTCGATCGCCCCAACCAGGGCAAGATCATGGGCATGGGCATCCCCCAAGGCGTGACGCTGATTGTCGGCGGTGGCTATCACGGCAAATCGACCCTGCTGAAAGCGATCGCCCTTGGAGTCTACAACCACATCCCCGGCGATGGTCGAGAACAACTGGTGACCGATGCGGCAGCGGTGAAAATTCGCGCTGAAGATGGGCGAAGTATTGTCCGGGTGGATATTTCCCCGTTTATTAATCACCTGCCTCAGGGACGCTCCACCCAGCAGTTTTCCACCGAAAATGCCAGCGGCAGCACCTCCCAGGCCGCCAACATCATGGAAGCCCTGGAAGTCGGGGCCAAAGTTTTACTGGTCGATGAGGATACTTCGGCGACAAACTTTATGATTCGCGATCGCCGAATGCAAGCCCTGATCGCCAAAGACAAAGAGCCGATCACCCCGTTTATTGACAAAATTCGACAACTCTACCAGGACTACGGCGTGTCCACCATTCTCGTCATGGGCGGCAGCGGCGATTACTTTGACGTAGCTGACACCGTAATTGCCATGACTGATTACGAACCCACCGATGTCACCGATGCGGCACGAGCGATCGCCCAAACCTACAGCACCGACCGGGCACCTGAAGGGGGCGATCGCTTCGGCACCATCCAACCCCGCATCCCCGTACAAAAACGCCTGGACTCTCCCCGAGAGCGCCGCAGTTGGAGCGATCGCCCAGACCGCAACGACGATCGCTTCCCAGAATCCGAAGGCGATCGCCCCTGGCAAAAGTATCGCAACCGCAGCGCCTCCCGAGGCGACTCGGAACGGATCGAGCGTGATTCTATGGAGCGCGATCGCCGAGAGAGACGATAACCCCAAACTCAAAGTCCGCGATGTCGATGAGTTAGTCTTTGGCTCAGAAGCCGTGGATCTCTCGGGCATTGAACAAATCGTTGATGTGGGTCAACTCAGAGCCATTGGTGCAGCGATCGCCTACCTCCAGTCCAACCGTATCAATGGCCGTCACACGCTAGCCGACCTAATTGAGACCTTAATCACCGATATCCAAACCCATTCCCTCGAT
>JALOOP010000028.1 GCA_025454315.1 Oculatellaceae cyanobacterium Prado106
CTCCCCACCCATAACCCTCCCTTAACCCCCCTTAAACCCAGCATTAAGCCCACTTAATCTCCCTGTGGGATTTTGAAAACGAGATGTTCTCAAGGTAGTATCGCGGACTTTTTTCTGAGTCCCGATCTTCGAGTCCCGATCTGTAAGTCATGATGTCGGACTCAGCCTCGACTCCCTGAAAATCCCACCCCCCTACACTGAAAGGTTCGTTATGGCGCTTACTTTGCAGATTTTGCACGCTTCTGACTTTGAAGCGGGTATTCCAGCGATCGATGATGCGATCAACTTTTCGGCCATTCTGGAAGGCTTTAAGACCAACGATGTGGCCGCCCCGTTCCAAGTTCCCTCCACTGTTCTCCCCAACACCCTGGTGCTATCGTCTGGGGACAACTACATTCCAGGGCCATTTTTCAACGCCTCCAGCGACACCAGTCTCAACGGTATTGGCGGCTTAGGCACCTCCAGCGCGCCCACGCTGGGACGCGCCGATGTCGGCATTCTCAACGGCTTGGGCATTCAAGCTTCGGCTTTAGGCAACCACGAATTTGACCTGGGTACCCGGCAGGTGCGGGATATTCTGCGGCAGGGAGGCGGCAACCCCGGCACCAACTTCCCCTACCTCAGCACCAACCTCGACTTCAGCACCGATGAAAACCTGCGAACCGAAGTTGCCACCAATCCGAACACAGCCGAGGCCAGCACGATCGGCAGAAGGCTAGCAAGAAGCACCATTATCACAGTTGCTGGGGCAGACGGAATTCAGGGAACAGCGGACGATCAGCGGATTGGGATTGTGGGAGCGACCACGCCGACGCTGCGGAATATCTCGTCTCCGGGAACCGTGGGGGTTGCTCCGGCCAATGCAACGGACTTTGCAGCTTTGGCCGCCGAAATTCAGCGATCGGTGGATACCCTCACAGCTACAGGTATCAACAAAGTGATTCTGCTGTCCCACATGCAGCAGTTGAACATTGAACGGGATGAACTGGCTCCCCGACTGCGCGATGTGGATATCATCATCGCAGGCGGCTCCCATACGCCCCTGCTGGATGCCAACGATCGCCTCCGTCCCGGCACCACCGACCAGGGCGACTATCCCATTGTCAGAACCGGAGCCAATGGTCGTCCGGTGCTGGTGCTAAACACGGACGCAAACTATCGCTATGTGGGACGGCTGGTCGCCGAGTTTGACGATGACGGCATTATCAACACCAATGTCAACAATGTCTTGAGCGGAGCCTTTGCCACGGATGGGGCGGGTGTAGACGCGGTTTACGGGCGGGATGTCAATCCCAGCGATGAGGCTAATGCCAACATCGTGGCGATTACGGGGGCACTGCGTACCGTTGTATCCACCAAAGACAATACCCTCACGGGCAAAACCACCAACTTCCTCAACGGCAATCGGGACGATGTCCGCACCCAGGAAACCAACCTGGGCAATGTCACCGCTGATGCCAACTTGGCCTATGCCCGCCAGCTTGACTCCACGGTGACGATTTCCCTGAAGAACGGCGGCGGCATCCGAGACAATATTGGGGTGGTTTCCGGCTCAGGCGGAGCCACCTCGGCAGGCAGCGTCCAGCGCCTGCCGCCCCAACCCAACCCCCTCGCACCCAACAAGGAAGTCGGCAGCGTCTCGCAGTTGGACATTGAGAATTCACTGCGGTTCAACAATGGCCTGTCGCTGATTACCGTCACCGCGTCCCAACTGCTGCAACTCCTGGAGCATGGCGTGGGCGATACCGGAGCGGGTCGAACCCCCGGACGTTTCCCCCAAGTTGGTGGGCTGATCTTTAGCTTTGACGCGACTCGTCCCGCTGCTGAGGATGTGGACGGGGATGGAGTAATCGACACGGGCGAAGACCGCAACAGCAATGGCCGCCTGGATGCGGGACAGCGGGTGCGATCGATCGCCCTCACCAACGACGAAGGCAAAGTCACCGAAGTGCTGGTCGAGAATGGCCAGATCGTCGGCGATCCCAACCGCACCTTCCGCATGGTCACCCTGGACTTCTTGGCCGGATCAACCCAAACTGCCGGGGGCGACGGCTACCCCTTCCCGCAGTTCATCACGGCCAACCCCACCCTGGCCAACCGGGTAGACCTGCGCGGCGAATCCACCACTGACCTCAACCGCAATGGCCGCATTGATGCCGCCGTAACGCTTCCTGCAGGCCGCTCCAGCTTTGCCGTCACAGGCAGCGAACAGGATGCCCTGGCCGAATACCTGATCGCCCAAGGCACCATCGATATAGCCGACACCGCTCCAGCGCAAGACCGACGCATTCAAAACCTCAGCGTCCGCAGCGACACCGTCTTAACCACGGGTCGTCTCCTCCGCAGTGCAGCGGGCGGTGGCCGAGTCGTGGGCACTCCCGGCGATGACGAGATCATTGGCCTGCGCGGTGCCGATCGCCTCATCGGTCTAGCCGGAAATGACGAGATCTTTGGCAATGGGGGTGGCGATCGCCTGCGCGGCGGTGACGGCGACGATATCCTCAATGGCGGTGGCGGCAGCGATCGCCTCTTTGGTGGCAATGGCAACGATCTGATCACGGGAGGTCTCGGCAATAATCGGGCAGTGGGCGGTCGCGGACGGGATATCTTTGTCCTGACAACGGGCGGCGGCCAAACGCTGGTGCGGGATTTCCAAAATGGGGTCGATCGCCTCGGCATTGGAGCCAGCATCCGGTTCAACCGCCTGGATATCGATCAAGTCGGCGGCAATACGCTGATTAGCCTGGGTCGTGATGTCCTGGCAATCCTGCAAGGCGAAAACGCAGGCAACATCAACCGTCGGGACTTCGTGCGCGTTTAGGAAATAGCTGAAAAAGAACGTCCCAATATTAAGAAAGAGTGAGCAACGAAGTTGCTCACTCTTTCTTGTCTAGAATGAACTTGTCTAGTATGAACACAAGTCTTGAGCGGTCTTCACTCCTGGGTTTCGCGCCCTCCAGCCCCCAACTTTGGGCAGGGTGGTTTCATACACCAAAAGGAAAACCTAAAACCCTGATTCCTCCGTTGATAAGTTCCCAAGCTTTCGAGGAAACTCCAAGGAAGAATCAACAGTTTCAGCGATCGCTCATAATATTCTTCTCGTGCATGAAACCACCCTGCCCAGCCCCCAACTTTGGGGGAGCCGAACCTTCGATGAACCTTCTAGAAGGCTTTTCATGGGAAGCTTCCACGAGAATTTCACGAGAGCCTTCACAGATTAGTCCCAGCAGCTTCATGGAATTCAAAGTCCTCCAAAGTTGGGGGATTGAGGGGGCGAAAACCCTCGAAGCAAAGCAAGTGAGACAGATGCAGGTTCGATCGCTGACAACAGAACCAAAATCCAAACTCGTTTTAGGCCAAAGGCAGCAACACTTCAAACTCTGTGCCAGTGGCGATCGCATCCAAATGCGGCGGATGAACCAGCAGCTTACCGCCATGTCTCGCGGTGACAATCTGGTAGCTGAGCGCCAGACTCGTCTCCTTAGCTACACGTTTACCAATGGAAAAGGAATCGACAATTTGACGATATTGTTCCTGGGAAAGACCCGGCCCGTTGTCGGCAATGCGAACCGAAATCCAACGGATGGAGGGACGGTTCGGATCAGGGTTGGCGGAATGGGGACGGATTTGGGTGGTGATGGTAATTTGCGGTTTGGGGTGAAGGCTTTGCCATTGTAGGTTATTCCCTTTGCCGCCTACTTCTTGGGCGACCTCTTGACGGATGGCTTGGTTCAGCAGTGCCTCAACCGAATTGGTCAAAATGTTAGTAAACACCTGGCTAAGTTGGCCAATGTAGCAATTCACGGGTGGCAGATGCCCATAGTCACGAATCACCTGGACTTCTTTGTTGATGCGGCTTTTCATCAACAGCAAAACGCTGTCTAAGCACTCATGCAGGCTGGCAGGTTTGGGATAGACATCGTCAATGTGACAAAAGTTTTGCAGACTGGTTACCAGGGTTTTGAGGCGTTCGGCTCCGGCGGTGATGCTGGCGATCGTTTTCGGTAAGTCGGATTGCAGGTAGTCCAGTTCGATTTCGGCTTCGAGGTCGGCGATCGCTCCCGGCGGCTGGGGAAAGTAGGTTTTGTAGGCGGTCAGCACATCCATCACCTGCTGCGTATAGTCCGACAAATGCACTAGGTTGCCCCAGATAAATCCGACCGGATCGAGGATCTCATGCGCCACTCCATCCACCAGTCGTCCCAGGTGTGCCATGCGCTCGGTTTGGATCATCTGCAACTGAGCGCGTTCGTAGCGCACCTGGGTTTCAATGCCGCGAATCTGCCAGTGGGCAATGTTAAGTTCGTGGACATCCAGGAGGGTGTATTGGCGATCGTCTTTTTGAATAACAAGGGGTTCGGCTTGTTCGTAGGGCGATCGGCGCAGAGCCAGGTGGGCACCCACTAGAATCGGCGTGGTGGCAGGCAGAACCAGGTTATGACTGCGGACATCGTTGTGCAGCGCCGAGAGCGGAAAGTCGGTGGCTTGAATTCTCAGCAAAAACTCCATCAGCCGCTGCCGCGAAATCATCCCCAGAAACTCCCCCTGGTTCATCACCACGACCCCCGGCAGCAGGGGATAGCGCTCGAAAATCCCGGCCACTTCCATGCAAGGCACCGTGGACTCGACCTGGAACTGATATTGCGCGAGTTCGCTGAGGGTGGACTCCAGGCGGAGTTCCAGGTTGTTAGCTTCCGTCAGACTAGGGCAGGAAACGATCGGTTGAGCGCGCCGAGTAGAGGATTTTGGCATCAGAAATAGGGAAATTACCCCGGATAGGGAGTCTTGGGCAGAAAATCGGTCGATGGAATAGACCTAAGATGCCCAGAAGATATCTCGAAGGTTCCTCTTTGAGTGGGGAGTGGGGAGTGGGGAGTGGGGAATGGGGAATGGGGAGTGGGGAGTGGGGAGTAGGGAGTAGGGAGTAGGGAGTGGGGAGTAGGGAGTGGGGAGTGGGGAGGGGGGAGGGGGTTTATGCTGATTTTAGGGGGGTTGATAGGCTTTCGGCGACGGCTTGGAGGCAGCGGCGATCGGTGACCATCCAGGCATGGCCGCCGATCCAGAGTTTCTTTTCGTGACCGACGGGCATCTGGGAACTGCTGGCTGGCACAATGATCAGATCTAGGGGCGTCCAGATGGAGGTGAAGTGGATGCGTCCCAGTTCCATCACTGTTAAATTCAGGTCATCGAGGAAGTCGCTTTGGGGCAGCATTTGGCGACCGCCGGGGTTGCGTCGGATGTGAGCCGCCCAGGTGCCGTGGTGGGGAGATGAAATGGTTACTAGGCGATCGACTTTATCGAGTCCGCCCAAGCGCTGCACATAATAACGGCTAATAATTCCCCCCATGCTGAAGCCCACCAGGTCAATCTTCTGCTGAGGCGCAAAGTTTTTGTCAATGTAAGCCGCCACTTGCTTGGCCAGGATATCCAGTCCAACGGCTCCATTGTTGGGGGTGAGATTAATGGTATGCACCGCCCAGCCCTGCTGTTCTAGATAGGGAGCCATTCTATGAAAAATAATGTCCGTATCGTCAATCCCATGAATTAAAAGAACTGGATTCCGCATCACCATCACCATTTCCCTCTGCTGCCAGGACATCTCCAGCTTAGAGAGTGGCGATCGCACCAGACAGCAGCGCGGGACAGATTGTGGAATGTCCTATGGGGAAGGGAGTGGGGAGTGGGGAGTGGGGAGTAGGGAGTAGGGAGTGGATGGGTGGATGGGTCGCGATCGCACCGCACTGGAGCAGTTTGGATTAGTGGGTTGATTGAAAAAGGGATACATGTCCGGTGATTAAGTTTGCTATAGGGCGATCGTTGAATCACGTTTGTTTAATGATCATTGACAGCATATATCCGCATGGGTTCTGGAATCCCAGCCCTTGTGAATCCACATTTCTCGTAAAATGAAACCGCTTCATTGACAGATAAAAGTATCTGCATGTGCATTTGCTCGTATCGCTTCTGCAAGATTTCAATGGATAGGTTAAGGATGGATCAATGGATGGATCAATGGATGGACAAATATAGAAATCCTCTCTCGCAGAATTCCTGTATTTAGAACGAGGCAGACATTGAGTTACCCATCCACCCATCCACCCATCCACCCATCCACCCATCCACCCATCCACCTAAGCCGAAGGACTTCGCCGATAAAGCCGAGTCAGCGATCGCAATCTATCCGCCAATTCAGGAGTCAGGGCATCGGGGGCATAGCGCCAGCCCCAGTTGCGTTCGGCTTGGCCGGGGGAGTTCATGCGGCAGGCGGTGCCGAGGCCGAGGAGATCCTGGAGTGGGGTAATGGCCTGGTTGGAGATGGAACTGAGGGCGACGCGGATCAGATCCCAGTGGATGCCTTGATGGCTGACGCATTGAAAGTATTGGGTGACGCGCTGTTGTTCTTCGGGCGATCGCTCCTCAAACCAGCCGACGGTGGTGTTATTGTCGTGGGTTCCGGTGTAGACGACGCTGTTGTGGACATAGTTGAACGGCAGATAGGGATTATCGGAGCCGGAGTCGTAGGCAAATTGCAGAATTTTCATGCCGGGGAAGCCAAATTGGTCGCGCAGGGCTTCGACTTCTGGGGTGATGAATCCCAGATCTTCGGCGATGATGGGCAGATTGCCGAGTTCCGCTTGCAGTCGTAGAAAGAGCGCTTCGCCGGGGGCTTGTTGCCACTCGCCGTTGACCGCAGTTTCTTCGCCCAGGGGCACCGCCCAGTAAGCTTCAAAGCCCCGGAAGTGGTCAATCCGAATCAAGTCCACACAGGCCAGCAATACCTGGAAGCGCTGAATCCACCAGCTAAAGTTTTCTTGCTGCAAGCGCTCCCAGTTGTAGATGGGGTTGCCCCAGAGTTGTCCGGTGGCGCTGAAGTAGTCGGGCGGGACTCCGGCCATGAGTGCGGCTGCGCCCGTTTCTTCGTCCAGGCAGAAGTATTCGGGGTGTGCCCAGACTTCGGCGCTGTCATGGGCGACATAGATGGGCAGGTCGCCGAGGATTTGGATGCCCTGCTCGTTGGCATATTGTTTGAGGGCGGTCCACTGCTGGAAGAATTTGAATTGCAGGAATTTGTGGTACTGGATGTCGGCGGCGAGTTTTTGCTGCCATTCTTCTAGGGCTTCGGGTTTGCGTTGGGCGATCGCCGCATCCCAGGTCGTCCAGCTCGCTCCACTATGGAAGCTTTTGAGCGCCATGAAGAAGGCATAGTCTTCGAGCCAGTCGGCGGACTGACAGAATTCGTTGAAGGCTTGCTGTTGTTGGGGCGTGGCTTCGGTTTGGAAGGTGTCGCAGGCTTTTCGCAGCAGGGGAAGTTTGACATAGATCACCCAGCCAAAATCCACGGGCGAGGGAAAATCGGGGACTTCTGCCAGGTCGCTGTCGGTGAGTAAACCTTCGGCTTGTAGGGCTTCAAGGCTGAGCAGCAGAGGGTTTCCGGCCATAGCCGAGAAACACTGGTAGGGGGAGTCGCCGTATCCGGTTGGCCCTAGGGGGAGGATCTGCCAGAGGGTTTGCCCACTTTGCACCAGAAAGTCGATGAAGCGGTAGGCTTCCTGTCCCAGGTCGCCGATGCCATAGCGGCTCGGGAAGGAGGTGGGATGGAGTAAAACACCGCTGGAGCGAGGGAAGGGCATAGGGATTTTAGAGGGGGTGAGGGGAGGAGGGTTGTCAGGAGAAGGGTTAGAAGAAAAGCGTTGAAGGAGGGGCGTTAAAATAGGGATGATTTTAGTGAACGGGAATTGGGGGGAATCGTCAATTCACCTTTGTGATCAATCAGGGGCACAGTTTTTGACTGTATCACGGGAAATGGGTGGATCTTGAATCGGGGTGAACATTTAGCGGGTAGAGGGGCGGAGGAGGGATTAACCGCAGAGACGCAGAGGCGCAGAGGGGAGGGGAAGAGAGGGGTGGAGAGGAGAGGAGAGGTGGGAAGGCAGGGGTTTGTGGGTTGCTTTTGTGGTTTAGAGATTTAGATTTGTTATGGAGGAGATTTGGACGATGGCTGAAGTGCGGGATGTGGTGCAGTTGGGCGATCCGGTTTTGCGGGAGGTGGCTCGACCGATCGCAGATTTTGAGGATGAAGGAATGCAGCGGTTGATCGATGAACTGATGGTGACGCTGCGGCAGTCGAATGGGGTGGGGATTGCGGCTCCTCAAGTGGCGGTTCCCTATCGATTGTTGATTGTGGCCTCTCGTCCGAATGCGCGCTACCCCCATGCGCCAGAGATGGAGCCGACGGTAATGCTGAATCCGCGCTGGGAAGCTGTGACGGAGGAGCGGGTCAAGGATTGGGAAGGATGCCTGAGTGTGCCGGGAATTCGGGGGTTGGTGCCGCGCTACCGGGAGATCCGGGTGGAATATTGCGATCGCACCGGCCACCTCCAGCAGCAAGTCCTCACCGATTTCGTCGCCCGCATCTTCCAACACGAGTTTGATCACCTGGAGGGGCTGGTCTTTCTCGATCGGGTAGAGAGTAGCCAGGAGTTGATGAGTGAGCAGGAGTACTTGAAGCGGGTGGTTTAGGGGAGGGAAGGGGAAAGGGGAAAGGGGAAGGGCGAAAGGGGAATCAGTGAAAATTCAGGGTAAAACTTCGCTCGTTCTTTGACTGCATTGACGTGAATTACCTTTGTGCATTTTCTGTACATTCATGTGTACATCTATGTCTATCTACAGTTATCTACAGTGTCGCCCTTTCCCCTTTTCCCTTTCCCCTTTCGCCTTTCCCCTTTCGCCCAAATCAGATCGCTCGCACAACCATATAGACCGCCAACCCCATCAAAAAGACGCGGAACAGTTGGTTGACTCGGCGATCGGAGAGTTTGGGCAGGAGTCGGGAGCCGATTTGGGCACCGAAGATGCCGCCGAGGCCGAGGCATAGGCCGGGGAGCCAGAGGACGTTGTCGTTCCAGGTATGTTGGGCGAGTCCTGAGATGGCGATCGCCACAATGGCACCCAAGCTAGTACGGACGGCAGCTTTGATGGATTCTCCCAGGAACAGCATTTGTAGGGGAACCATGACGAGTCCACCGCCAACGCCGAGGAGGCCGGAGAGGAAGCCGGAGAGGAGGCCAATGATGGCGATCGGCAACAGGGGCGTTGTGGGGGGGTGAGTCGTGAGGGTGGCTTCGTAGCTGAGACTTTGGACGGGGCTGGTTTCCAGGTCGTTGTGCTGGTCGGACTGGTGTTTGAGACGCTGGCGCAGGTTCATTAGATAGATGTTGAGCAGCAGCAGGGCGGCGAAGGCCAGGGAGAGGGCTTGGTCGGGGAGGCGATCGCCCAGTCCAGCACCAAGCTGAGCCGTAAAGATGCCAAAAGCAGCCAATAATAACGATACTCGCCAATTCAACTCTCTGGCGCTCAAATTTCTCAAGCTCCCCGACACAGCGCTGAGAAATACGCCGACTAAGCTGGTCGCGGTCGCCTCAACGAGGGGCACACCAAACAGGGTCAAGGCCGGAACCATCAGCAGTCCACCGCCAATCCCCAACAGGCCAGAGAGGATGCCAGTGCAGATCCCAATGAGGATGAGAATGAGCCAGGCTGTGGGGGTTTCTAGCATTGAGGAAGGAAGGGGAAAGGGGAAAGGGGAAGGGGGAAAGGGGCATCAATGGGGGATCGACGAAGGCGATCGCAGAGGAGAACAGAGACGACATCATCGAACAATTCAACAATGATTCAACAATGCCAACCGCAAAAAAGTCCAAGACCTCCCTTTCCCCCTTCCCCTTTCCCCTTTCGCCCCTCCTCACTCCCCACTCCCCACTCCCACCACCTGCGGAAACCTCTGACACAAAGCTGGCAACACCGGACAAGGCGTGCGATTGTCGAGGCTTTCGGGTTTGCTCCAGGTGAAGGGGGCTTTGCGGCAGGCGGACATCCAGAGGAGGCGCTTGGCGCGGGTCATGGCGACGTAGAGGAGGCGGAATTCTTCGGCGGTTTTGAGGTGGCTGGCGCGTTCCCAGGCGGTTTCCAGGTCGGGGAGAGTGGGTTCCTGGTGGATATGGGCGCGGATTTGGGCGCGAGTGACTTCGGAGAGGTTGAAGGAGCCGAGGAATTGGGCTTGGGGCAGGTTGCGGAGGCTACCGGGAATCAGATTTTCATGCAGGAAGGGGATGAAGACATAATCCCAGTCGAGTCCTTTAGCTTTGTGCATGGTGATGATCGTCAACTGCCGGGGGCGGATGTAGCGGGCTTCGGGTTCGTCGGTTTCGACGGGTTCAAAGCGCTCGGTGCGGACAATTTCGGTGAGGGTTTCGAGGAGGTGGGGCAGGGTGGGGTTGGTGGCGGTTTGCTGACGGAGGCGATCGCCCAATTTATCCGCAGTCGCCAACTCGGCCTGGTCATAGCGCAGGGTCATGGCCAGGAAGGGAATCAGTTGGTGGTAGGGCAGTTCAATCCGGGCGCGCAGGAGTCCAGTGCAGTAGCGACGGGCGCGCAGAACCGGATCAGGTTGTAGAGGGTCAAGCGGGCCAGGATAGAGGAATTGCTCGGGCAGACTGGTGAGCAAATTCAGATCCTGGGTAGGAATGAGTTGCCGCTGAACGAGGACTTGCAGAGCCGCTTTGAGGGTGTCGGGGGCATGGGGGCGATCGAGAAACTGCAAGAAGGTCAGGATCTCAGCAGGGACATGGGAATGGCGATCGCGCTCCCCCACATCGTAAACCTCGATGCCCAACTGCCCCAGGTCGGTATCTAGTTGGTAGAGGTCGGGATTACGAAGGCGATCGGCAATGAACTTACCCTGACGATTTTCGCGCACTAGAACAGCAGCCCGACCTTCAGGATTCTGGGTCAAAAGCTCAGCCACACGACGAGCCAGCAGATCGACGCTGTGATAAGGGTCAGCCGGAAAGCGAATCTCCAGCCCAGTCCCTTCAGGCTGCGGATTAGCATCCCGTTGAGGATCATTAGGCGGCGCAGGGTGGATGTGCTGAGGGGTGAAAGGTTGACTTTGCGTGGATGGGGAGATGGGGAGTGGGGAGTAGGGAGTGGGGAGATGAGGAGACGCACTGCCCTTTCCCCTTTCCCCTTTCCCCTTTCGCCCTTCCCCCACTCCCCACTCCCCACTCCCCACTCCCTTCATTGAGTAGCGATCGTTCACCCAGTCGAGCATAAAGTTAGCCGCTTCAAGAATGATCGGGGTGCTGCGTCCGGATTGGGTCATTTGGGCGAGGCGATCGCGGCTTTGGCACTGCTGGCAGAACTGGCGGAAGAAGAGGGGGTCGGCGGGGGTGAAGGTGGAGTTGATGGCCTGGTTGGGGTCACCAACGCGGATTAGGTTGAGGGTGGGGGCGGTGGAATCTTCGGTGGAATCTTCGGTGGAATCTTCGGGGGAATCTTCAATGGAATCTGCGAGGGAATCTGCGAGGGAATTTTTGAGGGACGCTTCGGGGGAAACTTCGGAGGCGGCTGCGAGGGAAGGGACAGGGGGGCAGGCGGCGAGAATTTCCAGGAGGCGGGTTTGGAGGGGGGAGGAGTCCTGGGCTTCGTCTTCAAAGACGGCGTAGATTTGGGATTGCCAGAGGTGGCGGGCGGTGTCGTTTTCCAGGACGCGCAGGGCGGCCAGGATCATGTCGTCGTAGTCGATCAGGTTGCGGGTTTGCAGGAGGGCTTGGTAGCGCTCGTAGAGTCCAGCGGCGATCGCCAACACGTCATAATCGGCGGCATCGGGACGGGTGATGCGGATGGCCGATTGGGCGCTGAGTTGGAGCAGGTCTTGGGGCTGGAGTCCGGAGCTTTTGGCTTCGTGGATGGCGGTGTGGGCGAGTTCGGGTAGGACTTCGGTGCGGAGGACGGACTGGCGGCGCAGGCGTTCGGTTTCTTCGCCGTCAAACTGTTGGCCTTCCAGGAGGTGCTGGTAGGTGTTGGGGTGGGCGCTGATCCATTGCTCGACGCAGGTGCGGATCAGGCGGCTGCTCTGGTTGGGGGAAACCAGGGTCATGCGGCTCAGGTTGAGGCCGGAGAGGTCGGGGTGGCGCAGGGCGATGTTGAGGGCGAGGCCGTGCAGGGTGTAGACGGCAAAGCCTTGGGGCGGGAGTTTGAGTTCGGCGAGGTATTGCCGAATTTTGCCTTTGAGGTTGGCGACGGCGGAGCGGGTGAAGGTGACCAGGACGAGTTGGCCTTGTTCTTTGGGGGCGAGGGGAAGTTGGGAGCCATCGTCGGAGAGGGCATCGAAGAGGAGTCCTGCTCCAGGAAAATCTGGATGGGCTGGGGAGGGTGCTGATGCGGCGACTTGGCTGGATTGCTGCAGGCGGTGGGCGAGGAGGAGGGCAGTGGCGATCGCCATTCCGGTGGATTTGCCTGAACCGGGTACGGCGGAAACGGCGAGGGTGCCGCCCTGCCAGTCGGCGATGCGCTGTTGGCCGGGGCGGAGGCGGTTGTAGAGGGTTTGGCGGAGAGTTTCGGGGGAGTCGGTTGAGGTGGAGTCGGGGGTGATGGAGGAGGTCATGGTAGGGGCGGGATTTTCGGGTGAGCGGGAGGGGGCGGAGGGGTTGGAGTTTTAAACGCAGAGACGCAGGGACGCAGAGGGAAGAAAGGGGGAAGGGGGAAGGGGGGTGATCGGGGGGGGGATTCGCTTTGCTAGTGAATTTTGCCAGTAGACTTGATCTTTGAAACTTCCTGTAATTTTGATGGATCGAGTCCTAAGCTGTGTCTCTAAAAACTTTTTCGCTTCGCCATCCGATCGCCCTTCAAGCCATCCTCCTGACGATTATTCTACTCATCGGTCTGGGGTTGCGGTTTTGGCATCTTGCCAGTAAGCCGCTGTGGTTGGATGAGGTGCTGACGGCGCTGTTTACCATGGGGCGCAGTTACCAGGATATTCCTCGGGAGCAGTTTTTTCCGTTGACGGCGCTGGATCAACTCTTCACGCTTCAGCCGGGGACGACTTGCCCACAGATTAGCCAACGATTGGTCACCGAGTCGGTGCATCCGCCTTTCTTTTTTTGTTTGATGCATCGCTGGTTGAATTTGCTGAAACCGAATGCCGAAAATTGGGTGTGGGTGCTGCGATCGCTGCCTGCGCTGATGGGAGTAGGGGCGATCGCGGCGATGTATCGACTCAACCGCATTGCCTTTTCGCCGACGGCTGGATTGGTGAGTGCGGCGCTGATGGCGGTTTCGCCGTTTGCCGTGTATTTGTCGCAGGAAGCCAGACATTACACGATGCCGATGCTGTTGATCACGCTGGCGTTAACGGCGCTGGTGGAAATGCAGCAGGACTGTATGCGGCATACCTTTCGTCCGGGAGCTTGGGTGGCCTGGATGGTGCTGAATGGGATTGGTTTGTATACCCATTATTTCTTTGTGTTGGCGCTGGTGGCTCAGGTTGGGGCGATCGCACTCTGGCTCTGGGTTTGTCGGTCGGCTGCGGGGGGACAACGGTTTTCGGGAGGACAGAATGCAGAGACGGGAGAACCGCTAGATCTCAAACCGAATGGGCGATTGTCGTTGATTTCTCCCTATCCCCATCCTGCCATTCCCTTGACTCGACCCTGGAAGCTTTTGGGAGGTGCGATCGCCGTCATTTTCCTCTGCTATTTGCCCTGGCTGCCTAACCTCATCGGGCATTTTGGTAGACCAGAAGCCGATTGGCTCATTCCCTATGAACCGACCTGGATTGATAGAGTTGCGCCGCTTTATCAGTTGGTGGTGGGTTGGGTGTTGACAATTATTGCCTTGCCTGTGGAAAACCAACCTCGCACCGTTGAGATCGGTTTTGCTGTAATCATTCTCCTGTATATCTTTTGGCTGTTACGCTGGATTCTCAAGGCTGTTAATAACCTGTGGAAAAGTTTTCCACAGCGGCCTGCTTTTTGTTTACTCGCTGGCTTCACCGCTGGCATTCTCTTGGAGTTTCTGGCGATCGTCTATTTCCTGGACAAAGATATTACGGTGGTGCCTCGTTATAACTTTGTCTATTATCCGGGGGCTTGTGCAATGTTGGGGGCTGGTCTATCGGAACTTCTCAACAGAGGTATTCCACAGGGGGAAAAACGGTCAAAATATTCGCGGGGAGGGAAACGGGCGATCGCCAGTCTGTTGCTAGTCGGCCTATTGAGCAGTGGATTCGTCGTCAATGGCTGGGTATTTCAGAAGTCCTATCATCCGGATCGAGTAGCGGCGGATATAGCCTTTGAACAGGATAAACCCTTGGCCATGGTGGTGAGTTATCGATCGCTACAAGAAGTCGCACTGGGTCTAAGTTTTGCGCTGGCGTTGCGGCAAACGGTATCACCAGAATCTGTAGAGTCAGTGCAATTTGCGTTTCTGGATTATTCTCAGGGTTATCAACAGGTGTGGAAAACTTTGGTGAGATTGCCACAGTCGCTGCCGTTGCCGTTGAACTTGTGGGTGGTGGCTTCGCCGGGAATGCGGACGGATGATTATCCTCAGCGGTTACGGTTGGCGAGTCAGCCGGGGGAACGGCGGACGCTATGTGGCATTGATCCGGAGCAGTTTCATCGGATTGGGTTTCCCTATCAGTTGTTTCGGTGCGATCGGAAGCGGGGGAGGGTTTAGGCGAACTGGATTAAAGCGCAGAGACGCAGAGGCGCAGAGAATTAGAAATTAGGAATTGGATGGAAGGGAAGAGTTCAGTCAAACCTAATCTAAACCGCAGTCCGACAGAACTTAAAACCGCTTTCCCTCTGCGTCTCTGCGTCTCTGCGCTCAATTTTTTTCAGAACTCAGTGCGAATGATTCGTTCTCCAGGGTGACGGTCTTGAGCAGAAGATCCTAAATCGCGCACCACAAACGATCGCTGCAACCACCGATCGAATCCGTCATAGCGCGGGGTAAAGGACGATCGCCCATGCACGGTACGGCGGTTGTCGATGCAGAGCAAATCCCCAATATCGAGTTTGATGCCACGATAGACAGAGGCGATCGCACCCTTCAACGAGTTCAGCGCAGCTTCGGCCTCGGGCGTGAGGGCAGTCATCAGATCCTCGTCATAGTTGAGGAACGGATCATGGCGATTGCCGTAGAGGATGGGCATGACGGGGCCATTGCCTTTGATGGTTTGGTGATTGCCAAAGGAATAGTCGATGCCCGTGCGGTAGAGGGGTTGGAACAAGAGGTCGCGATCGCTCTCACTCAGCAGCGGCAGGGCATGGGTGATGCTGGCGCAGGTGGTTTCGGCGATGCGGTCATGATCCGGACGCAGACACAGCAGCAGCAGGTACTCGGGCGCATAGGGATGAAACACGGTTTCGCGGTGGAACTGGAGGCGCGTCCGGGAACCGCTAGAAGCCTGCACCTGCTCATCGGTGGGTACGGGAGCCAGGTTCTGGAACAGGTCGCCGTTTTTCTCCTGAATGTAAGACACCAGATGCCCCAGCCGACTGCCAATCATCGCCAAACAGCGTTCGCTGACGAAGGTTTTTTTATCGGGCGATCGCTCCACATTGGTCGGCGTCTGAACATGGTACAACCCCGGATCGATCGGCAACCCCTTCAGCAACAGCACGCCGTCGGGATTCGATCGCACCTGAAACTCCAACAGCCCCCGGCGCACAAAACGGGGCAACTCATCCGCCCGCATCTCGCAGTCCAGCAGAAACTCCTCCGTCTCCAGATAGGGGCTGACACCAGGAGCCAGGAACAAATTCAGCGTAATTTCATCAAACCCACGACAGTCCAAAACCTGAATGCTAGAAGGGAAGCTCATCTCAGTGCTACGGGGTGCTACTCGTCAATCTGCCAAAGCTGTTTATTATAGTCCTCATCCAATACCTTATTGGGGCGCAGAACTAGCACCACTTTGCCCAAAATCGGCAGATCCGGTGTCTCCTCAAACCAATCAATTTGCAGTTGACCCTCTTGATCCACCACAAAATAGCTGCTGGCATCCCAAGTGCGAAGAGCGCGATCGCACATCACCAACACCTCCTCATTCGGCGTTTCCAGCCCAGTCTCCAACTGACTACTCTCCGCCAAAATCATCACCGGATCTTCCGCACTCAGCACCACCTGCCAGCCCGGTAAGGAAATCCAAGCTCCCGTACCGCTAAACTGCACAATCTGAAACCGCCCTTCCCCCTCCGTCAGGGGCACCGCCCGAAACTCATCCACACTGAACGGCAGTTTCCCCGCAACGGGCAGAATCCGAGGCTGATCCGAAGCCGACTCCAGCCGATAGAAAGGCAACTTGGGCGCTTGACGGCTGCGGGTCACGGTGAAATCGGTCAGGAGCCTTTCAATTTGCAGGCGCGCCGATTCACTCTTGGCAAACCGCAGCCCCGAGGCAATGAGACGCGATCGCGACTGCAAATCCGCCTGCTGCCGCGCCAGCTTCCAGTAGTAATGCGCCACCGCATCATGGGGATACTCCGAAAACTCAGAGGGCGCTTTGAACCGGGCATATTCCTTCAGCGCCTTGGCGACTCCGGTTGCGCCTTCAGAGTCCAGCCCCTTCTCGACGGTCAGGGTCGCTGCCGCGACGCGCTCAGGCTGAGTCAACACGCGAAACTCATAGAGCGAATCGCTGCCCGTTTTCTCAAAACGCGCCAGCACGTCAGGGGTTGCACCACCGCTCACCAGCGTGCCATGCACCTGGGTCGCCACCATAATCTGGTTCTGCTGAATCGGTTCAATGCCCGTTTCTTCAAAGATTTGTTGCGGAGAGTAGCCCGCCTTCTGGAGGGTTTGGCAAGCCTGCCCCCAGTTTAGCCAGGTGCCTTCTTTGCGGCGCATGGACAGCAGGAGTTCTTTAAGCTGAGCATCATCAGGGGTTTGGGACGGGGTTTGAGACATGGAAAGGGGGTCTAGATGGGTGTGAGGAATCGGGCGAATCAGGCCACTCGGGTCAGCCCTCAGGTCTGACTCTAGCAGGTCTACCTCTATTAAAATCCAAAATCTTCAATCTAAAATCAAAAAGAGGTTGACGAATAGCCCCCTGTCACGGCATGATTAGAAACGCATCCACTTGCGGGGCTATAGCGCAGTTGGTAGCGCACCTCAATGGCATTGAGGGGGTCAGCGGTTCGAGTCCGCTTAGCTCCATTTAAGAAAATCTGGGTCATAATACTGTTCGGATCTTAGAAGCCCAGGAAAGTTCAGCGATCGAGAATATTGTCACAACCGTCGATCGCCTGTTTCGATTTGCCCAACTGGCTCAGATTTCAGACCTACAGACCGACCCCGCTACGAAAGAAGCCCTGCGCTATGGTTCTGCGCTCTCCCTCGGCTTCCAAGAACTCAAGTCGCGGCCACTCGCTACAACAATGGCCGCAAAAGTCTGTTCCGCGATTAAGGGCGTAGAGATGGATATTCGGCGGGTTCCTGGAACCGCGCTGATCAACAGTAGCAACGGCCAAATTATATACTCCACCTGAAGGAGAAGCTCTATTGCGTGCAAAGCTGGCAAATTGGGAAATTTTCATTCATTAGGCAGAAGAAGTTGATCCTCTGATTCGGATGGCCATCATGCACTATCAGTTTGAGGCAATCCATCCCTTCATAGATGGTAATGGACGTACAGGACGAATCCTCAACCTCTTATTTCTAATTGACAAAGGATTATTAGACATTCCTGTACTGTACTTAAGTCGTTACATCATTCAGCACAAGGATGAATATTACCGCCATTTACAGGGCGTGACGTTGAACGATGAGTGGGAATCATGGATTTGCTTTATGCTCGATGCCATTCGAGAAACATCCCAATGGACAACAGGTGAGCCAACACTACATTTTTGAGATAAGCTGATTGGCATCTAGATTGATAGCTTTTCCCTTATCGTGGCACGGTTTTAGAATCTGGTTTGTGCAAACTAAAAGTCGTTTAACTTATTAAGGATTTTGAAGCGGCTGAGTGGCTTGGTGAGCTAGCGCTATCCGCTTCGGCGATTCAACTGCAATCCCCCCTTTCATCTACTCAAAACGGGCTTTGGGGCGATCGCTATAGACCCAATGCGCTTCTAAGATGGCGAACCTGGATTTGACTTGAGTCATAATCGTTACCCAAAACGGAGGCGATGTTTTGATTTTGACAGGCGATCGGGGTTGCATTGCTGATCGGGTGAACTGGAGGATCTGGGCATGATGGGAGAGCGATCGCCCCACTCTCAAGCAACATCCAGCAGATTGGAGCGTAGAAGCGATCGCCCACATAAGGACATTTCCATGAAAGAAGATCACCTAATATAAACGCTATTCAACCGTTGAATGCCGGATCATTGCAACATAGACAACAGCCAAAGTGAGCCGAGTCCAATTGGGTTGATTCAGGGAGTATAGAACACCCCCGGCGAGTGCGACCCAACCCACAGGGCCAAGGATAAGCGCGATCGTTTGGCTCATCCCCATATAAATGGCAAAGGGCAATGTAATCCCCAAGGCATTCGTTAGTCCGCCCAAAACGGTGCTTGCAAGTAGGTACACACCAAAACCACTCATTTTTGCAGCCGTCATTGCACCTCCCGCCAGCAAGAACTGCTCAAGGTGGGGATCATTATTGTCTCTTTGAAGCTGCATCATAAAGCTTTGTCGTTGTTCTGGTGAGAGTTGCTCCAGAATGTTCTGGTACTGTTTCACCACAACGGCAGTTTCAATGTCCTGAGTTGTTAAATGATGCCAGGAGCGATCGCCAAATTCACCCGCCCAATCCAGTCCAATACGATCGGCAACATCCGTCACCACCTGCTTCCAAGAATCGTTGCAAAACAATTGACCAATCGTTCCCGCTTTAAGATACTTGACGTGATTACACAGCGTACCTGGATCATCCCCAAAGGCAGAATCCGTTAATTCTGCCAGATTTTTTCGCTGTTCTCTTGTCGCTGATTCAAGGATTTTGTAGAGCTCTTCCATCTTTAGCCTAGATTATGAAATGGTTTGCTATCGAATGAAGCACCCTATTCTCAAGCTAAAGGATTAACGCCCCTGCCAGCCAAAGGAAATATAAGCTTTATTTGAATCTCACAGGAACAACAGGTTCGCTTAAAGACCAATGAAACTCTAAACTCAGCATCAGCGACATTTTCCTGCCATTGAACAATGATTATTTATTGACCACATCCACATTTGACAACATCACGAAAAATCAACAAAACCTACTGCACATGGATACCTCTGGATCTCCAAAACTCGATGCGCTCTCGATTAACTCGCTCAATTCTAGCTTGTCTCAAATTTTCGTTTAGCACCGCAGCAATTTGTTGGGTAATGAAATAATTATGGTTGTCTCTGACTGGTTGCACGGGTTGTAAAAAGCAAATCACTTCCGCTCCTAAGCTTTTCCACCAGGTATGCTGCTGAGAAGAAAAATTGATACCGTGGAGAACATAATTGGCAAAATGTTCGCAGTTGTTAACGGCAATGCTGTACTTGGAAGCTGCCATGAATCTCTCAACACGCTCAAGTTCCTGCTGAGTAATCCTCACTGTTCCTCGCAGTTCTAAACCTTGTGCCCCCCACCCTAAAGAATCCTCAAGGCTTGCGGTTTCAGCCAGATAGTAATGATCAGCCAATCCAGCCAATTCTTGAATTGGAACTTTACAAACTTTCAATACACTAATCTCAACCATTGCAAATCCCATGCTCTACCAACCTTTTGGTCATGAATGTCAGGTAGGATGCCCCATTTGAAAATCTATTCACACTGAATTGGTTTGAACTCACTCGAAGTCGGCCAGCGAGCAACAGACTGCGATCGCCCCTCTCCAGTCCTTTAACATCAACCTGGAATATTTCTGAGTGGAGATAGCGATCGCATCATCCCTTTTCACTTTTCCTTAAACCGATGAAATCTGAAACGGATTGAGAATCTCCAGACTTTCTATCCGAATTCCATGTTGCATGTCTTCAGAATATAGCGCTTCAACCTGGGCAGCTAGGGCACTTGATACAATCAGTCCATCCCAAAAGGACAGGCTGAATCGCTGTCGCAATTCAGAAGCTTTATAGCAACACCGAGTCATCAAGGGATACAATTTCACAAAGGTCGTAGAAGTCTTGAATAACATCCTGAATCTCTGATTCAGTCTTTCCAGCTTTTCTAATTAGATTAAAACAAACTTCGTTAATCACCTGAGTACTCACGCTGATCACCTCGCAGGTGGTAATCAGGTCATTGGCGATTTGTTGCTTCCGAATCCGCTCATCAAGAGGAATTCGGCTGTCTTCCATTAAGCTATAGAGCCAAATATTGGAGTCTATGTAAACAGGTCTGTCGGCCATATTGATCGGTCATGTCTATCTGTCATGTCTATCGGTCGTAATAGCGATCGTTTGATTCTTCCCGTGTCAAAAATCGATCAACCAAAACAGGATTTTGCATCATTTTCCCTAAAATCCTGGTTTCTGAAAGCTTCTTCCGCTTTTTCTGCACCAGTTTCACTTGCACAGTAGTTGCCTGCTGCATCACTTCCCGGTACTCGGCTGGAATCTCAATTTGCCCGTCTCGTACCACCGCATCAAACAGAACACTATCCATTTTTTGACCGCTCCATTCCATACACGCAGCCTATGAGTTTTTTCTGATTATAGGCTAAATTCAAAATGCTGATTTTTTACAATGAGGATAAAAAATCCTGGGGATTTACTTGTTAAAAGCAGAAACTTTACAACAAGCAATCTCCAGGATTGTCAGATATTGATAATTATTGAAGCAAGACAAAGAGCCACACTTTCTAGAGTTTCACTTCGATATCGACCCCGGCGGGGAGATCAAGTTTCATCAAGGCATCGATCGTTTTCGAGGAGGGCTGATAGATGTCGATGATGCGACGGTGGGTGCGGGTTTCAAAGTGTTCGCGGGAGTCTTTGTCAACGTGGGGCGATCGCAGCACACAATAAATCCGGCGCTTGGTGGGGAGGGGGATGGGGCCGATCGCTGTGGCGTTGGTGCGATTGGCGGTGTCTACGATTTTTTCGCAGGAGGTGTCGAGGATGCGTTGGTCGAATGCTTTGAGGCGGATGCGAATTTTTTGTTGTTGGATGGCTGCCATGGGAATTTGCCTAAGAGTTTAATTTTCGAGGTTCAAAAGAAATAAGCGTTTTGAGTTTAAGGTTGGGCGGGTAGATTGTCGTTTGCCAGAAGGGAAAGGGGACAATCCATCGGCCTAAACTTAATCTCAGAAACTTACAGACAGGAACTTACAAAATGGAGAGGGGAGAACAGGAGGGCGAAGTGCGATCGCAGTTCTTCCAGCTATTCAGTGTATTACAAAAACCCCTCACAAGATCATCAGCAGCCAGAAAACCTGACTGCTGATGAAAAGAAGAAATCACGGAACTAATCGCTTGGGCTAACCAAGGCTATCCAAGCGATCAGGGAGACTTCTACTTAAGGATCTGGGAGACAACGCCTGCACCGATGGTACGGCCACCTTCACGGATGGCGAAGCGCATTCCTTGTTCAATGGCGATCGGGTTGATCAGTTCCACGGTCATTTTGATCCGGTCACCGGGCATCACCATTTCAGCGGAGCTACCGTCATCAGCGGTGAAGGAGGCAATGGTTCCGGTCACGTCGGTGGTACGGACATAGAACTGGGGCTTGTAGCCGGGGAAGAAGGGGGTTTTGCGTCCGCCTTCTTTCTCAGTCAAGACATAGACTTCACCCTCGAACTGGGTATGGGGGGTGATGGAACCAGGCTTGGCTAGCACCATGCCGCGCTCGATGTCAGTCTTTTGAATCCCCCGGAGGAGGAGTCCAGCATTGTCTCCGGCCATCCCTTCTTCGAGAGATTTCTTGAACATTTCGATCCCGGTAACGGTGGTGTTGCGGGTGTCGCGAATACCGACAAGTTCGACCACATCACCCACTTTCACCTTGCCCCGTTCGATCCGTCCGGTGGCAACCGTACCCCGACCCGTGATGGAGAACACGTCTTCAACGGCCATTAGGAAGGGCTTGTCGATGTCACGCTCGGGGGTGGGAATGAAGTTGTCAACCGCATCCATCAAGTCATAGATTCGATCCGTCCAGTCGTTGTCACCCTTTTTGGTGGTGGGGGTTTTGATCATTTGTTCCAGCGCCATCAGACCAGAACCGCGAATGATGGGAATGTCATCGCCAGGGAATTCATATTCGCTGAGCAGTTCGCGGAGTTCTAGCTCGACGAGTTCGAGCAGTTCTTCGTCATCGACCTGGTCGATCTTGTTGAGGAAGACGACAATGCTGGGAACGCCGACCTGCTTAGCGAGCAGGATGTGCTCCTTGGTCTGGGGCATTGCGCCGTCGGTGGCTGCAACCACGAGGATTGCGCCGTCCATTTGGGCTGCACCGGTGATCATGTTCTTCACATAGTCAGCGTGTCCGGGACAGTCCACATGGGCGTAGTGACGATTTTCCGTCTCATACTCAACGTGAGCAGTATTGATCGTAATACCCCGTGCTTTCTCTTCAGGAGCGGCATCGATCTCATCATACTTTTTCGCCTTTGCCTGTCCCAGAGCAGCCAGAGTCATTGTAATAGCGGCTGTCAGAGTGGTCTTACCATGGTCAACGTGACCGATAGTACCAATGTTGACGTGGGGTTTTGTCCGTTCAAACTTTGCGCGTGCCATGTGTCTATCCGTTCCTCATTTAACTGAATCTATGCGTTCCCTTTGCTTTTAGCAATAATGGTTTCGGCCACATTTCGAGGAACTTCCTCATAGTGACTAAACTCCATTGAGAATATACCCCGACCCTGGGTTTTTGACCGAATGTCGGTAGCATATCCAAACATTTCTGCTAAGGGCACCTTAGCAGTGACCTTAGCAATACCTTGTTCGGTATCTTGGCCTTCGATGTGTCCTCGACGTGAGTTGAGGTCACCAATGACGTTGCCGATGAAATCTTCGGGAACTTCAACACCAACTTTCATTGTGGGTTCCAGCAAGACCGGGGATGCCTTCATCACGGCTTCTTTGATTGCCATAGAACCGGCAATCTTGAAGGCCATTTCTGAAGAGTCCACATCATGGTAGGAACCATCCACCATCGTGATCTTGACATCAATGAGGGGATAACCTGCCAGGATACCAGATTCACAGGCTTCTTTCATCCCCTGTTCTGCAGGGCCAATGTATTCCTTCGGAACCACGCCCCCTACAATTTTAGAGACAAATTCAAATCCTGTGCCAGGTTCACCGGGTTGAACCTCGATCACGACATGCCCGTATTGGCCTTTACCGCCGCTCTGACGGATAAATTTGCCTTCGGCGCGGGTCGGTTTGCGAATGGTTTCCCGGTAGGCTACCTGGGGCGCACCGACATTCGCTTCCACCTTAAATTCTCGCTTCATGCGATCGACGAGAATATCGAGGTGTAGTTCTCCCATCCCAGCGATTACCGTCTGGTTGGTTTCGGGATCAACGCTGACTCGGAAGGTGGGATCTTCTTCCGAGAGGGACTGGAGCGCTTTGGAGAGCTTTTCCATGTCCTGCTTGGTTCTGGGTTCAACCGCGACCGAGATCACGGGTTCTGGAACAAAGAGCGATTCCAGAATGATCGGCGAGGCTTCATCACAGAGGGTATCTCCGGTGAAGGTGTCCTTCAGACCCAGGACGGCACCCAAGTCGCCCGCTCGCATTTCGTCTACTTCTTGGCGATCGTCCGCCTTGAGAATGATCAGCCGCGAAATGCGTTCTTTTTTCCCCTTGGAAGCATTGTAGATATAGCTGCCCTTGGTCAAGACCCCGGAATAAACCCGAATAAAGGTTAATCGGCCATAGGGATCGGCCATGATCTTGAAGGCCAGAGCCGCAGCAGGTTCACTGTCACTGGCGGTGCGTACCGCTGTGTCGCCATTGGGTAGGGTACCCTGAATCGGCGGCACATCAGTCGGGGCAGGCAGATACTCAATCACGGAGTCCAGCAGAAGCTGAACACCTTTGTTCTTGAAGGCAGAGCCACAAAGCATGGGGACGATCGTGCCTGCGATCGTGCCTTGACGCAGCCCACTACGGATTTCGTCTTCTGTGAGTTCTTCGCCTTCAAGATATTTCTCAGTCAGCGCGTCGTTTGTCTCAGCGACCGACTCGATCAGCTTCGTCCGGTATTCTTCCACCACCTCAGCCATGTCTTCGGGGATCGCTGTTTCTTGGATGTCGGTGCCAATGTCATTGAGGTGGACATAGGCTTTCATCCGCACCAGGTCAACGATCCCCTTGAAGGTGTCTTCGCTGCCAATTGGCAGTTGGATGGGGACAGCGTTGGCCCGGAGGCGATCGCGAATCTGGTCATAAACCCGGTAAAAATTGGCTCCAGTGCGATCCATCTTATTGACAAAGACGATGCGCGGCACCTTGTAGCGATCGGCCTGTCGCCAAACCGTCTCGGACTGAGGCTGAACCCCTCCCACCGAGCAGAACACTGCAATCACACCGTCTAAAACGCGCATAGAGCGCTCCACCTCGATCGTGAAATCGACGTGGCCGGGAGTGTCAATGATATTGATTTTGTACTCGGGTTCGTCCGCTAGGGGTTGGGTGGGGTTATTGGGGTCGCGACGAGTCCAGGCGGTGCTGATGGCGGCGGCGGTAATGGTGATCCCGCGTTCGCGCTCTTGCTCCATCCAGTCTGTTACGGCGGTTCCTTCATGAACCTCACCAATTTTATGCACAACGCCGGAATAGTAAAGAATCCGCTCCGTCGTTGTGGTTTTTCCTGCATCAATATGGGCAGCAATGCCAATATTTCGGACCCGTTCTAGGGGAATAGTACGTGCCACAGCGACCTCCTTAAGGTATGACGCTTGTCAATGATGTGCGTCACATCTGTTAAGATTTTAGACTTTTTGGTGGGGGAGTGGGGAGTCAGGCGTGGAGAGTCGGGGTAGGGGAAGCCGTCCAGCAAAAGATGAATTCCCAAGGCAACCCCAATCGCTCTCATCGAAGGCTCTAATTAAAAATTGGAAACTTATTCATTAGAGAGAGACTGATCAGAGACTTCAGCAATCAGAAGCCTTCAGTAGTCAGAACCTTAGTAACGGTAGTGAGCAAAGGCTTTGTTCGCTTCGGCCATCCGGTGGGTTTCTTCCCGCTTGCGGATTGCACTGCCTGTTTCGTTGGCGGCATCCATGAATTCGTTGGCAAGTTTGCCAGCCATGGTGCGACCTGCGCGAGAACGGGCAAATTGGCTGAGCCAACGAAGCGCAAGGGCGGTACCGCGATCGCTCCTCACTTCCATGGGCACCTGGTAGGTAGCACCCCCGACCCGACGAGCCTTGACTTCCACTAGAGGGGTCGCGTTCTTCACTGCCCGTTCAAAAACTTCCAGCGGATCGGTTCCCGTGCGCTCCTGGATGATTTTGAAGGAATCGTAGATGAGGCGATAGGCCAGGGATTTTTTGCCGCTTTTCATCAGACGGGACACCATCATGGTGACTAGACGGCTGTTGTGGACGGGATCGGGTTCGATGGGACGTTTTTGGACAGTAGTACGACGAGACATAGTTGCTTGAAGTAGGGAATGGGGAGTAGGGAGTAGGGAATAGGGGGGACAGCCAGCTTAGTGAGAACGTTAATTCTTCGCTGAGTCAAACATCTTTTGCCTGAATCGGTGAAAAGGGAAAGATTCAGAGAAAAGACACTAGCAAATCCCTACCTGGCTTGGAATGCTTGAGCATTGCACATCATCAAGTAGGGAGGCTCAATCTCGTAGAAGCGGCTAGCGCTTTACTTAGCAGCGGCTTTTGGCCGTTTTGCGCCGTACTTGGAGCGGCCTTGCTTGCGGTCTTTGACACCAGCGGTGTCTAGGGTGCCACGGATAATATGGTAGCGAACACCGGGCAAATCTTTGACCCGTCCGCCCCGAATCATGACGACGGAGTGTTCTTGGAGGTTGTGGCCGATCCCAGGGATGTAGGCGGTGACCTCAAAGCCGGAAGTGAGGCGAACCCGTGCGACTTTGCGGAGGGCAGAGTTCGGCTTTTTGGGCGTGGTAGTGTAGACGCGGGTACAAACTCCTCTGCGCTGGGGGCAACTCTTGAG
>JALOOP010000363.1 GCA_025454315.1 Oculatellaceae cyanobacterium Prado106
TTTGGGATCATGAGCGACTTTTGGACGATGATTGTGGAATTTTGTGAAACCACCACGGCTCGGGTGGGGGCACAGTTGATGAAAGATTTTGGGCAGGTGCAGGCGGTGGAGAAGGCCGATGGGAGTTTGGTGACCCGTGCCGATCAATGGGCGGATGGGGAGTTGCGGGGTGCGATCGCCCAAGCCTTTCCGGAGCATGGGGTGTTGAGCGAAGAAGTGGAGCATATCTTTCCGTCGCAGGACTGGTGTTGGGTGATTGACCCGATCGATGGCACCACGAATTTTGCGCGGGGGATTCCGCTTTGGGGGATTTCTTTGGGGTTGCTTTACCGGGGCATTCCGGTGTTTGGCTATGTGGCGATTCCGCCCCTGGCTCAAGGGTTTCATGGGTTCTGGTATGGGGACTCGGGGTTAACCGGGCCAACGGGGGCGTTTCTCAACCATCGCCCGATTCAGACTCGGCCTGATGAACCTTCGAGCAATCAATTTTTTAGTCTTTGTGCCCGTAGCACGGCGGTGGTCTGTCGCCCGTTTCCCTGCAAGATTCGGATGTTGGGGGTTGCGACCTATAATCTTTTGACGGTGGCGGCAGGGGCAACCTTGGGGGGAGTGGAGGCAACGCCGAAGATTTGGGATATTGCGGCGATTTGGGCGATCGTGCAGGCGGCGGGTGGGGTTTGGGTGCCGTTGCAGAGGGAGCCAATTTTTCCTTTGACGGTTGGGGTGGATTATGGCGATCGGGTTTTTCCGACGCTGGTGGCTAGTCGGGTTGAGTTGGTGGATGTGTTTCGGCCTTTGGTGGAAGAGGCACTTGCGCTAAAGGGCTACTCGTGAGAATCGGCGGGGGTTGGGATGTGAAGCGCAGAGACGCAGAGGCGCAGAGTGTTTGTCGAAACAGGGGAAATTCTGTTGGCCAATGAAATTCGCCATCTGCTTTGTTCATTCATGTTGAGGGTTATCTTCATTCAGCAGTAGAAGATCGCATTTTCTGTAGGGTGGGCAATGTCTATCCTACGAAATGATTTGTTTTGGGATCTCCTTGGAACTCTATAGTTTGAACTTTATAGAAAAAGTTATAGCAGGTATGGGGCATCGGGAAGAAAAGCACCGTCGTATGGAACTTCGGCGAAATATTGGTAATCGCAAGGTTAGGGCTATTGCGCCATCATCGTCTCAGCCCTTCTATTCATATTTAGTGGCTCATGCTTGTTTTAATTGTCAGAAAAGTTTTAAGTTGAACAATCAGAAAGACCATGTTTGTCCAGAGTGTGGAGAGAAAATTTATTTGATGGGACGTGCGTTCAAAGCGCCGAAACGGGGCGATCGCGAACAATGGAAGAAAGTTCAAACACTGTATGCTTTTGGGTTTCGATTTCATTTATATAGGGGTGACTATCCAGCATTGCCTGAGCGGCTGCGGGAGGTTGGTGCGTTTGTGGCGCAATATCCTGACCATGAACTGCGAGTGGGGGAGGTGGAGCGATCGCTGTTCCCCCAAGAGCCGTGATCCAGCGTAGATTCCTCACCCCAGGTTTCTTCAAAGATATTTCCAAAGATATTTCCAAAGGTATTTCCAAGTTCCCTTCCAAGAATTTCTGGAAAGCAACCCACCCGTCCCAGTAGAAACCTCCGCAGTAAGCCGCTGATCCGAGATTTGGCACGGCCTTTAAAATTTTTTTGAGTTTTTGAACAGAGGGATGGGGCGTAGGTGTCGTCGTCTTGGCCAATTTGTCCTATGATGAACAGCCTTATGGTGAACAGCCGGAATCTGGAATTGAGGCAAGATGGTGTCGTTTTTACAGAATTGGAGTTTTATTCATGGGTTTTGCAGCAGGCAGACCCCAAACGTGACGCGACTCCTAAACTACCTAGAAACATATCGAAGAAGGGAATGGGGTAAACGATTGGTGTTGATCCTCGTTACAGCTTTGTTGCTGCTGAGCGCCTGGGGTTTGCCTGCCGCTTCCGTTTGGGCAGCCGAAACCGTGACACCCGGTGACATAGCCGCGCCCAGCGAATCGGCACCGCCCAATCCGACGGGGTTGACCGTCAATGCCATTTCTGCGGAGAAGTTGAGCCAATTTGTGCAAGCGTACCAGCAGGTGATTGCCCTGATCGATCGGCGGGAAGGGGAGTTGCAGGGAGCCGAAACCGAATCGGACTCCTTTCGGATTAAGCAAGAAATTGAATCGGAAGCCAGGGGACTGATTGAAGCATCTGGGTTAACCTTTCAAGAGTATATTCAACTGTTGACCCTGGCCAACCTGGATGCCGAAGTCAGCGAACGAATTGCGGCACAACTTCAAGAAGCAATGGATTAGGGATGCCAAGCCATGAATGATCCGCGTGTTCTCTGTTTGGGTGAAGTTCTCTGGGATTGTCTGGCCGACCAGCCTGTTGCCACCGTTGAGCAAGTGCAATCCTGGACGAAGTATCCGGGAGGCGCTCCGGCTAATGTGGCCTGTGCCTTAGCTAAATTGGGCATTGATGCCGGATTTGTGGGCTGTATCGGGGGCGATAATTTAGGAGAACAACTGGCGGAAATTTTGCGATCGCACACTGTCAACACCACTGGCATTCAGCGATCGCTCAAACATCCCACCCGGCAGGTAGAAGTCTTGCGGAGTTCTGGGGGCGATCGTCAATTTGCTGGATTCATGGGACGCAACACCACCGAATTTGCCGATGCCTACCTGCATTCCTATTTATTGCCTGTCGGTCTATTTCACAATGCCGAATTTTTGGTAACGGGTACCTTGGGTTTTGCCTACCCGGAAACCCGAAAGGCGATCGAGCGGTCATGGGAACTGGCCGATCAGCACTACCTGAAGATTTTTATGGATGTCAACTGGCGACCCATGTTCTGGCCTGACCCCAATGAAGCCAAATCCCTGATCCAATCCCTGGTTCACAAAGTCGATTTCCTCAAAGTCTCCGAAGAAGAAGCCGATTGGCTCTTTCAAACCACCGACCCAGGCGCTATTGCCCATCGCCTCGATCAGGTGGAAGGCGTTCTGATCAGCCTGGGAGCCGACGGCTGCGCCTACTGCCTCAGCCAAAACGAAGGCAAAGTCCCCGCTTTCAAGGTAGAGGTCGAAGACACTACAGGCGCTGGAGATGCCTTCGTCGCAGGCTTCCTCTCCCAACTCTGTCAGTTTGGCATCCCCGCCCTCAGCAACCCAGAAACTGCAAGGCAAATGGTCACCTATGCCAATGCCGTAGGGGCACTGGCTACGACTCGACCGGGTGCGATCGCCGCCCAACCCAAAGCTATTGAAGTCGATGCTTTTCTATATCTCAACCAAATTCAGGAGCCTTGGGGAGTGGGGAGTGGGGAGTAGGGAGTGGGGAGTGGGGAGTAGGGAGTAGGGAGTAGGGAGTGGATGGGTGGATGGGTGGATGGGTGGATGGGTGGACGAGGGGGGGAATTTTCTCCTTGCTATAACCCTTTCCCCTTTCCCCTTTTCCCTTTCCCCTTTCCCCCTCTGCGTCTCTGCGGTTAATCAGGATCGGATTAAACACAAGGATTAAACAACGATGCTTGATCACTTATCACGCTTTATCTGGAAAGTTTCTCGCCCTCTTCAACGAACTGCCTTGGGACTTGCTTCTACCCTTGGTCTAGCGGCTGTCGGTGTCCATCCAGCGATCGCCACTCCACCCTCCATCGACCAAACCGTAGAATGCGAAGTTTTGGTGGCGGGCGGAGGATTGGCGGGAGCCGCTACTGCCTATGAGAGCTTGCTGGCTGGACGCACCGTCTGTATGACCGAAATTACTGACTGGGTGGGTGGTCAGTTGTCGTCTCAGGGAACATCGGCCTTGGATGAACGCACGACGCAGCGGCAACAGCGGTTTTTCCCTAGAGGCTATTTGGAGTTTAGCGATCGCATCCACAAATTCTACGATCGCCCCGATCCCGGTGATTGCTGGGTGAGTCTCTTCTGCTTCTTGCCCAAAGACGGCCATACGATTCTGTTCGACATGCTGCAAGATGCGGAGCAACGGGGGAAAGGCACCTTGCACTGGTATCCCGCTACTGTGATCAAAGATTTGGAGATGGTGCAGGAAGCGGTGCCTGGAGAGCGGCAAATTGGGGGTGCGATCGCCATCCAGCACCAACCTGCCCCCGGTGCCCCACCGCTTAATACCTTTCCCCTGTCTCAGACGATTGAAGACGCTTATCGGTATGAAGATTCCGATCGCTTCCAAAAGACCGTGATTCGCTTTGTGCCAAAACCGATCGAACAGCGCGACCAACCCCGCACTGCTACGCCACCCTGGTACGTCGTGGATGCCACTGAAACCGGAGAACTGATCGCTTTGGCCGATGTCCCCTACCGCGTTGGCATTGACCCCCGCTCCTACCTGGAACCCTCTGCCGCCACCGAGACTGCTGTTCCCTACTGCACCCAAGGCTACACCTACACCTTTGCCATGGAGCAAACGGCAGAACCCCAGCCCCAGGTGATGCCTGACTTCTACCCCCAGTACGCGCCCTACTACAGCTACGAAAAACCCATCTTTGCCAGCGTCGATCTGCTATTTACCTACCGTCGCATCTGGCGACCCGAAGGCCAAATCACCACCAATACCCGCTTTGGCAACATCGGCTACATCGCCCCCCAACCCGGCGACATCTCCATGCAAAACTGGACCTGGGGCAACGACTACCGTCCCGGCACCGAGGTGGATAACCTCATCCTCACCCATGACCAGCTTCAGCAAATGGGACAACTCGAACCGGACGGCTGGCTAGGCGGCCTCCGCGTCGAAAGCTTGCGTCGGGGCGAAGAATCTTCCTTGGGTTACTATTACTGGCTGGTCGCCGGTACCACCGATTCCCAGCTAGGTGAAGGTGTCAAGCAACCCAGCCCCAACCACCGCTTCCTCTCCGGCATCGACTCGCCCATGGGCACCGCCCACGGCCTCTCCAAATATCCCTACATGCGGGAAGTGCGGCGCTTAATCGGTCGCCCCAGTCCAGGCTACGAATCCGGCTTCACCATCTCCGAAATTGACATCACCCGCAACAACTTCACCGATGACTACTATCGGTTCAACCTGCCCGAACGCACCTACCGATCGCTCGGCATTGCCCTCAGCGGCCTTGACACCATCGAGCGTATCCGTAGTAACGAAAGCCCCGATCCGGTGAGATTACGGACGCGATCGCGCATTTACCCCGACTCGGTGGGCATTGGTCACTACAACATCGACTTCCACCCCTGTATGCAATTCCACCCCCCAGAAGCCCCCGGCAATATTGAATATCCGGGAGTACGCCAAGGACAAGGCGTTACCTATCCCTTCCAGGTGCCACTGCGCGCCATGATTCCGCAGCAGGTCGATAACCTAATCGTCGCAGGCAAGAGCATTGCCACCAGTCAGATTGCCGCTGCCGCCTACCGGGTTCACTCCTTTGAGTGGTCATCGGGTGCCGCTGCCGGATCGCTGATTGACTTTGCCCTAGAGGAAGGTGTTATCCCCTACCAGTTGACCGATGACCTGCCGCGCCCAGAACCTCAGCTAGAGCGATTTCAGCGTCGTTTGGCCGAACAGGGGAACCCCAGCGCCTTTCCCGAAACATCAATCTTTAATGAAGATTGGCAGGATTGGAATTAAAGATTTGATATTGCTTTGATGGAGATGCTTTTCCACCGGATGGTGCCTCTATAGGATATGTAGCAGGTGCGGACACCCCAGGCTCCCATTCGCCCAATGGGATTTTTCAGGCTACAGAAATATCGGTGCGATCGCCCCATCCCATTCCCACAACTCCCGCCGTGACCCTTCTCTGACCCAGCATCACCAGGATCATCGAATCCTCGTCAGAGTCCCTTCATTTTCGTCATCGCCAGCATCTCCCCCCTGAACTCCTCTGTGAGCGATCGGCTTCCCCATGATTGGGAGTCCAGCTTCGAGATCCGGGAACTTGAAAGTATCTACATAACCTGGGTGTACGCCCAGCAGTCAGCATGATGCTTTATCCAATCCTGCATTAGCTTTGGCGATCGCAGCTAATCTGCTTCTGGAGAACTTTCGCCCCAAGCAATTAACCTAAGCCAATTAACCCAAGCAATTAACCCAAGTAATTAACCCAAGCATCTAACCCAAACGCTCCGAACTGTTAAAACCAGCAGTTCATCGCGAATGATGGAGTGCAACGAACTTGGGGCCGCAATGCCCATCCCTATCTGGTGCATCATCTGGTGCATCTGCTCTTTCGCACTTACGCTTTTGCCTCTGTGCTTTTGCTTCTGCGCTTTTGCATAGGTCAGAATTCAAATTGATCCGGGCTGCTAGCTCACTGCAAATAATTGCGCGGCAAAGTTTAATTTAAGGCCGATCCAAGAGCCTGGATTGAAGAGACAGATCCAAGCGGATCAGTTCTGATTAATCAGTGTTTGATCGATTAGATTTAATTGATCAGATTTGAATGATCAAAACTAATCCGTATTTCTCCTGATCGAGTGTCTAGGTAATTTTGATGTTTAGGTGATTTTGATGTTTAGGTGGATGTAATCCGCTACTTCGCTTCACAGCAAAGCCTAATTCTGAAAAATCTAAAGTTCAAAATCGCTGAAAGAATGATGGAAATTTTAAATTCACAACTTCTGGTCGATTATTTCTAGGGTTCTGGTTTAGTTTCTGAGCTTTTTTGAATTGCGATATATAGAATTCCAAGAAAAAATTGTATTGATAATACCCGGTTTTGATTTGAAAGTTGCGATCGCCCCGAAACTCTCTAAAAACTGATTCAAAACCTTGTATCCGGAATTCATTTTACAAAAATTAAAAATAGATTAGATCTTCAGAAATAAAATCGTTGCTAAACTTCTGTTCGATCCACTTAATTGGGTTTAAACCATTGAAAGGAGTTTGTCATTGATTAATAGCAATTCATCATAGTCATCCATGACCAACGCCATCCCTGGCATCTTTCTAGGCATCCGTCCGAACCATTCTCAGGGAGTTTTTTTAATTAAAACCTCTTCCGTATATTCACTAGATTATTCATCAAATCTTCAATAAAATCTCCTTGAAATCTCCTAGATGGAGAGATGATGATGGGCTGAAATGCTGAAGAAATCAGGTGTATGGTTCGTTCAATGATTCAATCCAGGGCATCTCACAAGATTCACAATTTCTATTAGAATTCATCCTGATTGATAGAGGAAAGCCACGTATCAAGAAGTAGAAATTGCGATATGGAAACCTCCCATGCTGACCTACACCTCAACTGCTTTAGCGAGCCTCATTCTTTCTTTTACTTCTCTTCCTTGTCTAGATCTGGGTAACAATTTTGTGGCTTCTTTTGAGCCCACTCAAGTTACTGCACAATCCTCCGATTTGCTGAGCCAAGCCCCTGAGCTATTGGCCAGAAGTTTCCATCAACAACTCAACCACCGAGGAAGCGGAAGAGGCCCCGATTTCAGCGGTATCTGCTAATTTCGGGCTGACAAATTCAAGTCCATTCATCTCCCATCTGTTGATTTGACAGTTGATCTGACGGTTGATTTGACAGTTTGAGATTTTACAGATTGCAATTCTGAAACGTTTCAACTTCTATGGTTTAAATTTTCAGAGTTTAATAGTTCTGTCGTTCGTCCATTCCATTGGCATTCCAACTCGAATGGCAGCTATCAATAAGCAGCCATCGATAATAAGTCATTCAATCAGCGTTGAC
>JALOOP010000364.1 GCA_025454315.1 Oculatellaceae cyanobacterium Prado106
ACGTTGAGCTTTCGCAACTCTTGAGGAAATTCGGCTTCCCCTTTCATCATCAACTGAAAGCGCTGCACCATGTCCAACGCTTCGTCGAGTGAGCGTCCTCGCAGGGCTTCCGCCATCAAGTCCGCCGAGGCCATGGCGATCGCACAACCCTCACCCTCAAACTTGACATCCTCGATTTTATCGCCCGTTGGACTCAGTTTCATCGTCACTTCAATGGTGTCACCACAGGAAGGATTGTGTCCCTTCTGATAGCGATCGGCAGGTTCCGTCTTGCCCTTATTTCGAGGCTTCTTGTAGCGCTCCAAGATAACTTGTTGATATAGATCGCGCAGGTTGTCCAGAGACATAGCAGCAGTGTGGAATACAGCGGTTTTACTCCATCCTAGCTTAGGAGGGGGAAGGAGGAGGGGGAAAGGGGAAAGGGGAAGGGGGAAAGGGAATGCCTTGAGTTAGTCCTTGGCAGTTAGTCGGGGAATTATCCTTGTTCTTTCCAAAGATTAGTTCTATGAAACACTCAGTAACGCGATGTGCCACTCCTTCTAAACCTTTGCTCCTAGAGCATCTAAGTGAGTGAAGAATTTGGAAAACTACTTGGCCAACCAAGGGAAATCAAGGGTTCCAGAAAAAGAGTTTCACATCGCGCTCACTATTGAACCAATCCCTAACGGCGGTTCAGAGACTCTCTATTTTCCTCTCAAAAATCCATCTCGCAGAGCGTTCATTGATCCCCCTTTCCCCTTTCCCCTTTCGCCCCCCGTTCCATTCCCCAAGGGCGCTATCATAGTCAACTCCACCCCACCCCAACGGTATTCCCTTGAACGCTTCTCCTGATTCTGCGACTGCTGAGAGCAAAACTGGCGCAATGTACGCACTCCTGGCCTATGGTTCCTGGGGGTTGCTGCCAATTTATTGGAAGTTTTTTGGGCAGGTTCCGGCGCTGGAGGTGTTGAGCCATCGGGTGCTGTGGTCGGTGCTTTTTCTGTTGGGGCTGCTGCTGTTACAGCGACGGGGGGAGGAGGTGCGGGCTTTGTGGCGATCGCCCCATCGTCTCAGAATTTTGCTGGTCACGGCGCTGCTGCTGTCGTTCAACTGGGGATTGTATATCTACGCGGTGAATAGCGATCGCGTCGTTGAAAGCAGCCTGGGGTACTACATTAATCCCCTGGTTAATGTTCTGCTGGGATTTCTGTTTCTCAAGGAGCGGCTCAATCTTTGGCAACAGTTGGCAGTGTTACTGGCCTGTGTCGGGGTCGGGTTCTTTGTGTGGAACTTTGGCCAGGTACCCTGGATTGCCTTGGCGCTGGCGGTTTCGTTTGGGGGGTATGGGCTGCTGCGAAAAATGGTGGCGGTTGCGCCGATGGTGGGGTTGGCGATCGAAACGCTCTTGATTACGCCGTTAGCGCTGGCCATGCTGGGCTATTGGTCGGCGATCGGGACTGGACATCTGGGAAAAGATTGGAGGATCAGTCTGCTCTTCATTGGAGCCGGGGTGATCACCTCGATGCCGCTGCTGTGGTTTAACAATGCAGCCAAGCGACTGCGGCTTTCTACGATGGGCTTTTTTCAGTACATTGCACCCAGTATTCAGCTTGTTTTAGGAATATTTCTATACCGTGAACCTTTCACGCCGACCCATCTCGTGACCTTTCTTTGTATCTGGTCAGCGTTGGTGCTGTATTCGATGAATGCGATCGCCCATCCCAAATCTTAAAAAACTGGCGATTCACTGACGATTCTAATTCCCATTAGAGAGAAACTGGCAATTCTCTTGCTATTCCAATTCCCGCTGGAGAGGTTCGGGTTGCAGTTCCATCTGGAGGGGTTCAGGCTGAGCGACAGCCTCCAGGGGAATCGCTTCCACAGGAATCGCGGTCATTTCGGGCAAAGCCAGCCGTTGAGCTTGGGGTGTAACTGCTGTGCGGGACTTGACTTCGATGCGATTCCAGCGATCGACCAGTCCCAGCACAAAACCCACGCTGAAGTAGGCGCTGCTGGTCACCAGTACAAAATCAAAGGCGAAGGTTAAAACCTCTTGCATCTGTCTCACTCCCGTTATGAAGCCTTGTCGAATTTGGGGTCGCGATCGCGAGTTACAACCCCCGAATCTAAAAGGCTGGACGAATTTGAAGCTCATTTTACCTTAGGAGCAGGAGAGGAATAAAGTGTTTTGTTGAGGGAGTGGGGAGTAGGGGGAAGGGGGAAAGGCGAAAGGGGAAAGGGGAGTCAAAGAAAATTGAAGGATAGATCTTTGTTTTCTCCGCGTTGATCTCTCAGCGCCTCCTCTCTGCCTATGTCTGAGTTGACACCCTGTATTCTCCAAGAGTATCCATGTTCATCAATGTCCCCCCTTTCCCCCTTCCCCTTTCCCCTTTCGCCTTTCCCATTCACCCTTTCAGCCGCTGCAAATAGACAATTCCGCCGAGTTGGTTCATTTGACGTAGTATCCAATACTGGTGATCGAGGACGACGGCTGAGGGTTGGTTGACTTCGTAGAGTTCGGGGCCGGGGAGGACGGCGGCTAGGAGGGCGGATTCTTCGGCGGTGAGGTTGCTGGCGGGATAGCCGAAGAACTTTTGGCTGGCGACCTCCACGCCGAAGACTTGGGGGCTGAACTGGGCGACATTGAGGTAGACCTCTAGAATGCGCTGCTTTGACCACATCAACTCAATCAAAACGGTGAACCAGGCTTCTAATCCTTTGCGGAATAGGCTCCGCCCCGACCAGAGGTAAAGATTTTTGGCCACCTGCTGGCTGATGGTGCTGGCTCCTCGGAGGTCACCGCCCTGCTGATAGTCGGCGATCGCTTGTTGCAAGGAATCCAAATCAAATCCATGATGGTCGGGGAAGCGCTGGTCTTCGGCGGCGATCGCAGCCAGTTTCATCTCGGGAGAAATATTTGCGGTGGAAACCCAGGTGTACTCGTAGAATTGGCCGTTGCGAAACACTGACTGCACCATGAAACTGCTGGTGGGCACGGGCAGCCAACGCCAGGGCAATACCAGTAAAACGGATAGAACCATGAAGGCGATCGCCAAACTGAGTAACGTCAGAATCAATCGACGAAACCAGAAACGACGGCGAATTCGGGGAGCGGATTTGAACACGGTAAGTTTAGGAAGGGGGCATAGATAGTGGGTTCAATGGAATAGATTCATCCCTGGACTGAACAATTCCCAGCATTAGGCTAACAAAAAAATGGAAAAAGCAGGCTCTCTGCTATCAAAATTTGTGAATTCTCTGCTCCGCTTCGGACTGTTATCAATGCATGTTGTTAATGGGGGTTGATCCAAAATGTTGCTGAGAATGCGATCGCCCCAATCACTCATATCCTCAAAAAGAACAGAGACGAACATGAGTATATTCCTACTTTTTTCACAGACTTCTTCACAAATTAGTAACAGTGCATTACAACCACAGGAAACGTGAATAACTGATTTCAGTTGCAACGACGGTCAACCTTCACTCTTTCCCTGTACCTCAGCCATTCCAAGGGTTCTGAACAAATCATGACATGGCATTATTCAGGTCTGAATCGATTTAACGCTCCATACAATTCAGGCCCCAATCAGCAATCCTCAAATGATGACTTCAAAAATTCAGATCTGTACATTTTTCCATTGACTCCATTGACTCATAGGATGCGAAATATTCTCTAAATGCTAATCTGAGGCTGTTTCTGAAGGGCAAATGCCATTCACCCATACATCCGAAATCTTTCCTAAACTCCACTCAAAAATTTACTTCGCTTGCTCCGTGGAAAATTTCGAGGACAGGGTTCAGGAAAAATCCTTAGAGGGATTCGCATTGTCTTAGGACAGTAGTGGGACAGTAGATTGTCATTCTATGCTGACCCTTATCGCTCAAAAACCTCTTCTGAACTCCATTCCGGAATTTGCTACGTTAGTTCTATAGAAACTTTCAACGGACAGGGTTCAGGAGAAATCCCCTGAAAGGATTCCTGTTTTCCTGGGACTGGAGGTTGTCCTTCTACACCAGTCCCGATCGCAGTGCCACCACCGCAGCCTGTACCCGGTCATCAACTGCGAGTTTGTTCATAATAGCCCGCACATGGGTCTTGACCGTGCTGAGGCTGAGATAGAGCAGGCTGGCAATTTCAGGATTACTTTTGCCGTCCACAATTAGCTTCAGTACATCTAGCTCTCGATCGGTCAGGTGGACAAGGTTGGGGGTTGGACTGGAGGGCTTGAAGGCATCTGGTTTGAGATAGTCAATCACCCGACGAGCAATTAGGGGATCGAGATAGGTTGCGCCTTCCTGGGCAGTGGCGATCGCCACCCACAGCCGATCCAGGTTATTGCCCTTGATGCAATAGGCATCCGCCCCGCTAGAGAGTGCCGCAATCATCTCCGTCTCCGTATCATGGGAGGTTAACATGACCACCCGGACTTCCGGCATCGCTGACTTGATGCGATGGGTCGCGGCAATGCCATCAAGTTTGGGTAGCCCAATGTCCATAATCACTAAATCAGGCTTCAATCGCATCGCCACATCAATGCCCATATAGCCATCCGTTGCCTGTCCCACAACTTGAAACTGAGGGGCATCTTCAAAAAATTGCTCTAGCCCCAGTTGCATGACAGGGTCATCTTCTACAATTAAGATCTTGAGAGGTTGGGGAGGGTCGATGGCATTTGCCTTGGCAGTAGCGTCCATTACGGCTCCTAACGGCTTAAGGAGGATTTTCAAGACATTTCTTTACGAGATTAGCATCCTCCGCTAGATAGAGCTTGAATCCAGGAAGAATTAATGGTCTTGCTGGGGAGTGCGATCGGGGATAGGCTGTGCAGCACGTCCGATTCCAGCCTGAATTCCTGACCCCTGAGTGATACAAAAATTTATATTGGAAAAGTGTTGACAGATGGCAGGATGATTCGTTACCTTAGATAAGGCTAAACGAGACGGCCAACAAGCCCCCATCGTCTAGAGGCCTAGGACACCTCCCTTTCACGGAGGCGACGGGGATTCGAATTCCCCTGGGGGTATTAGCCAAATTAACAACAGCATATTAACTCAGACCTCCGCAGGTTTATTCCTCGCGGAGTTTTTGATTTAGGGGCGATCGCTCTCCAAGAAAAAGCTGAGAATCCCACGCTCTCAAGTCAGGGATGAATGACAGACTAATGAGTGTTGACCCATGAACCTTGTGATACAGTAAGGAGCCTTGAGGCCATCAGGTACTCGGTTTTGAGAACAAAAGTCAATTCCCCATGACAACGACGCTCCACGACAACTACGCTCCATGACAACTACGCTTCAGTCCAGTCAAAAGAATGTGTTTCTCCTGGCGCTCAGTCAGGCTCTGTTCATGACCGGCAATGTGGTCTTATTCACCACCGCAGCCCTGATCGGCCAATCCCTCGCCACCGATAAAGCCCTATCAACGCTGCCTTTGGGGATCATGCAGATTAGCACCATGTTATCCACCATTCCAGCCTCGCTGCTGATGCAATGGATTGGTAGAAGGCTAGGTTTTATGGCAGGTGTGGGGCTGGGCATGGTGGGAGCCGGGTTAGGCATTGCGGCGATCGCCACTCAAAGCTTCCTGCTCTTTTGTGGAGCCACGTTACTACTGGGCAGCAGCAATAGCTTTGCGGGCTTCTACCGCTTTGCCGCCGCAGAGGCTGCTACCGAGTCATTTCGATCGCAGGCCATTTCCCTGGTGGTTTCGGGGGGTGTCGTGGCGGCTTTAGCAGGGCCACCCTTAGCCAGTTGGGCAAAAGATCTATTGCCCCATGCGTTTATGGGATCATGGATGGCGATCGTCGTTCTGCAAGGCTTGACCTTTTTTGCCCTTGCCCCAGTGACCTTACCCAAAGTCATGGTTCAAGGAAAGCAGGAGAAAAGCCGCCCTCTGGGGATGATTGTGCGTCAGCCTAGTTTTGTGGTGGCTGTTCTTGGGAGCATGATTGGCTATGGGGTGATGGTGTTGGTGATGACCGCTACGCCTTTGGCTATTGTGGCGCATAATCATCCGTTCCACGATGCGGCGATGGTGATCCAATGGCATATTCTGGGCATGTTTGCGCCGTCGTTTGTGACGGGTGCGCTGATTGCTCGATTTGGGGTCTTAACCATTATGAACTGTGGTAGTGCTTTGAGTTTACTCTGTATCTTGATTAATCTATTTAGCGTTCACCATTTACATTCAGAGTTGGTCAGTACTACGATCGCCCTCCTCTCCCTTGGTATTGGCTGGAACTTTCTCTACATTGGCTCGACCACCCTTTTAACCGAAACTTACACTCCCGCAGAAAAAGCCAAAGTTCAGGCGCTGCATGACTTTCTGATGTTTGGGTTTGTTGCGTTTGCCACGTTTCTTTCAGGGGGGTTGTTTGAGCGATTGGGGTGGCAGGCGGTGAATTGGGCGGGGTTGCCGATGATGGCGATCGTGGCGGTAGCAGTATTTTGGTTGTATCAGCGGCGAATGGTTGCAACTCGTTAAATTATTGTCAGCCAGTTTTTCTGAGGCGCTGCTGAATTCAGCTATGAAATGTTGTGTGGTGGCTGCGCCACCACACAACATTTCATAGCCCCGATCTGCAACCCCGTTTTTCTGACTCATTGCAATTTCACATGGAAATGTACATTATTCAGCATCATTGACTCGCCGATGCGTTACGCTCTGCTAACACATCCTATGGTTCTAAACATTGAAGCGGGTTTTACGGCTGTGATGTTGGGTTGCGCTACGCTCAACCCAACCTACAGTAAGGCGATTTGTAGGAAATAATTTTTCTCATGCTAAAGAGGAGTGCGTGGCTTTGCCGCACACTCCTCCTTATCATTAAGATTTTCTTTTTCAGAAATCACCGAACAACTTACAGAAATAGATGTATCAGGCAGTCGGGATCTCTAATTGACAAATACTTGTCCAGACTGTTCTACCCGCAATACCCCTTGATTTTCGTCGAGGGGGTTGAACTCTTCACGGAGTTGCACGGCGAATGAGTCCGGTTCGGCACCAGTGACCGGAATGATCTCGACAAATCCACCGTCAGGGCGGGTAAAGGCGATCGTAGTAGGCACCGGAAGCCCTCGCAGGGTAACTTCTTCGCCGCCTTGCAGGGTACGAACATCGGTTTGGCCAATCACTTCGTAGACTACGGCGGTATTGGTGTTGTTGGCCACTCTGACGTTGAGGAGGTTGCTGTTGAGGGCGATATTGGCGATCGCATCTCCCTGTTCTTCAGGCAAAGGTGGCTGGAGGGACAGTTCACCCGGAGTCGGAGAGGTCTGGCTGGGAAAGCTGGGGGTTTGAGCAGCAGGTTGGGGGGAGCGTCGCTGTGTAGCGGCGTTGGGTGGACAACCTTGGGGGGC
This sequence comes from Oculatellaceae cyanobacterium Prado106, assembly GCA_025454315.1. GTDB lineage: Bacteria > Cyanobacteriota > Cyanobacteriia > Elainellales > Elainellaceae > Prado106. The sequence goes on from JALOOP010000364.1 coordinate 7,339, forward strand.
GGGGGCGATGTTGTTGAAGGGTTCTGAATAATAGATGCCAGGACAGGGGTTTAACTGAGCGGCAGCCTGGGAAGCGGTCAACGGAATGATGGCTAAACCCATGAACAATCCGCCGAGAATAAACTTCGTTTGTTGAAGGGTTGAATGATATTGAGTCATCGGAAAGCTCCTATCCCCATTGGATAACCTACTGTGTACACACAAATCATGATCGACTTCGCTTCGGGGTTTTGCGCCCCCTAAATCCCCCAACTTTGGGGGACTTTGAATCTGCTGAATCTC
>JALOOP010000365.1 GCA_025454315.1 Oculatellaceae cyanobacterium Prado106
GTTGGTAGAGAAAGCCAATTGGCCGCTCCGTTCCACTTCGCGACCTCGCTATCCATCCCCACCTTAAGAAGGATGGGGAATTCCGCGATTTCGTTAAACTTCAAAGTCCTCCAAGATTGAAGACAAGATTGAAGATAGGGGGCAATTCGTCGAGGGCTTTGGTTTATTTCAGTGACATTGACTCTTAGATCTCCCGAAAACTCGTAGGTTGGGTTTCGCGTTGCTCCACATCGCCACAAGATTCCCACAAGAGATCCCACACAAGATTCCACATGCGATCCCACACAAGATTTCCACATTAGGCTCATCGTAGGCTTATGTCCAGAGATGGGTGTCTCATTTCCAGGGATTGCCGACAATGGAATGCGTTAAAGGGAATGCATTGCTGAGTTAGCCTTAACCTACGGAAAGATGCGTTCTTAACCTACGGAAAGATGCGTTGAGGAAAGATTCGCTTAGAAAAGATTTACACAGAAAGGATGCGCCAGTCAGCATGTTCCTTCCATGAACGTTTAACAAGGTTTCTCCTCCGATTTGCATTCTCAAATCCCTCATTCAGCCGATTCCCTCGTATTTTCCCTGTCGTCTACTTGGTCATCCTTTATGAAAGTCTTAGTTGTCTACTACACCATGTACGGCCATACGCTACAGCTTGCACAAGCTGCGGTCGAGGGTGCCAGAACACTTCATGGTGCTGAAGTCCTGCTTCGCCGTGCCCAAGAATTCGATGCGGTAGACAAAGTCATTGACGAAAATCCCTTCGCCAGTCAAATCCGGGATCAGCAAAAAGATATTCCCATCTGCACCGTAGATGACCTGAGAGAAGCCGATGCCCTGATCTTTGGTTCGCCCACCCGCTACGGCAACATGTGTGCCCAACTCAAGCAGCTACTCGACTCCACCTCTAGCCTCTGGGTCAACGGCGAAATGGAAGGCAAACCCGTCGGCCTCTTTGCCACCACCGCCTCCACCCACGGCGGCCAGGAAACCACTCTCCTGACCATGATGGTGCCCTTCCTCCATCTGGGGATGCTGATTGTCGGCACTCCCTACTCCATTCCCGGACTGAACCATACTGAAGCCAGAGGCGGCACGCCCTACGGTGCCACCAGTATTACCGGAGGCAAGGGCGAACTCCAGCCCCATCCCGTGGATCTAGACATTGCTAGAGCTTTGGGAAAACGGGTGACAGAAGTGGGCATGAAGGTGCGATCGCCCCTCCCCGCCATGGCCACGGTATAACCCCACCTGGTTGAATTTTAATAAACCCATTTAGTAAACGCATTTAACCATGAATCCTATGACCACTCAATCCGCTCAGGCGATCAAAACCGCTGATTCCCAAATCCCCGCCTTTCCGGCTGAACTGCCGCCTCTCCCCTACGACGCAGCCGCCCTGCAACCCACGATCGATGCTGAAACCATGAACCTGCATCACGATAAGCACCATGCAGCCTATGTCAACAAACTCAACGAAGCCCTACAACAAAATCCTGATTTTCAGCAAATGAGCCTGGTTGAGCTGCTACAAACCCTCGATCGCCTCCCCGACTCGATTCGCGGCACCGTCCGCAACAATGGCGGTGGCCATCTCAACCACAGCATGTTCTGGCAAATTATGGCTCCCAATGCGGGCGGTGAACCGACGGGAGAAATTGGAGAGGCGATCGCCCAATCCTTCGGCAGCTTTGACCAGTTCAAGCAACAGTTCAACCAAGCTGGCATCGGACAATTCGGCAGCGGCTGGGTCTGGCTCGTCCGCGATCCCCAAGGAACCCTACGAATCACCACCACCCCCAACCAGGACAACCCCGTTCTCCAAGGCATGTCGCCCATCCTCGGCAACGATGTCTGGGAACATGCCTACTACCTCTCCTACCAAAACCGCCGCGCCGATTACCTCAACAGTTGGTGGAATATCGTCAACTGGGAGGTGGTGAATCAGCGGTTTTTAGCCTCCAAGTGATGGAAGGGGAAGGGGGAAGGGGAAAGGGAAAAGGGGAAAGGGGAAAGGGACGCATTGAATTGATCCCAAAAGTGTCCTAGAAAATTTTCTCTGTTTTCCTCAAACCGACTTCTTAGAACCAATTCCTCGAAAAATACCAAGATTCCCCCTTTTCCCCTTCCCCTTTCCCCCTTCCCCCCCCTCCCCCCTTCCCCCTCCCAAACAAGATGCAAACCAACACTCCTGACCAACTCGACCCTATTCTCTCTGGCTACGAAACCCTCTCCAGTGACGATAAGCTGACCCTGCTCCACGGCATTTATCAGGAAATCATCAAACTATCATCGCCTAGTACGACAGATACGGCTATTTCTGGACTGTCGCCCATCCTATTCGCCGACTTTTTCAAGCTATCGGATGAGGAGCAACTGATGGCGATGGAGTCGATTCTCAGTGGCGATGAAACTGAGTACACGCAAGCGTACCGAGCGATCGCCCCCAACGACCAACTCCTAGTCTGGTTCACCTGGGCAAGAGCGCTAGGCAGTACGGCGATCGAAATTCCATCCGACCTTCAACCCAGCGAAGCCGTCCAAAACCTGCTTTCCAGAGTTAAGACACTGGAATACCAGGAGCAAATTAGACTGCTGAGAGAAATGCTCTGCTTCCAGCCTGCGGCGGTTCAGAGTTAGCGCGATCGCCCAGCCTTCCTGGGTCAGTCCCCTATTCACTGTAGGGGTATGTATCCCATGCCCCACAGTGATTCTTTACCTCCATCCATTCCATCAAACTTACTGATCGTACTTATTGAGTGCAATCACTGATCGCACTCAGTGATCTCAGGGACAGAGATCGCGGATTTTCTGCGATCGCTTCTCACCCGATTCACCCCTCTTTTTAATTTCTCTGGATTGAGTCCTTTTGGGATTTAATTTTTATAGAAATTTTAATAGAAACAGTTCTCTCTAGAGCGACTTAAAGTTGTTTCTCTAGGATGTAATCTTCCGAGAAACTGGCGTTTCCAGTTAGTCGTTTAGCTTTTCCAAGATGTCGTCCTCCTAGAAACTGTCCTACCCGAATTTGTCAATGACCTTTCTGCTGATGACCTCGGAACATTAATCGGAACATTCAGCACATCGCGATCCTTCTATTGAGAGAGTCATTAAAACATTCGGGTACGCTGACCTGCTTTCTCCCTCTGGCAAGCCTTTTATGGGTTACAGTGTCAATCTCAGCTTGCGGGTATTCTGAGATCATAAACCTCACTTTCAGGTTCATCTTTGCGATCGCCCCACCCATTTAGCCGAAAATTCCTTAGAATTAAGACAGACCAGAAGGGATCTCTTGCCCATTCTCGCTCCAATCCTTTGGGTGTTAGCTTAGTGTATCTCCACCACCACAATCATCAAAATCTACAGATGTCAATCTATTTCCAGAATCTTTAACGAAATCTTCCACCTGATAGAGAGATTTTAGGTTTCAGCAGCAGATAATTTTCAATACAGTGTGATTAGGAAAGTTCTGCACTTCCCTTGCCTGAACCTGGTAATCCACAATTCTTGTAGTCCCTTGTAGTCCTTGTATTTATTGATGGAGATGGACGTGATGGCATTATCTCGAAGAAGACGATCCTCTTCCGCCGTGGAAGTTTCTAAATCGTCATTAGAAGAGGTCATAACCGAATTGCAAGACCTCCCGGAAAGACCCAAAAATAGTCTCTCTTTAAGAGAAGCGATCGCCCATCTACAGGTTCCGATTGACGAAGCCTTAGACAAAGGCTATAGCCATGAAGAAGTCTCAACCCTCCTCCGCGAAGAAGGCATCCAAATTTCGCCTTCCTCCCTACGGCGGTACCTGGCGATCGCCAAACGCAGCCCCGAAGAACAACCCCCCCAAGAAAACACCGCCCCCCGCCGAGGCCGCCGCAGAAAAAACACCAGTATGGATTCTCTAGAATCCGCCTAAAACAAGTTTCCCCCCAAATGAGTGCTGAGTCTATCCATTGACCCAGCACTCATTTGTCATTTTAAAAATTATCTCCCAAAGCCTCTGTGAACCGCTGCCCACACCAGCACCTCACAGAGGCTTTCCCCTATCTACCCCCGATCGCTCCAACAAATCCCAAAACCAAGCAACCCATCTCCCCACTCCCCACTCCCCACTCCCCACTCCCCCCACAACTAAAAGTTTCCTTAAGACCTGAGCTTAATTCGCTACCTTGTTAGACAATCCAAACTAGCTAGAGTAAAGGCCACCCCGTCCCCATAGGACTTCTCCTCCCAGACTTCTGTAAAGAAAGACACAAAAAGTGACCTTTCCAAACCGAAGCAGTTGATTTGCTATGATCGCCCTTTGTTGCGATCGGTTGCGATCGGTTGCGATCGGTTGTGATGATGGCGATCGCCCTTTCCCCCTCTAGATGCTCCCACTCCACCCCTGTGCAGGCCACCAACCATGAAGAAGAACGAACTGCCCCCCAAACAAGGACTCTACGATCCGCAGTTCGAGCGCGATGCTTGCGGTGTCGGCTTTATTGTCCACATGAAGGGACAACAGTCCCATGACATCATCGAGCAAGCGCTGACGATTCTGCTGAACCTTGACCATCGCGGTGCCTGTGGGTGCGAGGCCAACACGGGCGACGGCGCGGGCATTTTGATTCAGTTGCCCCATGAGTTTCTGCAAAAAGTGGCCGCTGCCGAAAATATTTCGCTCCCCGTAGCCGGACAATATGGCGTCGGCATGATCTACGCCTCTCCCGATCCCATTGCCCGTGCCAAGAGTCGCCAGTTCTTTGAGCAGATTGTGGCCGAAGAAGGCCAAAAGATTTTGGGCTGGCGCGATGTGCCCACTAATCATGAACCCTTGGGCGAAACGGCTAGAGCCAGCGAACCCTTCATGCAGCAGGTGTTCATCCAGCGTTCTGCCGATCTGGCCGACGACATGGCCTTTGAACGCAAGCTCTACATCATTCGCAAGCGATCGCACAACGCCATCCGCAATCCCGATGTCGATCCCTGGTGGTATCCCTCCAGCCTCTCTTGCCGAACCATGGTCTACAAGGGGATGCTCATGCCCGTTCAGGTGGGGCAATATTACCCGGATTTGCATGATCCAGACATGAAGAGTGCTCTGGCTTTGGTACACTCTCGCTTCAGCACCAACACCTTCCCCAGCTGGGAGCGATCGCACCCCTACCGCTACATCGCCCACAACGGCGAAATCAACACCCTGCGCGGCAACATCAACTGGATGCACGCCCGTCAATCGCTGTTTGAATCTGAGTTTTTTGGCGATGACTTGAAAAAAGCCCATCCCGTGATCAACATGGATGGCAGCGACTCGCTGATCTTTGACAATGCCCTGGAACTACTGGTGTTGGCGGGGCGATCGCTCCCCCATGCGGTCATGATGATGATCCCGGAACCCTGGACGGCGCATGAGTCCATGAGTCCGGAGAAAAAGGCATTTTACAAGTACCATTCCTGCTTAATGGAACCCTGGGATGGCCCTGCTTCGATCGCCTTTACCGACGGCACCATGATTGGAGCCGTGTTGGATCGCAATGGTCTGCGGCCTTCCCGCTACTATGTCACCAAAGATGACCTGGTAATCATGGCTTCTGAGGCGGGTGTGCTGCCCATTGAACCGGAGCGCGTTGCCTTCAAAGGAAGACTGCAACCGGGACGGATGTTCCTGGTTGACATGGAAGAAGGACGCATTGTCGCGGACGAAGAAATCAAGTCTCAGATTGCCAGCGCCCATCCCTACGCCGACTGGATCGCGCAAAACATGGTGTCTCTGCCCCAACTGCCGCCCGCTGCCGCCGTTGCCCAGAGCGATCCACGGACGCTGATTCAGCGACAAACCGCCTTTGGCTACACCTTTGAAGCGCTGCGTTTACTGCTGACACCCATGGCCAAGGATGGGGTAGAGGCGATCGGTTCCATGGGTTCGGACACGCCGTTGGCGGTGCTGTCGGATCGACCCAAGCTGCTGTACGACTACTTCCAGCAGCTATTTGCTCAGGTCACCAACCCGCCCATCGACTCGATCCGCGAAGAAATCATCACTTCCGCTGAAACCACCATTGGCGCTGAGCGCAACTTGCTCAAGCCCGAACCGGAAAGCTGCCGCCTGATTGAACTGAAAACCCCTATCCTCAGCGATGCCGAACTGGCGCAACTGAAGCAACTGGATAGCGGCGACTTCAAATCTGCGACCTTGCCGATTTTGTTTGATCCGACGGCAGGCGCGAAGGGGTTAGAGCAGGCGATGGAGGCTTTGTTTGCGGCGGCGGATGCGGCGATCGCAACTGGAGCCAGCATTTTGATTTTGAGCGATCGCCATCTCGATCGCGACCAGGCTCCTATCCCGGCGCTGTTAGCGGTGGCTGGACTGCACCATCATTTGATTCGGGAAGGTAGCCGGACAAGGGTGGGTTTGGTGCTGGAGTCGGGCGAACCTCGGGAGGTTCATCACCATGCGCTGCTCTTGGGCTATGGCTGTGGTGCAATCAATCCCTATCTCGTGTTTGAAACCCTGGACTCGATGATTCAACAGGGAACTCTGCTGGGGGTGGATCACAAGACCGCCTGCAAGAACTACATCAAAGCCGCGACCAAAGGCATTGTCAAAGTCGCGTCCAAGATTGGTATTTCGACGCTGCAAAGCTACCGGGGCGCACAGATCTTTGAGGCGATCGGGCTTAATCATGATTTGGTCGATCGCTACTTTAGCTGGACGGCTTCTCGGATTGAAGGAGCGGATCTAGCGGTGATTGCCCAGGAGGCTACCCTGCGCCATCACCATGCCTTCCCCGATCGCGAGGTCAATGGTCACACCTTGGATGTGGGCGGCGAATATCAATGGCGCAAGGAGGGTGAGGCGCATTTGTTTAGTCCCCAAACCATTCACGCGCTGCAAAAGGCGGTGCGAACCGACAGCTACGACCAGTTCAAGCAATATTCCACCCTGGTGAATGAACAGAACCAGCAGTTCTTTACCCTGCGCGGTCTGCTGGAATTTAAGCCGCGCCAAGCCATTCCCCTGGAAGAAGTGGAGCCGATCGAATCCATCATGCAGCGCTTCAAAACTGGGGCGATGAGCTATGGGTCGATTTCTAAGGAGGCGCATGAGGCATTGGCGATCGCCATGAACCGCATCGGCGGTAAGTCCAACACGGGCGAGGGCGGCGAAGATCCCGATCGCTACACCTGGACGAATGAGCAGGGCGACTCCAAGAACAGCGCCATCAAACAGGTAGCCTCCGGGCGGTTTGGCGTGACCAGCCTCTACCTCTCCCAGGCTAGAGAACTGCAAATCAAAATGGCACAGGGCGCAAAACCGGGCGAAGGCGGCCAACTCCCCGGACGCAAGGTCTATCCCTGGATTGCCAAAGTCCGCCACTCTACCCCCGGTGTCGGCTTGATTTCTCCCCCGCCGCACCATGACATCTACTCCATTGAAGATCTGGCCGAACTGATCCATGACCTGAAGAATGCCAACCGTCAGGCGCGTATCAGTGTCAAACTCGTCTCCGAGGTCGGTGTCGGTACCGTGGCCGCTGGCGTGGCCAAAGCCCATGCCGATGTCGTTCTCATTTCCGGACATGATGGCGGTACCGGAGCCTCTCCCCAAACCTCCATCAAACATGCTGGACTCCC
>JALOOP010000366.1 GCA_025454315.1 Oculatellaceae cyanobacterium Prado106
CCATGATCCCTACCTCATGAACATCACCTGATCGATCTTGATCCATCTATCGTGATCTTGCCCTTGATTTAATCTTTTTTTTAGAAATACGCTCTGAATCCTTCCTCCCAGACACTCATTTAACGATTCAATGTTCAATTCAATGTTCAATCTCTCAGGTAAACCTCAGATTTTTGTCAGGGCAATTTCAGATAGCTGCTTCATTCTTAGGGTGTTGGGGTTTGGAGGCGGTGAGCGATCGCCCAATAGATGAATAGATGCTGCATGTTGATACTGCATGTTGATGCTGAATGTCGTTGCTGAATGTCGTTGCGATCGCCCCACCGCTTCTAAACCCGTTAAATCATTGCCTTTTAGAAAAATCACCAAACCCTTATTGTCAACCTGGAGTCATTCCCATGAAAACGAAACCCGTAATGTTTGTGGCGATCGCCCTACTCTCCGCCAGTCTGGTCGTAGGCTGCACCAATCTGCAAAAGAGCGAGTCGGTAACGGCTCAACCTGCGGCGCAAGTTAGCCCTACTCAGGCGGCTCAACCTGCCTCCAGCCCCAGCCAAGCGGCGCAATCTGACCCCGCACAAACCCCGATTTACACCGACAATCAAGGCGTTGCCATTGACGGAACTGATCCGGTCGCCTACTTCTTTGCCCAGCGTCCCGTCCCCGGCAACCCCGAGTTCAGCCACACCTGGATGAATGCCACCTGGCACTTCTCCAGCGCCGCCAATCGAGATCTCTTCGCGGCCAATCCTGAGCAATATGCGCCCCAGTACGGTGGTTTCTGTGCCTTTGCGGTCGCCAATGGCTACACCGCTTCCACCGTTCCAGAAGCCTGGAGCATCGTGGACGGCAAGCTGTACCTAAACTTTGACTTGGGAGTGCGCGATCGCTGGGAGCAGGATATCCCCGGCAATATCAACAAGGCCAATCAGAATTGGCCAGCGGCGGCGAGTGACTTTAAGGGGTAGATGGGTATTGGGGTAGATGGGTAGATGGGTGGATGGGTGGATGGGTGGATGGGTGGATCAAGGGAGGCCAATTCTTAAGCAAAATCCTTCAGGTGGTAGGACTATTTGTTTCTAGGATGGAAAGATCTGCTGCAAATATCATTTCCTAGCACCCAACTCTCTCTCAAATTCCAACTTGCACAATCCCAGCTTGCAAAAAGGACATTAGAAGCAGTTCACGCTTCTAATGTCCTTTGTTTTTGAAATGAGTTAACCGGAACTGAAGAAAGCTGATTAATTCTAGTAGAAGGGAAACTATCGAAAAGGTTTTGTGGGCAGATGTTCAGCAAGACCTAAAAAAGGAAAGTCCCACCAAGAAGAGAGGTCTAAGCAACAAAAATTCCAACCTCCTTCACCCATCCACCCATCCACCCATCCACCTCCTAACGCTCATCCCACTCCTGGGCAGCATCTGCGATCGCCTGATCCACCGTCTTCTCGTCCAGCATCGCGGCCTGGAGATTGTCGTAGACAATTTTTTGGAGTTCCTTGATGTCTTTGTTGGCGGGAAGAAGCACCTCGGCATCGGCCATTTGTTGGGCGCTGATGGCGCGGGCTTTGTCGAGGGCGGCATCGCCGGAGGTGAAGTAGCCGTCCTTGAGCGCGTCACCCGTGGAAGGGAGGACGTTGGCGGCTTTGGCGAAGGCGAGTTGGTTGGTGTTGTTGGTGACGAAGAGGGCGAATTTGAGGGCTGCATCCGGTTGGTCGGTATTGCGGGGAATCACCAGGTTCATGACGGCGACGTTCTTTTTGCCCGTGGTGCCTGTGATTTGGGGGGCAGCGGCGGAGACTTGGGCGATCGCCGGAGCATTGGTGGCGATAGTCTTGAGGAACTGAGGCCCGGTGGAGAGCATCGCGGTTTCGCCCGCCTGGTAGAGTTCAATGGCGCGGCGATGGCCTTGGGTCAGGGTTTCCTTGGGGAGCAGGTCTTGCTTGTAGAGGTCTGTCCAGTATTGAAAAACGGCTTTGCCTGCAGGGGTATTGAAGGCAGCTTTGCCTTGAGCGTCTAGGAGCGTTGCGCCCATTTGGACGAAGGACTGGAGCACTTCGGCGGAATCTTCGGGGACAAAGGTGGTGAAAAAGGCGTATTTTCCTGTTTTGTCCTTAATTTGCTTGGCGACGGTAGCCAGTTCGCTGTAGGTTTTGGGCGGTTGGGCGACTCCTGCCTGTTGCAGCAAGTCCTGGTTATAGATCGTCACGCTGGTGGTGAGGTACCAGGGGAGGCCAAAGCTCTTGCCGTCCAAGGTTCCGGCTTGCCAGATTTTGGGGAGGTACTGCTGGCGATCGGGGCTGGGGATGCGATCGTCGAGGGTCAACCAGGCGTTGCGGCCTGCTAGCTGGGCGGCAAAGTCGGGGTTGAGGTTGACGACATCGGGCGCGGTACCGGCGGAGGTGGCGGTCAAAATTTTGCTCTGCATGTCAGCCCAGGGGACATCGACCCAACGCACTTTAACCCCGGCATTGGCTTGCTCAAATTGGCCAATCAGGGTGTTGAAGTAGTCGGTGAACTGGGGTTGCAGTTGCATCGTCCAGAATTCGACTTCGGCCTGACCCGAGGCCGCTTGTCCCCCGGAGTTGGCCTGGGGCGAAGGACTGCAACTGCTGACCACCCAACTGAGAACCAGCCCCAGCAGGGCGCAGATGCCTAATTTTTTCCAGATGCGAGTCATGATGGGCTTCCAAAAACTTTCCCAATCAATTTAGCGCGAATTGGGGGCGGTGGGGTGGGGGGTGGGGGAGTGGGGAGTGGGGAGTGGGGAGGAAGGGGAAAGGGGAAAGGGGAAGGGGGGGCTGGTGGGTAGGAAGGGATTTTTCCTGGCCGTTTAGTGGCCTCAGATAAGATTTCATATTTGTTGAGCCTGGGCACGGTAGAATCTGAGATTAGCCCCTGCTTGCCTGCTCTTGACTGCCTTCGGCTGTTTTGTGTAAGCCTTTGCAAGCTCTTGCAAGCTTTGGATGGATGCGCTGATCTCTATAACCCGTCTGGAAAACATGCGTTTCGATAAAATTTTGATTGCCAATCGAGGGGAAATTGCCCTCCGCATTCTCCGCACCTGTGAAGAGATGGGGATTGCCACTGTTGCGGTTCACTCCACGACCGATCGCAATGCCCTGCATGTCCAGTTGGCTGATGAGGCGGTGTGTATTGGCGAACCTCTGAGCAGCAAGAGCTACTTAAATATCCCGAATATTATTGCGGCGGCACTGACTCGCAACGCCACGGCGATTCATCCCGGCTATGGCTTTCTGGCAGAGAATGCGCGCTTTGCCGAGATTTGTGCAGATCACCAAATTGTCTTTATTGGCCCTTCGCCGGATTCGATGCGATCGATGGGCGATAAGTCCACGGCCAAGGACACTATGCAGCGGATTGGGGTGCCCACAGTACCCGGTAGTGAGGGCTTGCTGCGGGATGACCAGGAAGCGATCGCCACTGCCCAACAAATCGGCTATCCCGTCATGATCAAAGCGACCGCAGGCGGCGGCGGTCGGGGGATGCGCCTGGTGCGCGATCCCGAAGATCTGGTGAAGTCCTTCCTAGCAGCTCAAGGCGAAGCCGATGCGGCCTTTGGCAATCCCGGCGTTTACATGGAAAAATTCATTGAGCGTCCCCGACACATCGAGTTCCAAATCCTGGCCGACAGCCACGGCAATGTCGTCCACCTGGGCGAACGGGAATGCTCCATCCAGCGCCGCCACCAGAAACTCCTGGAAGAAGCCCCCAGTCCCGCCCTCAGTCCCGAACTCCGCGAAAAAATGGGTGCAGCGGCTGTGCGCGTTGCTCAAGGGATTGGCTACGTCGGGGCAGGCACCGTCGAGTTTCTGCTGGATGCCTCGGGCGGATTTTATTTCATGGAAATGAATACCCGGATTCAGGTCGAGCATCCTGTCACTGAGATGATTACGGGGGTGGATCTGATTGCCGAACAAATCCGGGTGGCTCAAGGCGAGAGACTGCGCTTCACTCAAGACCAAATTCAGTTTCGGGGACATGCGATCGAATGCCGCATCAACGCCGAAGACCCTGACCACAATTTCCGTCCCAATCCCGGACGCATCAGCGGCTATCTGCCCCCCGGCGGCCCCGGCGTTCGGATGGATTCCCATGTCTACACGGACTACGAAATTCCGCCCTATTACGACTCGCTGATCGGCAAACTAATTGTGTGGGGGAGCGATCGCCCCACCGCCATCCAGCGCATGAAACGCGCCCTCCGCGAATGCGCCATCACCGGACTCACCACCACGATTGGCTTTCACCAAAAAGTCCTGGAAGCCCCTGACTTTATCCGAGGTGATGTCTACACCAACTTCGTCGAACAAGTCATGATGAAAAAGTAGTGGAGGCAAAGGGCATGTATACAACTGCCACCCAATCCATGACCTTCGAGGAGTTTCTTGCCTGGGACGATGGCACAGGCAGAGACTACGAACTACGCGATGGTTTTCCCATGCCTGTTGTTGACCCCAATGCCAAACATGAAGATGTGGCCGATGAGTTGTGTGTGATCTTGGCCGCCCACTGCAAGGATTTGAATCTGCCCTACATCCCCAAGCGGCAGAAGCAAGTCATGACCGGAACCCATCCAGTCAGTGGCAGAGAGGAAAGCCGGAGAGCCGACATTGTTGTGTTTGACCAGGCAGAATGGGAACGGATGCGCCAAACTTCTATCTCTGCGGCGGCTTATGTTCCGCCTCCGCTGCTGATTGAGGTGGTCAGTACCAACTGGCGAGATGACTATGACGATAAGTTCAACGAGTATGAAGCGTTGGGCGTTCCTGAATACTGGATCGTCGATTTTGCAGGCTTGGGCGGCATTCGTTACATTGGTTCTCCCAAGCAGCCTACGATTACGATCTATCGCCTGATTGAAGGGGAGTATTTCCCCAAACAGTTTCGCGGCGAAGATCGACTAGAATCCGAAACATTCCAGAGTCTATCCCTGACAGCCAATCAAGTGTTTGAAGCGGGTCGATAGTCTATTCTTGCCGTTCTGCAATTCGCAGTTTGGCAGAGCGCGATCGCCCATTCTCCCGCACTTCCTCCTCACCCGCCACGATCGGCTTCTTGGTCAGCACTTTGAGATCCGGCGACTCCTTCAGCCGATGCTTCACAATCCGGTCTTCCAGACTATGGAAGCTAATCACCGCCAGCCGTCCCTCGGGTTTAAGCCACTGTGGCGCTTTCTCTAGAAAAGTCTCTAACACTTGCAGCTCCCGGTTGACGACAATGCGTAGCGCCTGGAAGGTGCGCGTCGCTGGATGAATCCGCCCGTAGCGGTAGGAGCGGGGCACCGCATGGAAAATAGTCTCTGAGAGTTGGGTGGTGGTGGTGAAAGGGCGATGTTCGACAATACGGCGGGCAATTTGGCGAGACAGCCTTTCTTCACCGTACTGGTAAATGGCATTTGCGATCGCCACCTCATCCCAGCTATTCACCACATCCGCAGCCGTCAAATCCTGCTGCTGATCCATCCGCATATCCAAAGCCGCCTCATGGCGAAAGCTGAAGCCCCGTTCAGGAATATCAAACTGAGCCGAACTCACGCCCAGATCGGCGAGGATGCCGTCGAATTTCACAGAGCCAGGGTTGTAGTCGGCAAAATTGGTGGTGTGGAACTGGATGCGATCGCCAAATTCCGCCAACTCCTTTTGAGCAGCGGCGATCGCCCACCCATCCTGATCCAGCGCCGTCAACTGCACCGTCGCATCAGCGGCCAAAATCAACCGACTATGCCCCCCACCCCCCACCGTCGCATCCAAGTAGTGTCCACCGGAACGGAGCGCCAGCCCCTCGATCACCTCCTGGCTGAGGACTGGAATATGAACAAAGGCTGGAATTGGCTCTGGTGTCTCATCCAGATCGAGAGTTTCTGCGTCAGTCAAAATAGAACAAACGAATAAAGGACATCTCTAATATTATGTTGATGCCTCCCCAGTCTGCTCAACCCTCTGCTCCCGAGAACTGGTCGATGAATCCACAGCAGCCCTACTTGATTTTCTCAACCAAAATATAATCAGCAGGCCAAGCAGTTATGACACAAATTACAATTGACATCCCTGACGATCTTGCCCAACGCCTTCAGCAGTTTCAAGGCCAACTGCCGCAGGTGCTAGAACTGGGTCTACAGGAGCTAGAAACCCAGCAACGCTCCACGAATTTTCTTGATGAAAAAGATATTATTCTGCTCCTAGCTAGCCAACCCGCTCCGGAAGAGATTCTCGCGATTCGCCCCTCCCTAGAATTTCAGGCACGGGTTAGCGAGCTGCTAGCTCAGAGCAAAGCCGGAACCCTAACCGCCAAGGGTGAAGCCGAACTAGAACGCTACCTGACTCTAGAGCATCTGGTACGTTTAGCTAAAACCCGCGCTCTAGAAAAGCTTCAGCCGCTATGAGCACTTATGTCTCCGCTGCTCTCCGTAGACAAGTCGTCGAACGAGCAGGCGATCGCTGTGAGTATTGTCGCTTCCCTCAGCGTGTGACATTTCTGGCCTTTGAAATGGAACACATCATTGCAGAAAAGCACGGTGGCACCACAACCCTTGACAATCTTGCTCTGGCTTGCCCCTACTGCAATCGAGCAAAAGGTACTGACCTCGGCTCTATTGATCCAGAAACGAATCGGCTCACCCCCTTCTTCAACCCCAGAACTCAAACCTGGCAGGATCACTTCACCCTTTCAGGTGCCGCCATTATTCCGCAAACTCCAGAAGGCAGAGTCACTGTCTTGATCCTTCAGTTCAACCATCCTAATCGAATACAAGAACGTGCGGGGTTATTGGCGATCGGACAGTATTCCTAAACATGAGGGTTAAAGGAGAAGATAAAGATTTTGTTGGGCGATCGCTGAACTTCTTGGCAAGGAGTAACGGCGATTTTCTGGGAAGAGCCTATAGCGAGAGAATTGGGCGATCGCTGGACTTCCCAGAAGAGGTAACAGCAATCTTCCTGGACGATGAATGACCTCCCTTTCCCCCTTCGCCTTTTCCCTTTCCCCTTTTCCTACTTCCCCATCAGCTTTTTCTATAGAAACCCCAACAGATCTCGACTTCACAAAACGCTACAGGGTTAACCATGAGTCCCTATAATGCGTATAGAGAGCAAGATTAGCGAGTCATTCGGAGAGAGCCAATCTTATGTCAATGATCGAAACCAAAACCGAACCCATGGTCATTAACATGGGTCCCCACCACCCCTCCATGCACGGGGTACTGCGGCTCATTGTCACCCTGGACGGGGAGGATGTGGTGGACTGTGAGCCTGTGATTGGCTACCTGCATCGCGGCATGGAAAAAATCGCCGAAAACCGCACCAACGTCATGTACGTCCCCTACGTCAGCCGCTGGGACTACGCCGCTGGCATGTTCAACGAAGCCGTCACCGTCAACGCTCCCGAAAAATTAGCCGACATTACGGTGCCCCGTCGAGCCAGCTACATCCGCGTCATCATGCTGGAACTCAACCGCATCGCCAACCACCTCCTATGGCTCGGGCCCTTCCTAGCAGACGTGGGTGCCCAAACCCCCTTCTTCTACATCTTCCGAGAACGCGAACTGATCTATGACCTCTGGGAAGCCGCAACGGGCTACCGCATGGTCAACAA
>JALOOP010000029.1 GCA_025454315.1 Oculatellaceae cyanobacterium Prado106
GCACCTCAACATCAAACATAGTTACCTAATGCCAACGCTGTTGCTCAAATCATAAGAAATCATGCCAAGATGCTCAAGTTATTTTTACAAGCTGCCTTACCTCTGCGGCTCATTCCTCTCAGCGTCCTCTGCTCCTCTGCTCCTCTGCGTTTTAAGTGAAGCTAAATGGTTATACAGAGAGATCTTTCCTCAAATGACGCTATTCAAAGTCATTCTAAGACGTTTTCCCATCCCGGTTCACAAATGCTTTCTATTCAATCTTCTAACGTGAATGATGTTAAATCTAAACCCGATTCACTAGACCCTTATCGAGGGACAGCAGCAGGCGGCTCAATTTCCTGTGTGGACTTATGACGAGATTGTGAGCGCCGGAGGGGAAAGCCAATCATCGTGTCATAAGTGAACGCGCCCACGAGTGCGCCCAAAATGGGTGCAATAATCGGCACAATCCAAATCGTGCTACCCATTAAACCATTATTCCTAAACCCTGCTATCACACTAAACAATCTTGGGCCAAAGTCACGCGCCGGATTAATCGCATAACCATGCATCCCCCCAAAGCTAATGCCGATCGCCACCACAATCAACCCCACCATCAGCGGCCCCAGTTGCCCCGGCGGTGCGTTGTTCTCATCGCCGATCGCCAAAATCAACCCCATCAACAACGCAGTTCCCACCACCTGATCCACAAATCCTGACCAGAAGTTATCCACCGCCGGAAACGTCGTAAAGATACCCGCCGTATTCTCTAAATTGGGATCAATTTGAATCCATTTTGCATAGTAAACCGCAAAGACGATCGCCGCTCCCACAAACGCACCTAGCACCTGCGCCAAAATGTAATATCCAGTCTTTGACCAGGGAAAGCGTCCGGTGGCAGCAAGGGCGATCGTTACGGCAGGATTCAAATGTGCGCCACTAATCTTGCCGGACACATAAATGCCCATCGTCACCGCCAACCCCCATCCCAAAACAATATTAGTGTAGCCACCATTAATGACCGCACCAACCACAGGCGGATCGGATGGAAATAGCGTGACCATAGCCACCACCCCCGCCCCAAAAGCAAGTAAAACCATCGTGCCCAGAAATTCCGCAATGAATTCCTGACGAGGACTAAATCCCATAACCAAACTCCTCGAAAATCAAGATACAGCAACTCGCACAACTCACCGCCCAACATAAAACACAAGAAAAACCCGCAGGTTGGGTAGAGCAAAGCACAACCCAACTACCCACTAGAGCGCTTAGCCTAGAGGCAAAGATATGAACGTTGAACCAAGGTTTATGGCTGCGATGTTGAGTTACGCTGCGCTCCACCCAACCTACAAACCTACAGTTCAAGACCTGTCAAATGATAGTGTGCTGATGTAGCGACTTATTTATTCGCTATTGATAAAATCATGTCGTTTTGGTTCTATTTCTATTCGCCTGCTGACGCAAACCCGAGTTTTAATTCTATTTGCGTTGGGGCTATTCAATATCGTTCATACACGATGATTAAATGCAGGTGAACAAAGAATTTACAGCATTCAATTTAGGTCATTACAACTCTGTTCCCATCGTTTTCCTTGAAGGATTTCAAAGGATTCAAAACAGATGCATTTGACCTGTCCTTGCTTGTCCCTAAAGTATAAAACCTTGGGGATCACGACTACATCCTACTTATGAAGGATCAAAGACACTTCCCAGCAACGACGGGATCTGGGGAGAATCAGATCCAGAAAAACAAGACACATATCTTCATGTATTTATCTTCATATAGTTGATTGCTAAGCGGGTAAATTGCGATCGCCCATCCCCCAAAAAATGCCAAAACTAACCCACCCATCCCGACAACCCCAAAGCCAAAACAGTTTTACAACTCTTCATCCCACCCTAGAATTCAAACTCAACCCCCAAGGATCTTGGTTTTAATAAGATGTAAAAGTTTTGGAGGGAGGTGCTGTGAAGCAGCACCTCCCTCCAAAACTTTTACACTTTATTTTGTTCGTGATCCAAGCATTCTTCCACAAGGTAATAAACCCAATTCCTCTGCGTCTCTGCGTCTCTGCGGTTTAAATCTAATCCAAGACCTCCGCCAGTTTTCTCCCCTCCTCAACACCCCAATTTTTTCTGCGATAATTTCTTCCATGAAGATCCTCCTGGCAGACCCCGACGAAACCACCAGCGATCGCCTCACGCGCAACCTCGCCACCCATCGCTACGTGGTCGATCGCGTCCGAGACGGAGAAACGGGCTGGATCTACGGCTCCACCTTTGACTATGACCTGATGCTCCTCGACCTGATGCTGCCCAAACTCGACGGCATCAGCCTCTGCCAGCGCTTCCGCGCCGAAGGCTACACCACCCCCATTCTGCTCCTCAGCGACCAGGACAGCATCACCGCCAAAGTCAGAGGCTTAGATGCCGGAGCCGATGACTACATCGTTAAACCCTTCGATCTCACCGAACTCAACGCCCGCATGCGCGCCCTCCTGCGCCGCAGCAGCGCCAACCCCTTCCCCCTCCTGATCTGGGGCAACCTCCTGCTCAACCCAAGCTCCTGCGAAGTCAGCTACGACAACCAAACCCTCTCCCTCACCACCAAAGAATATGAACTGCTCGAACTCTTCATGCGCGAAACGCAGCATGTCTTCAGCACTGAAGAAATCCTAGGCCGCCTCTGGACCTCCGAAGAATTTCCCTCCGAAGCCACCGTCCGCTCCCATATTCGTCGCGTTCGCCAAAAGCTAGCCAAAGCAGGCGCACCCACCGACTTTATCGCCACCGTCCACGGACGCGGCTATTACCTAAAAGCCGACCCAGGCGCAGAAGATGCCCCCCAGGATGGCTCTCCTGTCCCTCTCCCAACCCAGAAGTCATCCTTCAACCCATCCCTCAAATTTCTCAATGAGACATGGAGCAGCCAAAAGCCTGCTATCCTCAGCAGCCTGAGCGTTTTTGAAGCCGCGATCGCCACCCTCACCCCCACCCCCGAAACCCCAACGCCCACCGCCGCATCCCTCCAAGGCCAAGCCCACCACACCGCTCGCCATCTCGTCGGCATCCTCGGCACCTTTGGCCTCACCCAAGCTATGGCGATCGTCCGCCAACTCGAACAAGCCTTTAATCCCGCCCAGTCTACCGTTCAGTCCGACCTTGCTGATGCAACTATGTTGACGGAGCAGATTCATACCCTCCGCCAGAGCCTTCAAGATCAGCAGGAAATTACGGATTTAGGTGCGATCGCCCCATCCCTCCCCCATCCCACCGACCAGGGCACCAAAGTCATGATCGTCGATGCCGACCCAATCTGGCTGCAAGCCCTCCCCAAACTCCTCCAACCCTGGGGCTTCAAGGTCACCACCCTAGCCAACCCCCAAGAATTCTGGCTCATCCTCGAAGCCGTCAACCCCGACATGCTCATCCTCGACATCCAACTCCCCGTCACCAACGGCTTTGAACTCTGCCAAGCCGTCCGCAGCAACCCCCACTGGCACCGCCTCCCCATCCTCTTCCTCAGCAGCCTCACCGACCAAGCCACCCAAAACCACGCCTTCACCCTCGGTGCCGACGACTACCTCTGCAAACCCATCCTGGGCATCGACCTCGCCAACCGCATCCTGAACCGACTCCAGCGGATTAAGGCTTGGACAAGTTGAAGAGGGGAAAAGGGGAAGGGGAAAAGGGGAAAGGGGGATCAATGAGCTTATCCAGGAACTTATCCAGAGACCTATCGTTGAACTTTCCCCAGAGAACCATTGTTTTCTAAATCAAAAATTTCTCCACAAGCCAACTCAGAATCTCAAGAACTCCCTTTCCCTTGACTCTCGTTAAATTGGACAAGGAAAATCACCATTTTTCAAACTAAGAGCTTTTCCTTAAGCACACGAAGAGTCCCTTTCCCCTTTCCCCTTTCCCCCTTCCCCCTACTCCCCACTCCCCACTCCCCCTCTTCATTAAGAAATGATTCGTAACTTCCCAACTTGCCTCATTTGTCGTCTCTCGTCGGACAATTTAAGAAATAAACATTCCGTTGAGATCAAAACGTTATGAATAAATCAACCCTCGAATCAGCCCCCAAATCGATTCGAGAACAACAGCACCCGCTCATCCATCGGTTGGCAAACTGTATTGAGGCGACCTGGCAGCAGCACCTGCAACTGTCGCCCTACCAGGTGCCCGAGGATCTGGGCTATGTCGAAGGCAGCCTGGAAGGAGAGCGACTGGTCATTGAAAATCACTGTTATCAAACGCCGCAGTTTCGCAAGCTGCACCTGGAACTGGCGCGGGTGGGCAATGGTTTGGACATTCTGCACTGCGTTATGTTTCCGAATGCGGAGTATCCCCTGCCAATCTTTGGTGCAGACTTGGTGGGCGGTCGCGGTGGCATTAGTGCAGCGATCGCCGATCTCTCTCCCGTGAGTGGCGATCGCTCCCTCCCCTCCACCTACCAACAGCACCTCTCCCAACTCGAATCCTACCCCTTCAGCCAACCCCGCGACCTTCCCCCCTGGGGCACCATCTTCTCCAACTTCTGCCTCTTCATCCGTCCCACCAGCCCCGAAGAAGAAGACGCATTCATTCAGCGGGTTCAAGGCTTCTTGACTATTCACTGTCAACTCGCCAGCGCCACCCACCCTCTCACCACCTCAGAAGCAGTCAATCAAAATCTCCTGGGACAACAGCATTACTGTCAGCAACAGCAGCAAAACGACAAAACCCGCCGAGTCCTGGAGAAATCCTTCGGCATGGAATGGGCAGAACGCTATATGACGACGATGCTATTTGATTACGTGGCCGTCTAACCGCTGTGGGCTAACGAATATCGATGAGGACAACTCTTCTGCGCCAAATGCGTCTCTAAGGTTCCGATTCAAAACTTCGGCTGATTCCCTTCTCGTCCCTCAGCCTGTTTTATGCCGGGTTCCTAATCTCTCCGATAGCTTCTCTCAGGTAGTTTCTCTCAGGAAGCTATCTAATTTGCTTCGTCGTGATTTTTTGGGGGTTGAGATCGGGGCTATGAAATGTTATGTGGTGGCGCGGCCACCACACAACATTTCATAGCTGAATTCAGCAACGCCATTTTTTGAATCTCGCTAAAATGAACGTAAGCACCTATGGGTTATCGAGGCACAAATCCTCAGCAACCCATTTTTTTTGCAATCTCGAAAATATCGCTGAGTTAGAACTTTGTGTCATTCAACCCTGAACTTGCCCCCTGATGCATCAGACTTTAAAAACATAGAACCCTGGAGCGATCGCGGTTACTCATGCCATGGAGAAACCTAGCGCCAATCTTTACCCCCTTGAATCAACTGCAACCCTGATGGGGAAGGGATTCCATGCCTCCTGGATCGGTAGGCGTAGAATACCTTCCCCACGAAGTTTTGGCCATATTTTGAGTGGGGGTTGAATCGATGGGTAAGGGGGCGTTGGCAGAAGGTTGATGCAGGAATTGAGGTGGGAGCGGTTTGAGGGAGTTTGTAACGCTTCAGTCAATCCTCTCAATCTTCCTTAAACAACAGGACTTCGGCATCTTCCTGTCGAATTTTAGATTTTTTTTGATTTCCTAAGCCCATTAGATTCGTCCTCTCAATCGACCACTAGCTCATAACCAAAGGGTTACAGGCTAATGGACTGCGTGCCAATTGACTTCTTTAAGCCGCTCCCTAGCAGAGGGTTCAGCGGTCTTCTTTTGAGGCTTGCCGGAAAAGAAGGACACCAAGATTAAAATCCCTGGCCGAATATATTAAGCAATGTAAACAAACACGAAGTAATTCTAAGCAAGCTTCATAATCGCCAAATAATAAAACCCTTGTCCAGCAAGGGTTTCAAACTTAGTATTATTTCTTAACGTATAATCCCGTTCACAAGCTGAGAATTGCACAATTTTTGCACAAATAGCTTGCTTTAATCGAAGTGTTCAAAGCAACTGAGTTCTTGACGAGCGCTCTGACGGTGCAATGTCAACTGAGCAACGGTTAAGAAGTTCAGGTTTTACAAGCCTGATGTTAGGGCAATTGCCCAACATAGTTTGTGAAATTGACTACAAAAGATTTGATTGAATTTGTCCAAGGAGTGGAGCTTTATTATATTTGGCTTTGCTCTCCTTGCTAGACCTGCTCAAGCTGGGTTTGGACTTCCCGCTGTGGCTTCGCACATGTTCGAGGATTTATCCTGCTCATGGCGACATTCAATCTGAATCAAGTCTGCGCTTGAACCCCTATATTGTCCAAAATTTTAGGAGATACTTGAATGCTAGACGCTTTTACCAAAGTGGTTGCCCAAGCTGACACTCGCGGCGAATATGTGAGTGACTCTCAGATCGACGCCCTCAAAGCCATGGTTGCTGAAGGCAACAAGCGCATGGACGCTGTGAACCGCATCACCTCCAACTCTTCTGCGATCGTTGCCAATGCGGCTCGCGCTCTGTTCGCTGAGCAACCCCAGTTGATTGCTCCTGGTGGTAACGCCTACACCAACCGTCGCATGGCTGCTTGCTTGCGCGATATGGAAATCATCCTGCGCTATGTGACCTACGCGGCCTTCACAGGTGATGCTAGCGTTCTTGACGATCGCTGCCTCAACGGTCTGCGCGAAACCTACGTTGCCCTGGGTGTTCCTGGTGGTTCCGTGGCTGCTGGCGTTGCTAAAATGAAGGACGCTGCGATTGCGATCGCCAACGATACCAACGGTGTTACCCGTGGCGACTGCTCCTCTCTGATGGCTGAGCTGGGTGGCTACTTCGACCGCGCCGCTGCTGCTGTCGGCTAATCCCCGCTCCGTCTCAACAATCATCAAAACACTTCGTAATTTACCCATTCAAGAGGACGATACCCTATGAAAACGCCTTTAACCGAAGCGGTCGCAACAGCTGATTCCCAAGGACGCTTCCTCAGCTCCACCGAGCTGCAAGTTGCTTTTGGCCGTTTCCGTCAAGCCGCTGCTAGCTTGGATGCTGCTAAAGGTCTGAGCGCCAAAGCTTCCAGCTTGGCTGATGGTGCTGCTAATGCAGTTTACCAAAAGTTCCCCTACACCACCCAAATGCAAGGGAACAACTACGCTTCCAGCCCCACCGGCAAGTCCAAGTGCGTTCGTGACATCGGCTACTACATCCGCATGATCACCTACTGCTTGGTTGCTGGCAGCACCGGCCCCATGGATGACTACCTCATCGGCGGTCTGGCTGAAATCAACCGTACCTTTGAACTGTCCCCCAGCTGGTACGTTGAAGCCCTGAAGCACATCAAGGCTAACCACGGTCTGAGCGGCGACGCTGCTGTAGAAGCCAACTCCTACATCGACTACGCCATCAACGCCCTCAGCTAAGGGTGAATTTTCGCCCAGAACAACAGAATGCTGTCGATACATTAACTGTATGAACAGTATCTGGCGTTCTGGGCGGCTTTTTTTTTAGATATTTTTCATCTTAAAAGGAGAACACCCTTGGCTATTACCACTGCGGCTTCCCGTCTCGGCACCACTGCCTTCAGCGACTTCCGCCCCACCGAACTGCGTCCCAACTGGACACCCGCCGAAGCCACCGTTGCCATCAACGCGATCTATCGCCATGTCTTGGGCAACGACTACATCATGGCTTCGGAGCGTCTCTCTGGGCTAGAGTCCCTGCTGTGCAACGGCCAAATCACCGTTCGCGAGTTTGTGCGCGGCCTCGCCAAATCCGAACTCTACAAGTCCAAGTTCCTTTACCCCCATTTCCAAACGCGGGTCATCGAACTCAACATCAAACACCTTCTGGGACGCGCGCCCTACGATGAAGCCGAAGTGATCGAACACCTCGATCGCTACCAAAACGAAGGCTTCGATGCAGATATTGATTCTTACATCGACTCTGCTGAATATGAATCCAACTTTGGCGACTCCATCGTGCCCTACTACCGGGGCTTTGACACCCAAGACGGCCAAAAAACCGCCGGATTCCCTCGGATGTTCAAACTCTACCGGGGTTATGCAACTAGCGATCGCTCCCAAATTGCCGGAACCGCATCCCGTTTGGCCACCGAACTGGGTAAAAATAGCGTCTCTGCCGTAGTTGCACCCTCGGGTGGCAACGAGGGCTGGGCCTATCTTCCCTCCAAAAAAAGTTCCGTTCCCAATCGGGTCTTCGGACGTTCTTCGACCAATTCCACCGATCGCCTCTACCGCATCGAAGTCGCGGGTGTCAGCCTGCCCCGCTACCCCAAAGTGCGCCGCAGCAATCAGGAATTTGTCGTCCCCTACGAACAACTCTCCAACACCCTCCAGCAGATCAATCGCTTGGGTGGTAAAGTGGCCAGTATTACGGTTGCTCAGTAAGTCTGATGAGAGGGGAAGGGGTAAAGGGACAGGGCGAAAGGGACAAGGGAAACCCTCTTTGAGGCATCATTGATTCCCCTTTCGCCCTTCCCCTTTCCCCTTTCCCCCACCGTCCCACTTCGCAACAAACCAAAAATCCATCAATAACCAAGGAGACAAACAACTATGTTGGGAGCTTCTTCTACGACACGCGCCTTTGTCTACGAAGTCACGGGTCTAAAACAAAACGAGGAAACCTCGAAGTTTAACTATCCCGTTCGCAACAGCAGCAGCCAGTTCATTCGCGTTCCCGTTGATCGCATGAACGAAGAAATGCGCCGGATCACCCGGATGGGCGGCACGATTGTGGCCATCCATCCCTTTGGTGCAATTCCTGCCAAAGAAACTGCGGCTGCGGCTGAATAATTCTGGAATTCTCTAATCGAGAATTCAATCGATAGAGCATAGAGCGTGTAGGGGAAATTCTCCCACATGAGCTATGCTCCATTTTTTTGCTTCTATTGTATCGATACATTCATTTGGTCTTTTCGCGGGGTTGATTCGCTCTAAAAGTGCCAACCGGATAGGTATACTAACCATAAATTCCAGCTAGGATTGCGCCTACGATAGCTCCAGGAATTTGAGCCAACATTCCTCCAAATAACGCACCCCCTGCCGCGATGACCATAACCCGATCGCCCCGTTCCCAAAAATCGGATGACGGCTTTTGAGAGGAAGTTGTTTTGGTTTTGGAATCCCTGCTTTTAGCTTCAGCGATAATCAATGAGCCATTAGGCGTATCAATAGAAATATCGAAGCCTTTGGCGCGATCGCCCCCTCGATACTCGCTCTGTAACTTCTGCCGCTCAGTTTGGTAAGTGGGATTTGAGATTCTATAGATTGTTGGAGAGGAAGAGTTTTTGCGATCGCTTGGGCACATGCCGCTTTACAAAGCTGTCCTCACAACCTAGTACAGCTAAAATTTCGGGGAGACTGCGGCGAGGCACCGAATACTTTAGAAGTTCAAGAATTGCTTCTGGCCTTTCGGAGATGGGGATAGTCGCATCCCGAATCTGCTGAACAGCGATGAGCAGTTCCTGACGCTGTTCCGGAGAAATTTTCTTACTGTTGTTGAACTTCTCCCGAAGGAGTTTCATGCCGTTGTCGATTTGATCCAGTTTTAGTGCAGCCAGATGTTTTTGCAATTCAAACCAAAAGCGATCGGTGCGGGGTTGGGTCGCGTGAATTTGCAAAGCAATGGGCTTTGTCACGCTTTTGTAGATCGCACCCAGATTCAAGCCCAGAAAATCTGTTGCTTCATCAGCATTTAGAACTGCATTAAAACCAATGCCTACGAGAACCGCTTTGAACCACATGAGGAGCGCTTCATTCCAGGTGTTTGGCGTTGCTTCGTTTGCCAAATCTAGAAGAAACCAACAAACCAACCCTGCAAAGCCAACTTGAGCAATGCCCCAAATCCAGATCCAGATATTGCGTTGGGGCTGAAGAAACGGGTGGATCTGCAATTCCTGATCCAGGTTTTCCAAGCTCCTAAGAAATTGAATAAGCCTGCTAACCCAACCGCTATGGTCTTGAACCAGAACTCGTTGATCATCTCATTCATCATCGATCGATTGCTCTTTACGAACCCCAACGAAAAACCGGATGAACCAGGAAATGACCTTTGCTGGTTAGCGCCAGTGAGGCATAAGGATCGAGTGGTTGGGAGGGCGATCGCCGTTGGGGAGGCAGGAGCTTTTGCAGGAGGCTGCTGCCGGTCAGGGTGTCAATGTAGCCTTGCAGCCAGAGAGATTGCACCATAGCTCTCACCTGATCGGATGAGGTAGTTTTGCCCATAAACGAAACCAGGTCTTGCGTGGTGCAGGGACGTTTGTCGATTTTTCTGAGAATGTCAATTTTGGCTGCGGAGAGTTGGCTTTGCTGAACATCTTCAGTGGGGCGATCGCTAGCTAGGCTGCTCCATCCATAAGGTCTTCCTTTTTCAGCAACACGGTAAGATGCAGGGACAGGGACAGGTGGGGTATCTGCTTGTATAGCTTGTAGCGCCAGTTGGACTAAGGGAGACAGTGAATCGTGGGAAAGGGGAATGTCGCCTTGAGCTTGCTCGTTCCAATGATAATCCTGTTGCAACTTTTGTCGCTCAGCCTGGTAAACCTGGTTTAACTCAGGATGCTGCTCAACCAGAACACAAATCGTGGCCGCAAGCGTTTGACTCTGCTCGTTGAGGAGTGTCGGGTCTGCCATGGAGTGAAGGATGGATTCGACCTGGGGTTGAACTTCAATAGGCAAGTGCCCTAAACGAGCAATCGCACGAGCAAAGGCTTCACAGGTTGTAGAGTCTGAGTTTTTCATGGCATCTCTTGGCCGATCAGAGTAAAGTCACCCAACAATCAAAATCGGTGAAATTTATTCTAGCAGAATTATCTTGGGGGACGAGGGTTTTGTCCGTTCAGGTTTCCTGCTCGCTGTAGTGGGGCGATCGCAACTGTTTGGCAGGTCTTGAAACTCAATAGAAGGACATGCATCGAATGGAATTCGCAGTGTTGCGTTGAAGTCGATCGCCGTTGTTCCGAGAGCAATCTCTCGACGAGCCAAGTCTTCCACAATATCTCTACATCATGTCGTCCATCGGCTTCAGCACGGTGATGCCTCACTTCTGCACAGATTAAGCTCGATCGCAGTCTTCCGGAAAAATTCTGTTAACGCTTACGGTTCTGTCGGTTGTCTCAGAGCTTGCACATTACGAATTTGAACGGACAGGATGCTCATCTTGTAAGCACTTCAGGACAAAAAATGCAGGACATTGAGCTTGTAATCTCCAATATCCTGCATTTTTTAGTTTTTTGGGAGGTGCGATCGCCTAGCGAGAGCGATAGGGCACCTTGCGGTTGTAGTCGAGGTTGGCGACGGAGGTGGTGCTGGGGTTTCCGCCTCGGGCGTTGATGCTTTGCGCCATTCTGAGGAAGAGGGTTGGATCGCCTGTTTTGGGTTGGTTTTCGTAGGAGCGGAAGTTGCGGACGGACTCCTGCCAGATGGTTTGGGGGAAGCCCAGTTGTGCCCGATGGTAGGCATCGTAGCGAGGCGTGGTGATGTTGAAGGGGGTTTCGCCGACTTCACGACTGGGGAGGAGACGACGACGCTGGTAGGGAACGGTGTTTTCCCCGAAGCTTTCGAGGTATTCGTCACTGTTGAGCAATTCGTCTACGAAGCCTTTGACACCTTTGGTCATGACCACGGCTGACCAGGCGATTTTCTCAGCATTGCCGTAGACGGGGCGGCCTAAGACTTTCTGGACACAATGCTCGACAAAGCGGTAGTTGCTGTTTTTATTGTAGAAGCTATCAATAAAGGTATTAGACAGCAGTAATCCTCGGATAAAGTCGCGAACCGTTATTTGTCTGTTGCGAAGTTGTGATTCGAGGATGATTTCCCGATCCCACTTAAAGGCATGGAAAAACACTTGACGATAGGCTGCACTGATCAGGTTGCCCATCTCAGTGGGAGAAAGCTGATCATCAGTAGAATAGACGATCGCTTCGTCGTCCGGCGCACCCAGTGCATCAACCCGCTGATTCGGGCAAGTGGGTGCATACGCTAATAAAGGAATAGCCACGGTTACACAAACCTCCGCATCTTACAATTTTTCAATAAATCAAGTTTCCCGATTATACAGGCGAGAGGGAATTTGAATTTGCACTCTTCTGACAAAACGTTACAGACATCATAAAGATTACGGATTGTAAAGCCAAGTCCTGAAACCTGGATTGCATATGGAATGCACCACGCACAGCATATTTACATAGCTTTGCAAAGAAGAAATTATTCGTAACATAAATGGATCGCACTGCATTGTAAAAAGGAAACAGATGATACCAATTCGATTAAACCTGCATCTCAAAAGTCGCTTGGGTTGAATTCGATGAACCCAATCAAACTGCTGTGGGCGTTAGTTTTTAACTCTAGACAAAATACTTCGACAGGTTGCTTGATTTTGTGATCAAACAAGAGTTGGTATAGATAGACTGAGTTTTCAGTTTTTTAACAGCAGTTTATTCTCGTTCAAACCTATTAGGAGATTAGATCCAATGTTAGATGCCTTTACTAAGGTCGTTTCTC
Organism: Oculatellaceae cyanobacterium Prado106; assembly: GCA_025454315.1. Lineage (GTDB taxonomy): Bacteria > Cyanobacteriota > Cyanobacteriia > Elainellales > Elainellaceae > Prado106. Next base: position 12,418 of record JALOOP010000029.1, read on the forward strand.
AGGCTGACAACCGGGGTCAGTTGGTCAGTGGCGCTCAACTTGACGCACTGTTGGCTGTAGTCAAAGATGGGGCAAAGCGCACCGATGTCGTCAACCGCATCACCAGCAACTCTTCGGCGATCGTCACCAATGCGGCTCGGGCTTTGTTTGAAGAACAACCCCAGCTGATCGCTCCCGGTGGTAACGCCTACACCAACCGCCGCGTTTCGGCCTGTATGCGCGACATGGATATCATCCTCCGCTATGTCACCTATGCCGTGTTCCTCGGCGATGCCAGCGTCCTTGACGATCGCTGCCTCAACGGTCTGCGGGAAACCTACCTGGCGCTGGGTGTGCCCACCTCTTCCATGGCCAGCAGCATCCAAAAGATGAAAGAAGCGGCGATCGCCATTGCCAACGATCGCAACGGTGTCACTCCCGGCGACTGTAGCTCGCTGATGGCTGAACTGTCCTCCTACTTCGATCGCGCTGCGGCAGCGGTCAGCTAGTCCTTACTCTCATCAACGGTGAGTCGTCAGCGAACGGTTCATGCTTGGAGCATAGAGCAGTTCGTGGATAGGAACGGTCTGTTACAAGAACAGACTAGATATTTCCTTTGACTTTTCTGAGATGACACGCGATAACCCAGATTCAGACTGCAATCTATCTACGGATCTATCCAGGTTTCAACCGATATTGAGAACAGCCTGTACTCTTAAACAGACTTTCATGTTGAACAGATAGAGATCTGACCGAAGACCTGTCTTCGTCCTTAATTTGTTCAACCCCAAACATTTCAAAAACCACAACGGAGAGATTTCTAATGAAGACTCAATTGACCGAAGCGGTCGCTTCCGCTGATTCCCAAGGCCGTTACCTGGGCAACACCGAGCTACAAGTTGCCTTTGGCCGTCTGCGTTTGGCGACCGCTGACCTGGAAGCTGCCAAGGCTCTGGGCGCAAAGGCCAATGCTCTGGCTGAAGGTGCAGCCAATGCGGTTTACCAAAAGTTTCCCTACACCACCCAAATGCAGGGCAACAACTACGCCTCTGATGCACGCGGCAAGTCCAAGTGCCTGCGCGACATCGGCTACTATGTGCGGATCATCCAATACTGCTTGATTGCAGGCGGCACCGGCCCCGCTGATGATTACCTCCTCTCGGGCTTGGCTGAAATGCACAGCAGCTTTGAACTCGTTCCGAGCTGGTATGCTGAAGCCCTCAAGTACATCAAGGCCAACCACGGTGTCACTGGCGATCCCGGTCTTGAGCTGAACTCCTACATTGACTACATCATCAACTCGCTGTAGTTGTCTTCTTCGTTGCCCGAAATGGTAAGCAGTTCTGTCGTTCGGATGGCTTTGTTTACCCTTTCGGGCAAATTTGTATGTTGTTGATTCTTTGAGGGATTAATTCTTTGAATTGATTCATTGAATCATCGTTGAATTGTCATTCATCAAGAACCAACGACCTTTCAAAACTTGTTTGCTAATTCCCATTTTCATGGAGAAAACAAATTATGACTGGCTTACAAGAGGCAGGAAGATTAGGCATCAAGCCCTTTGAAGAGGCAAAACCCGTAGAATTGCGTCCCCATTGGACGCAAGAAGATGTGCAGTTGGTCATTCGTGCGGCCTATCGGCAGGTTTTGGGCAATGAGCATCTGATGGAGAGTGAGCGGCTGGTGGGTCCCGAATCATTGTTGCAGCAGGGAATGATTTCCGTGCGCGATTTTGTGCGGGCGATCGCCACCTCTGATCTCTACCGTGAGAAGTTTTTGTACCCGAACTTCCACATGCGGTTTATTGAGTTGAACTATAAGCACTTGCTGGGACGCGCACCTTACGATCAGGCAGAAATTTCCTATCACCTGGATCTGTTTATCTCGGAAGGTTACGAGGCAGAGATTGACTCCTACCTCAATTCCCCCGAGTATCAAAGCAGCTTTGGCGATAGCGTGGTGCCCTACCACCGCGATTTCCAAACCGACCATCCCGGACAGCGGACGATCGGCTTTAGTCGGTTGTTGCAGCTTTATCGGGGCTATGCCAACAGCGATCGCGCCCAAGGCAAAAAACAACCCCGACTCACCTGGGAAGTCGCCCGCAATTCGGCCACGCCGATCAGTGCGCCTTCTGCAGGTGCGCTGGCGGGTGGACTAGGGGGCGATCGCGGCAGCGTCTATCGCCTGCGAATCCTTCGCAATGCATCGCCCAACTCGGCCACCGTGCGCCGCACCACCACCGAAGTGCTGGTTCCCTTCGATCAACTGACCACCAAATTACAGCAGTTGAATCGGGCGGGTAGCAGAGTCATCAGCGTGACGGCTGTTTAAACAATCAGCGCTGAGAATCTGTGAGTGCTGAGGATTGATTCTAATTCAGGCATTAGCACTGCAACGCGCAGGGTAATTGGGAGTAGGGCGTACCAGAAGTTCTCACGGGAAGTTCTGGCCTATTGCTGATTACCCTTCGTCGATCGAATCTACCCCGTTTTATTCGTGAACCCTTATGGAAGGAGAGTTTTAGGTGGCTATTACAACAGCAGCCTCTCGTTTGGGAACCTCGGCATTTAGCGATGCCGCTCCCACCGAGTTGCGCCCCAATGCAACCTCAGGAGAAGTGGAAGCCGTTATTTTGGCGGTTTATCAACAAGTCTTGGGCAACCCCCATTTGCTCAAGTCCGAACGCCTGACGATTCCTGAGTCTTTGTTGCGCGATCGCAAAATCACCGTTCAAGAATTCGTCCGTCAGGTGGCAAAATCGGATCTGTACAAGGACAGCTTTTTCCAAAACTGTTTCCAAAGCCGCACCATTGAGATGAACTTTAAACATCTCCTGGGACGCGCCCCCTACGACCAGTCGGAAATCGCCGAACATCTCGATCGCTACGAAACCCAAGGTTTTGACGCGGATATTGATTCCTACATTGACTCTGCCGAGTACCAAACCAGCTTCGGGGAAAATATTGTCCCCTACTACCGCGATTTGGTGACCACGGGTATCGGACAGCGATCGGTCGGATTCCCCCGGTTATTCCAACTGTATCGGGGTTATGCCAATAGCGATCGCGCCCAACTCATCGGCAGTGCCCCCAAACTGGTCAAGGATCTGGCCTGGAAAACCGCAGCCAGCGTCATTCCCCCCTCGGGCAGTTCCAACGGCTTTGCCTACCAACCTGCGGCCAGAGGCGAGGCGTCTTACAGCGCGTTCCAAGGCTCCAAGGCATTTGGTTCAGGCCGGATGTTCCGGGTTGAGGTCGCCGCCATTATGGGACAGGGCTATCCCAAGGTGCGCCGGGTCAACAAAGCGGTCGTGATTCCCTTTGAGGAGTTGACACCGCATATGCAGCGCGTGTTGAAGCAAGGCGGCAAGATCGCTAGCATTACACCGTTGTAGGCGAACCCAAGAACGATTCTAAGATTGGCTAGTCTCGATCGCTGAGATTAGCCAATTTTTTGCTGTTGAGTCATCCAAGTTCCCTTAATCCCAATTTTTCCTATTTGAGTGACTTCCGGGCAATCTCTGGGCTTTCTGGGTTAACGATCAACTGCTGCCGCTTCGGATCAATCAACACATCCAAATCTTCCATGGGAATTGCCCCAAGCAGAACCTCCGAGTCTCCTGGCAACACCATTGCATCAACATTGGCCCTGCGATTCGCAAATCGAACTTCTACAGGCTCGACAACGTCCAAATGAACTCGGGTGGCATCAGCCATTTCAGCCAACTGTTCATCGACTTTGGGGAGGTCAAGTTGCGATCGGATGGTTTCATGGATGGCGAGCCTGTAAGCACCACTGTCCACCAGCGCATCAACGCGAAGCTGCTCAATCCGCTCAGGAGACAGCTAACCTCGTCTCACCAAGATCAGGTCGTCTCCACTGATTAACTCAATCTCTGCACAAACCCATCTTTCCTATCACTCCATAAAGTCATATTGCTGGATTCAGATGCCCGTACTATAACTCTTACCGTTGGTCAGGGTTAATACCACGCGATCGCAACAATTCCTTCAACTCCTGGATTTGCTGCTCTGCCTGCTCTGCCCGTTGACGCTCCGTCTCAATCACGTTTTCAGGTGCAGGTAACCGTTGCCCCTGTTGGTCATACCAATACAACCACTGCCGCAGTTGCCCCCCTTCATGGCTGCCCATTTCCATGCCAATGCCGAGATTAATCTCGGGCATCCACACTGGGTTCTGCAACTGGCGGACATATTGTCCATCCTGGAGTTGATAGACCTCAAAGGGTTCATGCCCATCTCTTTGCCAGTAGTCGGGGTTGAAGATGACATAGTAGAGAACGCCCATGTCTCGGTAAATCGTCATCTTCTCGTCGTACTCTCCCCCTGGCTTCTTGGAGACAATCTCCAACACCCATTGCGGCATGACATTATTCTCTTGCCATACCAAATAGCTCAGCCGCAGTTGCCCATTGTCCCGAAAGCGGGGCACTCCCAAGCTTAAGAAGGCATCCGGGCCGATCGCTGGAAGATCCGGGTCATAGTACACCCCAAGGTTCACGCCCATGAACCAGTCATAGCGCTCTCCCCAAGCCAGCAACAGAATAGCCCGTAGCAAATGGGGGGCAAGCCATTGAAGTTCGTTGTCCACGGGTTGGTCGTCGGTGTATGGGAGGTCGAATTCAGTGGGGAGAGACGGCAAGCGGTTGAACATGGTCATAGCTCCCAGGACAAGGATTAATTTTGATTGTACTGGAAGAACAGACGTTCTTCACCAAAACAATCTCAAAGGGCATGATACCGATACTCATCACACCTTTGGCATGAAAGTATTTGCCGTTTGTGAGAAGGGGTGGATGAGTGGCGATCGCTGTAAGTTTATACCCGCATGAGCGTACTATAATAATCTCAGCAGTTTCATTGTTCTTGCCATGAGCCTTGATGAACTGATTCAGGCCGCCAATCAACTCAACGAAGACGACCTTGAACAACTCCTTCATCAGGTCGTCATTCTCCGTGCCTAACGAAAAGCCCAAGTCCTCCCTGAATCAGAAGCTGAACTCTTGGTTCAAATTAATTAAGGTGTCCCAGCGGCACTGCGGAATCAATACCAAATCCTGCGTCAAAAACGGGAAGCCGAAACGCTAACCCAGGATGAACACAACACTTTGATACACAACTTAGCCATCAGATTGAAGAAATCGGTGCCCAACGCCTTGAAGCCCTTGCTCGTCTTGCTCAACTTCGTCAAGGCTCCTTACGAGATTTGATGGAAACGCTGGCGGATGATGGGTCTGACAGCAACTGGACGTGCAACAGTTGATCTTGTTCAAACCAGCCGTCAGGGTGTCGTCAATATTCGGCGAGTTCTGTCTGTAATGGGCTATCACCCACCTAATTAAGGGTCAGCATAGAATCTATGGAGACTCAAAACTTTGAGAATTTACCGTATCCTTGCCATATCTTCAATTTGACGCATTCGTGCCGCAAATAGACGCTGTTGGCACTGTTCCAGTGGCAAGGATTCAGCAGTGCGCGTTCTCTCAAATTCGCAGTGTAATCGCTGGTAGCGATTCCAAGAACGCTGAGCGTTGGATACTCTAAAACGTACCTCATTGAGCAGAGGTTCGACTCGTTCCAGGGTTTCTTCAGAGACTTCGGGGTTGCCTAGACCTTGGAGATCGGCGGTGCGATCGTTGCTCGTTCTGGCGCGACAACTGTGGTAGAGCAGGGGATAAATGGAGCCTTCGCGGAACGGTTCGGCGAGTTCTAGACAATGGGCATCGCGGAAGGTGTTCCAGGCTTGTTCGGTGGTGTCGAGTTGCGATCGCTGTTCTTCAGTGAGTCTTTGATAAATCTGTTCGTAGAGGAGCGATCGCAGAAAATCAGCCGTTCTCGCCCATCGAACAGCACAGAGGTTGAGCGCCAGTTGCGTGTCTGCTTCACAGACGGGAGGGGCAACGCCGATGAACTGGGACATGCCGATGGTTTCAGCCTGGCGAGTTCTGGCGGTTTCTGCGGATAGGGGAGTGGGTGCGATCGCCCCGAGCAAACAGCAGAACATGGCCAAGGGTACATTCCATTGCCAATTCCATTGCCATCGCATTTTGCATCTCCTTATGAAAACAAGCTTTCTTAGCCTTCCCTGGCTTCAGGGTAACCGATCTGATTTGCAACAATGAGGAGATGGCGTTATGCAGTGAGACCGCGTAAAAACACTATTTCTAACTCCTAGAACCTTATTTCAGATAAAGTTTATTGCTGCACACTAAGCTTTGCCTCGATACCACCGAGCAATACGCTGAGGCGAAATTCCTAGGAAATAGGCCAGGATAACCCATTGATTGATCCAGGTTGTTCTGAGAACTCCTATCTTTTGCCAACGTCGCCCCGAAGTCATGACAAATTCAGGTGCGATCGCCACTCTCCCCAATTTCTGTAGCCGCCGCACCAACTCAAAGTCCTCCATAATCGGCAAATCTGCAAATCCGCCCACTTGTCGAAACACTTCTGCCTTGAGAAAAATTGCCTGGTCGCCGTAGGGTAATTTGCAGAAATGCGATCGCCACCACACCCCCCGCTCAATCCAGCGCAGCCCCGGACGATCGCCCTGAATCTTCAGATTAAACGCGCCAGCTACCACATGCGGCTGTGCTAGCGTCGCCTGCACTTGTGCCCAAAAATCTTGAGGAAGCTGAGTATCGACATGGAGAAACAGCAGAATTTCTCCTTGTGCGATCGCCGCCCCCGCATTCATCTGCCGCGCCCGCCCTAGCTCCGAGGAAATTACCCGTAGCCCCGCCGCCGTCGCTCGTTCAATGGTGCGATCGCCACTCCCCCCATCCACCCCAATCCACTCCACCTCTTCTGATTCTCCAACTTGTTCCCATCTGCGTTCATATGAATGTTTCCATTCACTTTTCCATCTCTGTTCATCCGTGTTTGCCTGCGATCCGAATTGTTCTGACTCATTTAGCATGGGCACAACAATCGACAATCTCGTTTTCTTCCCTTGTACAATTGCGTTCCAAATCGGTAAATCTTCGGGTCGATCGATATCGGTCAAGGGTGGAAGGTGTGCGATCGCCAATCCTAGATTTTCAGCGATCGCTACCGTCTGCTGAAGCACTGCCGCAGTCCCCCAGTCAATCCCCACAAAAAGCTCAGGAATAAATCGCTTCAGTCCCAGTAGATAATAGCCTCCGTCCGTCGCATCACCCAGAACCAAATCCTGCTGTTGAAGAGCCTGAAGGGCATCCGTGAGGCGATCGGCATTCAGACCCGGACAATCTGTCCCGATAATCAGCACCTGTTCCATCCCAGCGACAAAGGCTTCCTGAAAGGCTGCGGCCATGCGCGCGCCCAAATCACCCGTGCCTTGCGGTTGATAGTTCCACTGTGATCCCAGCCAATCCTGCATGAGTTGTTGCTCTGCGGCGATTTGGTCTGGATCGTCAAGGTTCAGATTTTTGTCTCCTGCAAACCAAATTTTGACGGCGATCGCCCGTTGTTGATGGAGCGTCTCGACTTGGCGCAGCGTATGTTCTGTCATCTGTCGCTGCAAATGGGCTGCCCCCGTTTCTCCCAAGGCCGGAATCAGACGAGTTTTGGTACTGCCAGGGCGAGGGTAACGGGTGAAAACAATCAACTGAGTCTGGGTCACAGCATCCATCCTTTGTGAGCAGTCAAACTACTGCACTATGATTCCACAGATCAGGGAGAGGAAGATGAGCGATCGCTGAATAGATCCTGAAGAAAGGTGGAGCGCCTATGCATCAGGATAGGATATCATTCAGGGTGACTTCTGCGAAACTCTAGGCGATAGCGATAAAGTGCAACCGGACGATCGCCCCCCACCTTAAAGTAATCCGAGTCTTGTGGCGATAAGTAAACAGCGGTCACCTGATCGGCAGTAATGGCAGGATCATCGCCGCTCTGCCGAGTGTAAGCGGTGGTATTTTCCACTCGATTGAAATAAACCTGGGGTGCGCCCCGAAACTCTTGCTCAAAGAGTTCTGTGGTGACAAACTGATCGGCATTAGGGGCTTCTACAGCTCGACCCGTCACCGTTGAAACTAACTGCCGCCCTTCTCGTAGAAGCGTAATTTGGCGGTTGGGATTCGTAGGGTCAACTTTGACGGCCAAGATAGGATTTTTGGCAGGTTTTCCGAGACTTGTTAATGCTGCTTTGGCTAATGTTGCTTTGGCCAAATTAGCGCCGTTGAAGGCGCGATCGCTCACGAATTGAGGCGAAGACCGGAACCCTAATCGACTTACCCGAAGCTCTTGCTCAGGTACGAAGCGAACCTGAAATGCGATTGCCTGCTGCAACCCTTCCCGTGCTGATTCAAATCCAGGAGAAACCACTTCAGGAGCTAGGGGAGCGACGAGATCGATCAGTGTGGTTTGCACTTCCCAGAGGCCAGCAAACCAGTCGGGATAGAATAGATCGCCGCGCGCCCTTCGAGTAGGCGGTAAGCTTGTCCAGTCGGGAAACTGCTGCAATCGTTGTATGAGTACGCCGATTGTTTTTTGAGGTTCATGGTTATATTCAGTTTGACGTTCACGGGTTTGATTCTGAAAATCAGTTTGGTTGAGCGTAGAATCATTTACTAAGATGGAAGACCTGGAATTAGATGAGTATGCTATCTGGGTGGGTAAGGATATTTCACTAGCTGAGGCTGCGATCGCCCCAACACTCCCCCAAAGCAGCCATAACAGAAACACCGAGAAAAGCAGCCGACTCCATAACACAATCCATTCTTGAATCTTAATCAGGCTCGGAATCTGAATCATACTCAGCACTAACCTTAAAGTCTAACCCTGGAAGAATGCATAGGAAATGATGAGAAAATCGCGATTGATTTTCCTAAATAACATCCTACACTCCTAAGTGACATCCTACACTTAGAGAGACCGGCTCATGAAGTTTGGCTCATCAAATTGTCAACCAACACATCCAAATTTCGCCTAAATTGGAGCAGGCGTATTGGCTGCAGGAAGAGTTGAGTGATATTTCTAAGGCTGCACCAAGGCTGAAGCTCAGCGATTGAGGTTGGATATTTAAGGCTATGAGCGCTTCAAGGATGCCTGGCCGCTACATCGAATAGCCTACACGGGAGATCTGGGAGAGCCGCATTTTCTTTCAGATAATTTTTCAAGACCAGTGCGGCGTTTGGTATCGGGGATGGTTCCAATGTCCTCCCCTTAGACTAGTAACCAGGCGATCGCCAACTGACTCGCGGTCACGCCCTTTTCGTTAGCAATGGGTTTAATCCGCTCCACCCATTCCAGATTTTTATGGAAATCTTCGCCTTGGCAATGGGGCAATCGCTGTCGTCCTCCTCCAAGTCTTCAAATTCGGTAATTTGGCAGAAAAGGATTCACGCAGAGAAAACTGGGCATTCTATAAAGAAATCATCTTTCTGAGGCCAGGTTCCGTGTCTTCCTCTACGTCACCTTCTACCCTTTTGCGATCGCGATCGATTCCTTTACGCTGGCTTCTGGTGGTACCCTTTGTCCTGCAAATTACAGGCATTGTCGGGTTAGTGGGTTATATTTCCTTTCGGAGCGGGCAACAGTCGATTAACGATGTCGCACGGCAGCTTCGCAATGAAGTGACACTTAGGGTGCAGCAACGTCTGGAAAGTTACTTAAGTACTCCGGTTCTGATTAATCACATCAATGTCGATGCGGCTAAGGAAGGCTGGCTGAGGCTGGATGATACTCAGAGCGAGAAGCATCTGTGGCGACAACTCTCCTGGTTTAAAGAAGCACGCTGGATTTATTACGGCGATGAGAAGACGGGTGGGCATGTGGTGGGGCGGCGATCGCTCAAAGGTGAGTTTGAGGTCGGTGGTGCCAATCCTGCCAACAAGAACTTTTCGCATTTTTACAAAGCCAAGCCCGATGGCAGCCGAGGGGAACTGGTGGAAACGGGCGAAAAGCGCTATGACGCTCGGACTCGTCCTTGGTATCAGGCGGCGATCGCAGCTAAACAACCCGCCTGGAGTCCGATTTACGTGGGCTTTAGCTCAAAACAGTTAACGTTGACCGCCTGTGAACCTGTGTACAATGCTGCGGGGCAGTTGCAGGGTGTGGCGGCGGTAGATATGTTTTTGGCCGATATCAGTCGGTTTTTGTCGCAGGTCAAGATTGGGCAGCAGGGGCGGGTGTTTATTATTGAGCGATCGACCGGACTGCTGGTGGCCAACTCCACGCCTGAGCAGCCCTATGTGACTGGAGCCGATGGGAAACCCCAGCGAATTGCGGCATCGGCGAGTCAAAATCCGCTGGTGCAAGCCACGGGAAAATTTTTAAGCGAACAGTTTCAAGATCTAAACCAAATTCAGCAAACCCAACTCCTGAGCTTTAAGCAGGCCGATGAACTGCAATTTGTCCAGGTGACACCGCTGCCCAAACTGGACGACGCAGCGCCTCTAGATTGGCTGATTGTGGTGGTGGTGCCTGAGTCTGATTTTTTGCAGCAAATTCGGGCGAATCGTCGCACGACTGCTCTGCTGTGTTTGGTGGCGCTGGTGTTGGCGATCGTTCTCAGTATCTTCACTTCTAGAGTGGTGGTGCGATCGCTGTTGGAATTAAACCGGGCTTCGGAGGCGATCGCAGACGGCGACCTCTCCCAATCCATGAATCAGTCATCGATTCGAGAACTGAATCGTTTGGGGACAACCTTCAACCGCATGGCTAGCCAACTGCGCGATTCCTTCCTGCAGCTAGGTCAAACCAACGAACAACTCGGTGCCGCCAACCAACAACTTGCCGAACGCACCCAAAAACTCGAACATGCCCTGGTAGACCTGAAGCAATCCCAGGCGCAATTGATCCAGAGTGAGAAAATGTCGAGTCTGGGACAATTGGTTGCGGGCATTGCCCATGAAATCAACAACCCGGTTAGCTTTATTCAAGGAAATTTGGTTCCCGCCAATACCTATATTCAAGACCTCTTAGAATTGATTCAACTTTATCAAACAGAATGTCAAAACCCGAGCGATAACATTTCCCGCAAAATTGAAGAAATTGAGCTTGATTTTTTGATGGAAGACTTGCCCAAACTCTGGGTATCGCTGAAGGTCGGAGCCGATCGCATCCGGGATATTGTCCTGTCCTTGCGAACCTTCTCTCGATCAGATGAGGCGGATCTCAAGACGGTGAATATCCATGATGGCATTGACAGCACCCTGATGATTCTCAAAAGCCGCACCAAGGCTCAGGAGTTTCGTCCGGCGATCGACATCATTAAAACCTACGCAGACTTACCACTCGTTGAATGCTATCCGGGGCCTTTGAATCAGGTTCTGATGAATTTGCTAGTGAATGCGATCGATGCTTTGGATGAACAGGCTGAGAAGCGATCCTATGAGCAAAATGAAACCGATCCGCGCAGCATTCAAATTGTAACTGTTGCATTGGATAAAACCATTCAGGTTTCAATTCTGGATAACGGCATTGGCATGAGCGAAGAAACACAGTCAAAAATCTTTGATCCCTTTTTCACCACGAAGCCGATTGGCAAAGGAACAGGATTAGGCATGGCCATCTGTTACCAAATCATTGTCGAGCGTCACGGTGGTCAATTACGATGTGATTCTATCCTAGGCGAAGGCTCAAAGTTTACGGTTGAGATTCCTATTCAGCAAAGCCGCGTTTAGGAGGGGAAAGGGGGAAGGGAAAAGGGGAAGGGGGAAAGGGGAAAGGGGAAAAGGGAAGACGATGAAATCACCGTTGCAGATTTCGTTGTGCAGATTTCGTTGTGCAGATTTCATTGTTCTGCCGGGAGCTTTCCTGGTTCTTCGACTGAATTTATAGATAGACATTCATAGATAAACCACTGCGCTTACTTCTGGGAGTCTCGGCGGACTTCTATGAAGCCAATGCCCCAATCGTTGTACTCCTCATCAAATTCACATCCCCCTCCAAGATTCCCCCTTTCGCCTTTCCCCTTTCCCCTTTCCCCTTGCTTGCACATCAAGAGCCATTAAGTTGTTTATCATTTTTAAACATTTTGGTTCATTGCCTCTGGAATCGGGGATCTTGGAGAAGGGGCTGTTCTCCCGTTTTTTTATCATGGACTTGACCGTGAACTGCACTGCGACCGAACTCATCGAGCGTTATCAGGCTGGCGATCGCAATTTTCGTCACCTCCAGATCAACGGAGCCGACCTCCGGGGAGTAAACCTGGCTGGGGCGGATTTAAGCGAGTCGATTATTCTATTTAGCGATTTGACCTACGCCTGTTTAACCGGGGTGATTCTAACAAAGGCACAACTCATCGGCACCAGCTTGCAATATGCAAAATTGGGCAAAGCTATTCTTCACAAAGCAAATCTTAACAAAGCGATCCTGTCTGGAGCCTACCTGGTCAAAGCGGAATTCAATGAGGCGAACCTGAGTGGAGCGACCTTGAAGTATGCCAATCTTCGACAGGCCAAACTCAATGCCATCAATGGCTGTGGCGCAAACTTTACCGGGGCAAATTTGCGATCGGCTAAACTCCAACAGGCTGATCTACGCTGGGCAAACCTCAGTCAGGCCAAACTGAGCGGCGCAAAGTTGACGGAAGCGAATCTCATGCATTGCCAACTCAGCAGAGCCTTCCTCAACGGGGTTGATTTGAGCGGGATGGATCTCAGCGGTGTGGATATGAGCGGCGCAAGACTAAACGGCGCAAATCTCAACCAAACCAACCTCAGCCACGCGATTCTCCATCAGGCTCAACTCAAAACGGCCTCGTTGATTCAGGCCAATCTCTATGCTGCGAATCTCCACCATGCTTTCCTCGTACAGGCGGACTTGAGTGAAGCTTACCTCAGCCGCAGTAGCCTCAACCAGGCTGACCTCAGCCAAGCGACTTTGATCAGCACCAATTTTGTCGGCGCAAGGCTAGAATCCGCCAACTTAACCGAAGCCAATCTTCGCTGTGCCTATCTGTGGATGGCGCAGATGTGCGATGCCAACTTGCACCGCACCAACCTGAAAGGCGCGCAGCTTCAGGGCGCAAATCTAGACTCGGTTGATCTAGAGACAATTCTCAAAGATGCTGCGACGAAATTGCCGATGGAGGGCGATCGCCAAACCGATCAACAAAATTTCCGCATTAACCAGTTTGGCCTTGCCTAGGAATAGAAACAGAACGTAATTTTTTGGGGAGGATCTGCGTCGCAGAACCTCCCCAAAATCACTTTCTCACTCATCTTTTTGAATCAACTGGGCTGCAATCCAG
>JALOOP010000030.1 GCA_025454315.1 Oculatellaceae cyanobacterium Prado106
TATAGAAACAATGAATCGAAACACTGACTGCTTTCGCCCCTCCCCCCTCTCTCTCCTCCCTCCTCTCTTCCCTCCGCGTCTCTGCGTCTCTGTGGTTAAAAATGGATCGGCAAAAGCTAGATTCATCTGTAGTGAATTACATCCCAAAAAGTATTTATTAATACTTGCATCATGAAGGATACGTAGAAGATGATTAAGATATTCTTTCGTAGGATTCTATCCGGAGATAGCTTAGTTGCAGACCGCGCACCAGACAACGTACTAGTAAAACAACGCAAAGAAGAACTATTTTTTACCCATTTCAATGAACGAAAACACGGATAACAATCCAAACCTTCCGGATCGAAATCTCAACGAATTGATCTCTTAGAAGAATCGAGTTTTGTTAATTCATCGATAAAGCCAGGGCAGTCTAAAAAGGGATATTTGAAGCAGAAATGTTTGAAGCAGAAATGTTTGAGGCATAGCCATTTTCGTAAACTTGCTTTCAGACAAATTTCAGACCCATCGGTTTTAGAATCCAGGCGGTTCCAGACAAAATGCTCTGGTTGGCGATCGCTCTGGTACCGATTAATTCAGAAATTCGAGATGAATTCTGATACGATCACGGTTTCAAGTGTCTGGTTAAAGTGGAGAATTTTTGGGTTCACCCCAGGCGACAGTTCAGTTCTGCTGAAAAGCATATCGATTTATCCAAACAGTTCAGAAGGACGACCCAGCATGACGCAAAAGAAACGTGCCCTCATTACAGGAATTACAGGTCAAGATGGTTCTTATTTAAGCGAGCTTTTGCTTGAAAAAGACTACGAAGTTCACGGCATTATCCGCAGAACCTCAACCTTCAACACCGACCGGATCGACCATATCTACAGCGACCCCCACGATCCTGGCGCTCGGCTATTCCTGCACTACGGCGATCTGACTGACGGCACCACCCTGCGTCGTCTCCTGGAAGAAATCCAACCCTGCGAAATCTACAACCTGGGCGCTCAATCCCATGTCCGCGTCAGCTTTGACTCCCCCGAGTACACCGTAGACTCCGTTGGCATGGGCACACTCCGCATCCTGGAAGCCATCCGCGACTACCAGCAGCGCACGGGCACCGAAGTCCGCTTCTACCAAGCGGGCTCCTCCGAAATGTACGGCAAAGTCCAGGACGTTCCCCAAAAAGAAACAACCCCCTTCTACCCCCGCAGCCCCTACGCCTGCGCCAAGGTCTACGCCCATTGGCAAACCGTCAACTACCGCGAGTCCTACAACCTGTTCGCCTGCAACGGCATTCTGTTTAACCACGAATCCCCCCGTCGAGGCGAAACCTTTGTGACTCGCAAAATCACCCGTGCGATCGCCCGCATCATCGCCGGCCAACAAAAGAAACTCTACATGGGCAACCTGGACTCCAAGCGCGACTGGGGCTACGCCAAAGACTATGTCCGCGCCATGTGGCTGATGCTCCAACAAGACCAACCGGATGACTATGTGGTTGCTACCGGAGAAACCCACGCCATCAGCGAATTCCTAGACATCGCCTTTGGCTATGTCAACCTCGACTGGCACGACTATGTCGAATTTGACGAACGTTACCTCCGTCCTGCCGAAGTCGATCTCCTCATCGGTGACCCCAACAAAGCCAAGCAAAAACTCGGCTGGGAACCCTCCGTCACCTTTGAACAACTCGTCTATCTGATGGTCGAAGCCGACCTCAAGGCGCTTGGCCTCGTCCCCCTCAACGGCCACACCATCCAACCCGTCTCCGACCATGCCACCATTCGCCAAAGCGTCGGCGCAATGTCATAGGCGCATCAGTCGGATCATTTCGTCTGATCAATCTAGTCCAATAAATTAAGACAAAAGGGTGAATCGGTGCGAGGAAAAACCTACGATACCAATTCACCCCTTTTATTGCCCCTCCAACTTAATCGCCTCTCCAACCCCCAAAACATTCAAACCTTGAATCAATCCCCTAACCCAGAAGAAATCAATCTCCCAAGTTTCTAAAAAACGAGTTTCTATAAACATTAGCCCCCTGGAGTTCGCCCCCACTCCCCACTCCCCATTCCCTCTCAACTGCCAGGAGAAAAAATATGACTTCCCATCAAATCGATTTAGCCAACCAACGCATTCTAGTCACCGGGGGCGCAGGGTTCCTGGGGCGGCAAGTGGTCGATCAACTCTGCCAAGCAGGAGCCGATCGCAACAAAATTACCGTGACGCGATCGCGCGATTTTGATCTTCGCCAAATGGAAGCCTGCAAGCGCGCCGTAGACCAACAAGATATCGTCGTCCACCTGGCCGCCCATGTCGGCGGCATCGGTCTAAACCGCGAAAAACCCGCCGAACTGTTCTACGACAACCTGATGATGGGCACGCAACTCATCCACGCCGCCTACGAAGCGGGCGTGAAAAAATTCACCTGTGTCGGCACCATCTGCGCCTACCCCAAATTCACCCCCGTCCCCTTCAAGGAAGAAGACATCTGGAATGGCTACCCCGAAGAAACCAACGCCCCCTACGGTGTCGCCAAAAAAGCCCTCCTCGTCCAACTCCAGTCCTATCGGCAACAGTACGGCTTTGATGGCATCTACCTCCTACCCGTCAACCTCTACGGCCCCGAAGACAACTTTGACCCCCGCAGTTCCCATGTGATTCCAGCCCTGATTCGCAAGGTTCATGAGGCTCAGGTGAGGGGCGATCGCCAAATCCCGGTCTGGGGAGACGGCAGCCCCACCCGCGAATTCCTCTACTCCACCGATGCCGCCCGAGGCATCGTCATGGGCACCCAAAGCTACAGCGACAGCGAACCCGTCAATCTGGGCACAGGCCACGAAATCACCATCAAAGACCTGATCACCCTCATCTGCCAACTCATGGACTACCCCGGCGAACTCGTCTGGGAAACCGATAAACCCAACGGTCAACCCCGCCGCTGTCTTGACACCGAACGCGCCAAAAAAGCCTTCGGCTTCACTGCCCAAGTTGGCTTCGAGGAAGGCTTAAGAAACACGATTGCTTGGTACCGCGAAAACGCTGCCTCCCAATAAACCCTCATCCTCTTGAACCTTGCAGGGACTTGTATCCCATGCCCTTGCAAGGTTCCACCCAACTTCACTTAAGATGTGTTGACATTGTGTATACAAATCTCTTAGCTTAGAGAAGTCTTCGATTGGAGTCCCTACCGCTATGAACGCCGCAGCCTACGAAGGATCTACAAGTCAGACTCGCGATGTCACCATTAATATTCGCGCCAAGCAGAACCAGCGCGATCTCATTGACCAAGCGGCTGAAGCACAAGGCAAAAGTCGCTCAGAATTCATGCTCGAATCCGCCTACCAAAAAGCCCAAGAAGTGTTGCTTAATCAGTGTTTCTTCACCCTCAACGAACCACAATTTCAACAATTTCTAGACCTGCTCGATGCTCCGCCTGTTCCTAACGAGAAACTCCACACACTCCTCCATACTCCATCCCCATGGGAATAGAGCGCGATTCATCTCCCGAATCATCGGGTGACAGCAGCACACTCCGCCCTCCCGAAAAACTCAATTCATCCCATTCCATTGCAGCGTTTGACTCCGGCAACCCCGAACTCAACGAATGGCTCAAAAACCGTGCGCTCAAAAACGAAGCAGAAGGAGCGTCGCGTACCTATGTGCTGTGCGCCGGTGAAGCAGTCGTTGCCTATTACTGTCTAGCCAATGGCGCTGTTGCACAGGCGATCGCCACCGGACGAGTCCGCCGCAATATGCCCGATCCTATCCCCGTCATCGTCATTGGAAGGCTCGCAGTCGATCGCCATTGGCAAGGTCAAGGCATTGGTCGTGCCTTACTGCGGGATGCCATCCTCCGAACGCTCCAGGCCGCAGATATTGTCGGCATCCGCGCGATCCTCGTCCATGCCATTTCGCAGGAAGCCAAACAGTTCTATGAAAAATGTGGCTTTACGGCTTCACCCATTGATACCAGGACGCTGATGATCAAAGTCAACGATGCTAGGGCAGCACTGCTTCCATAATCTCAGCTTCCATAATCTCAGCTTCCATAATCTCAGCTTCCATAATCTCAGCTTGTATAAGCTTGGCTTGTATAAGGGCATGAGGGGCGATCGCTCAGCATTGAATCAAAAGTCTAACCCGACACACTTCGGACTTGTTCACTGTAATCTTTGGGGCGAACTTGTCGGAATCCCTGAAATACCCACTGCCGTAAAGTCAGCGGCAAATACGACAGTAACGCACCCACCCGAGCGCGATTAGAGAAAGCACCTGATTGCTGTAAATCCTTGAGCAACTGTCGTCCCGATCGCGTCTCCCCTTTTTCAATCAGCCGCAAAGCCAGCACCTGCTTAATTTCTTTAATCTTGGATAGCCTCAACTGCTCTAAATCCGCATCCGGCAGTTGATAATCTTGCAGGCAAAAGAGCTTGGCCGATAAGAAGTGAATATCCTGCTTCAGGCTCGTTTGTCCCCCATGAAAGCGATATTCCATCAGCCTTTCAGGAATAAAATACCCGGTTTTGCCCATCAGCGCCAGCCGCACCAGCAAATCATAATCCTCGCAGCCATCCGCCTCAAACCGCATAAAGTCCACCTGCTTGAGGGCTGCCATCCGAAACAGCGTAGACCCCACCTGGAGGCTTTGATGATGGAAGGTTTCGCTCAGCAAATCGGGGATAATGCCATGCCCTAAGCGATCTTTTTTCCACTTCTCAGAATTTTTCTGTGTCGCCACCTCATCCCGCTGACTATGAGCATTGATCACCCAATGATCGGCACAGACAAAATCCACGTTAGACTGCTGCTCTAAGACGGCTACCGTCTGTTCCAAAAACATCGGTGTCAACGCATCATCATCATCAAACTTGACGAAATACTCTCCCTGGGCGGCCTCAAACCCCGATCGCATATTCCGACTCCGCTTAATATTCTCAGGATGCCGAATGTATCGAATCCGCGAATCTTGCCACTGCGCCACCACTTCAGCGGTTTGATCCGACGAAGCATCATCACAAATAATCAACTCAAAATCTCGATAAGTCTGATTCAACACGCTCTCAACCGCGTAGGGCAAAAGATGGGCGCGATTATAAGTCGGAACGCAAACGCTAATTTTAGGCACAACCATATTGCTTCAAGGTGACAACTTCTAAGAAGATACCCATCCTCCAGTCAGGAGCCACAACAGACATCGAGCGATGAATCAGTGAAAAGAGAACACCGATTTAGGCTAGCGTTCCTGAAGCAAACGCGGGAACCTAAACAAATCTCATGGAGAACGACCCTGCTAATTTGCGATCGCCATCCAGCCCATTTCAGTGTTGCTCAGCGGATTAAAAGAAACATCGCAATAGACTAGAAATTATCACCAGATGTTCTTAGCCCCTCTGAGTGATTCATCAATCCAGCACGACCTGACGATGCTCCTGGATCAGTCACTCACTCTAACCGGAAGCTGACAAACTCTTGCTGCCAAGTCTTCAGAGGTTCGTGTAATTCGATTATTGATATTTCCTGAGCCATATTCGGTTAGGGGTATTTCAGACCGACGCAAACGGTAACGATTGCGGCCAGAAGAACCAGATTCTTGTGTAACTTCTTCGCGGTCAATCAAATACAACTTGTTCGCTTGGCAATCTGCCCCCTTCCACTCATTAAAGGCAATATTAATTGTGAAGCCTCCAAAATCTCCGAATTAGAAGACTTTGAAGGCTCATTGAAAAATGATTGAAGACTGACTGGAAGCTCAATTGCCTAACCGTTGGTAGAGGAGTGCCAAGTTTTGATGATGAACACTCCTCTGCACAAGACAGAAGCAAGCTATGGCAATGATGCTTTAGTCTGCGAGGGCGATCGCAAACACCAAAGCCGCCTGATCTGCGCCTTCAAATTGCACCTCTAGCAGATAGGACTGGTTGAGTTCCACATTGAAGAGTTCGACACTGAGTTGGCCTGCGTCTAAACGATGAGTCTGCGATCGCATCCCCTCATGTTGGAAGACCATGGAGCCTTCGCAGGGTAACTGTCCTTGCACGCGGATTTGTTGATGAGCCGCATCCCAGGTGACGTTGAGCAGGAGGTTGCCCGAGGCTGTGATCCAGCGCCGTTCAGCTTGGGGGCTGTGGGGCGACAGGCGGATCGTCAGTGACTCGATTACCTCACGGGCAGCAATCAGCGAGAGCGCCATTTGTTGAGCCGGGGTAGCCTGCTCGTAGTGGCTGGGGAAATTGGCCGACAAGTTGGCTGACAGTGGACGCGCAGGGGCGCTGGTGCCACTGCGGACGGGGGAGGCCAGGACGAGGCCCGCCAGTTGGTTGAGGGCGACATCATGGCCAGGGAAGAGGGATTCGACAGCTCTGACCAATTTGGCTCCTTCCTGGAGGGACGTTTGCACCACGGCTTGGCACTGGGCGAAGATTTGAGCTAGCACTGTCTCCGGCATGGGGACAGGCAGACTCAACGCACGCAACTGGTCGGCCCAGGGTTGGCTGGGCACTCGGGGGGCAACAACAGCAGGAAGCGCTTCAGAATCATAGTCATAGCCCTCGGTTTCCCAAGGAAATAGGGGCGGATTTCGTTCGATCTCACTACGGAGCCGACGCTTCAACAGAAGATGAAAACGGTCTTTCACAGCGGGATTGTCTCCGGATTCAAAGAAGAGGGGTTCTTGAACTGGAAAATACCCCGATTCTGCCAGGTATGCGAGCCTAACGGCATCGTCCTCAGAATCAAGGGGGTCAAGAATGGAAAATTGTAGATCATTCACCCTGTCCACATCGGAATGTGAAACAGCCGCAGACGGCATAGCAGCCGCAGACGACTTCCCTGATGGCGGGATGTGGCGGTTTGGATTCGCGAATGATACTGAACCTGATGGCGAAAAATCGGATGCGTCGGAATGGAATGAATCGGGAAGAGATGCTCTAGTGTCCCCATCTCTAGAATCCAATGCGCTGGAGTTAAAGGCTCCGGTGTTAGAGGCTCTAGAGTCGGATGCTCTGAAATCTGATGGCGTGGAATCGAAAGATGAAAAATCCGACAGCGCTGAACCTGATGGTGAAATCGGGGATGAATCTAAAACCGAACTGGAACCTAAATCAGCGGCTAACCCATGAGATAGATCGTTGGATAAATCTTGGGTTGAACCACTCACACCGTCCGATGTGGGTCGGTCGGGGTCTTGCAATAGCCAAGCCAATAACTTTTGAATGGCTTCTGCGTCTTTCTTCATGTCTTAATGCCCCTGCTCCGGATACAAATGGGTTGCAAATTGAGCAATCTTGTGAAACAAAATGTAGGGAGTTTTCCCATCCAGGTGGGATAGGTGACCCACTTGTGATCCACTTGGGTCGTTTTGAACGGGTTCGTGGTACGAACCTGTTCAAAACAACTCAAATCGATCGCAGCCTGAGAACCGCTCGAAAGTAGATCTCTTAGAAGATCTCCTAGAAATAGACCTTCTGAAAGCAGACCTTTGAAAAGCAAATCTCTTGAAAGCTTGCCCAATCGAACAGACTCACAAGAGATAATTTCACTATTCATCCGCTGTCGCCCCTGCTCCGGACACTATATTGTTACGAATTTCCCAAGCTTGCTCTAAAAGCTTGGACCATTGCTTTTGGAGTTGGGTGGGCGTACAGCCTAGGGACTTGGCGATCGCCGCATCGGCCAACCCCTTTTGCTTAAGCTCTAGGAGTTCGTGCTGCTGGGCGGTGATTTTGTTCTGCAACACCTTCCATTGCTGGGGGGTCAGGCCAAAATTGCGCTCCAGATCTGCCTCCAGCCACTGGTGAACCAGTTCCCAATGGTGCGACAGGGCAAACCGAATCAAGTGATATTTGAACCGTTGCTGTAGATAAT
This sequence comes from Oculatellaceae cyanobacterium Prado106, assembly GCA_025454315.1. Lineage (GTDB taxonomy): Bacteria > Cyanobacteriota > Cyanobacteriia > Elainellales > Elainellaceae > Prado106. The sequence continues at coordinate 7,852 of JALOOP010000030.1, forward strand.
CCCGCTGACGGGAATTGAGTCCCAAAATGGCCTCAATTTCATTGGCGGGCAAATCTTGAAGGCGCAGCGCAAAATAGTTGGCGCAGTCTTGCTGCTGCCGTTCTTCTAGGTACTGCATCAATTCGGTAATCACCGTATTTCGCAGGGCATCCTCGGACAGTTCCGGCTCCTGCGACATCATTTGCTCCCGCACCTGGGGCACGGAAGCCATGCTGCGGCTATGCTCAGACTCACTCGACGACCCTTCGGCCACCTGCTCCATGTCCACCATGGTTTCGGGGGGCTGCTGCTGGGAGTAGGTTTGTGCCCGGAGAATGATGAGCTGCTGGTTGCGCCGTCCCGGTAGGGGAATGCGGCGTTTGCCATAGCGCTCCGTAAAGGCCATATACTCCGCCAGTTCCAGCAGCGATCGGGGGCGGTAGGTGGGCGGCATCTGGTTTTCTCTGCGAAAAGCATTCAGCGATTCGATGTAGAATCCCTGGAGAAAATCCTCAATCAAATTGAGCCGAGCCTGATAGCTCGACTGGACTTGAGGCGGAGTGATGTAACGATATACCACAGCGCTAAGGGTGCTGTGTAACTCCACTCGACCTCGATGCGAACCTAGCTGATAGTATTCAAGACACTGCTTTAAGCGATGACGAGCCAAGGTCGTAGACCAAGCTTCCACCTCTCCAGAGTCTTGAATGCGCTTGCTCTCTGAGCAGATGCGGGTGACTTCTCCCGTGAGACGAGTCGCAATGTCCCGACAGTTCTGGTCAGATGAACGAGTGGACTGCTTTAGTTCGCTGTACAACAGCTGAAAAATCGCCTCCACGCTTCGTTACAGTCTCCCTGATGGTTGATCGCCTATAAAACTAACACAATCTCAAGAAATCGCTCTAAAGAAATTGTTGGTGCTCTTTCGGCTTTTTACAAAAATGGTTTGATACTTGAACAGAACGATTTTCAGTCCACCCGATGGAAAGGTCTGGTTTAGACTGAGAGGACAGCTTGCTTCTTCACCCTGACTGCCCAATTTCCTTGCCTCTCAAAACCCAGCTTGATGCTAACCTTTCTTCAACTCCTATCACCCTATTCCTGAAATCTTGACCCCTAAGTTCTAACTCCAGCGTTCTAACTCCAGTGTTCTAACTCCAGTGTTCTAACTCTAGTTCTAACGCTTGGCCTCTAGACTTCTAGACTCTAACGTCTATTTTCTCACGTCAGTCCTTTAACTCTTGTCCTCTAACCTCATGATGAACCCTATGGACATCAATCAGCAAATCCAACTCCTGATGAGCGAAGCTCCCCAGTACGGTGCGACGGCCTTAGAGGTGAAGGCTATAGCCCCGGCTTTGGTAGCGATTGCTGGACAACTCAAACACCCTGAATACTATGTCTTGCAAACGCTGGATCAAAATTGGGTCATGACGGTTTTGAACCATCGTACCCAACCTGATACCACAAAAAACATCATTTATGTTTTTCCTTCGCTAGAGGACGCCAAAACGACCGCTAACTCGCTAGATAATGTGCAGATCGTCGCTGTGCCAGTTCCGGTCGTGCATATTCTATTTCAAATACTAGCAATGAAGCCCCTCGATAGCATCATCTTTTTTGAAACCCCTGGCAATGTTCAATCGGGAACGGAGGTCAGCCGTCAGGATATGCTGGAGTTGATTCAGTCGTCGCTGCAAAATTCTCCTGTGCCGCCGGACATTGCTTAGGAGGGGGAGTGGGGAGGTGGGGGGATGGAGAGATGGGGAGGTGGGGGGTGAATATAGTTTCGTTGCGGCATATTTCCTTGAGTTGCAAAAATAAGCCTTCTTGGGGCAGCCTTGCTAGGCTTGCATTTAAGACGTTTATTCGCATCTTCAAGAATTCCTATGGTGAGTCCGCACCTTCAAGCTGAACAGTCTTCGATTCGCGATCGCATTGAATCCATCAAAGATTCCGGCCTTGTTGCCCCACCGAATGTCCGCATTGAACCGGACTTCCTCACGCCCAAAGCCTGGATTCTGACCCACACTAACCTGCCGATGAAAGAGCGGCACCTGGGACTGCACGGCAGTGACAAATACCAGGACTGGGAAGCGCGTATTCTTCGCCGAGACCAGATCCAAGAACTAGAGCAACAACTGGTGCTGCTGCAAGAATTAATCGATCGCCAAGCCAACGCTGAAGCGATCTTTGCTGAGCGCAACCCCGAAATTGACTTCGGCGATTGGGTCGAGTTTCAAGGGAATCGCTATCAGGTCAAGGATGTGGGCTTCCGCTATTTGCAGTTAGTCGATGATAAAGGATTAGTCGTCCGCTGTGAAATTGGCAGTGCCCGTTTGGTTAGTAAGCACGAAAAGGGCTTGGTGAAATAGAGTCACCATCTTTCTAAAAGAAGAGGCATGGCCGCGTTATGGCCATACCTCTTTTTTCTAAGATTCTTCCGCCAAATACAAAGCCAAGGAAATCACGCGCTCCTTGTGCAACTCTACGGCTTAAAGCCAGAACATCAGATTTTAGTAAAGCCGACTCAAAACATAGTCTGCTAAGCCAATCAGGGCTTGGCGTGGCTCAGTGTTGGACAAGTCGGACAGGTGGGTGACGGCAGCTTCGGCATGGTGGGCTGCGAGTTCGCGCGATCGCTGAATGCCCTGGCTGTCTTTAACGAGGGCGATCGCTTGCTCCAAGTCTCCATCCTGAGCAAATTCCCGCTCAATCAGAACTTCCAGATAGGGCTTTTCTTCAAGGGCATAGAGCGCAGGAGCCGTGAGGTTGCCGCTCTTGAGGTCGGAGCAGGCGGGTTTGCCGAGGGCATCGCTGGAAGCGGTGAAGTCGAGGATGTCATCGACAATTTGGAAGGCAAGACCTAGATGGCGACCGTAGTGATAAAGCTGGGTGGCCTCTTCGACGGTGAGGCCACTGAGTAGCCCTGCGGCCTTGGAACTGTTGGCAATTAGGGAAGCTGTTTTGTAATAGCTTTTTTCCAGATAGGCTTCGATCGACAGATCGGTTTCAAACCGCTTGAGTCCCTGCTGGATCTCACCCTCGGCCAGATCCATGATGACTTCTGAGAGGAGTTTGACCACGGCCAGGTTGTCGAGGTTGGCGAGATACCAGGAGGACTGGGCAAAGAGAAAGTCACCTGCGAGAACCGCGACCCGGTTGGTGAAGCTGCTATGGACGGTGGGAACGCCGCGCCGCAGTTCGGCTTCGTCAATCACATCGTCATGGACGAGGCTGGCCGTATGAATCATTTCGGTGATTTCGGCCAAGCGACGATGCTTGGAGGTGATTTCCTGATTCGGCATGGTGGCCCGCGAGAGCAGCAGCACGATCGCAGGTCTCAGCCGTTTTCCTCCGGCTCCAAAGAGATGTTCTGCGGCAGCAAAGAGGATGGGGTGACGCGCACCAACCAATTGTTTTAAGTTCTCTGTGAGTAGGGAGAGATCCTCTTCAACGGGGGAAAAGAGAGAGGTGGCTGAGGTCATGGATAAGCTGACTCTGGCGCTAAAGTTACGAAATTTTACAATCTATATTCATTCTAAGCGAACCGTTCCCCCTGTGCCGTTAACATCAGAAAAAAATCTGGATGAGCGGGAGGGGGAAAGGGGAAAGGGAAAAGGCGAAAGGCAAACGTTGAGAGGGACAAAGGGTCTAAATCATTGAAAGGATCAAAGCCTGTTTTCCTTGCTCTCCCCCTGATTGATCCAATGCATCAATCCAAGATCTCCCTTTCCCCTTTCCCCTTTTCCCTTTCCCCCAAAACAGCTTATGGATGGGTTTTTATAAACTTTTGCATCTTGTCCCAAGGAGTACTTACAACGCTAGAATCCTGTGCTAGTTTTATAAGTAAGGATTTCAAAATTTCATACACTCAGCACGGAAGGGGACGTAGGACTTGAGGTGCTGATGCAAGTGTGAGGAACTCGTTGGAAAACTCCTCGGTTTGAGGATATTGCTTTGGACTCTGCGGATGCTTCTCACGTTCATACCTTGGTGGGACGTGAAGGAAGATAGGCCAGTCTTTGGAATATCTGTTTGAGGCGTTGACCAACAGTAGTTCTAGGCTGAGCATCTTCTTTGACTTCGGTTGGAGAGGGTCAGCGTTGGTATTTGTAGGCTTTCACCGTTGTGACGTTCAGTCTTGAATTTCACAGGTGATGGGTTGCAAGGCCAGCTTTGATTATGTTCAGTGTCAGCGCATCAGGTCTTCTCTCTGTTCCAATGCTGAACCGATTTCTCTGGACAGTTTGCCCCGTTCAGGTTCGGTTCGGGTTGCATTGGCGTTCCGGCTTGCGATAAGTTCTGAGACTCCGATTGGTTCGTCCTGATATTTCGTCATGTCGATTTCGATACTTCGACATCGGCTTTATTCATCATGCTAGCGGTGCGGGAGCATTGGCCGGGTGAAGGTGCATTTTGCGCTTTTGCAACTTTTGCGTTATGCGAGTTGCACACCATTGGCTCAATCGCCTGCCCAAACTTTGCCTTGCTGATTATTTTTACCTGCTTAAACTGAACTCCTCACACCCTGCCGAGATCCGCTATGACTTACGATTCTATTCCGATTATCATCCCCATTCTGGCGACTGGATACATTCTTTCGATCTATTTTCTCTTGAGGTTGGTACAGCGATCGCGCACTCAATAACCCATCAGTTGAGGCGATAGGATAAGGCTTCTTGTCTTGTGGCTTAAGGGTTGTGGGCGATCGGGTGTTATTCCAGCGATAATTTCTATTGTTATAAGTCTTGTTTTCATAGAAATGTGACTGTTGCTATCTGTGCAGCGGTCACATTTTTTGTCAGGCTGTATGCCATTTTGAATTTAGGTATTTGTAAACAACAGGTTCAGGGCACGGCGAACATGGGCAATCCAGGATTCTGAGGTGGGTTGAAAGATCGAAGCGTAGAGCATAATTCCGCTCATCGCATCAAAAACAAGATCGGAGTCTAAATCGGCTGAGACTTCGTTTCTTTCCTTAGCTCGGTCTAAGACGACCGCAAAGGTTTTTCGTCGAGGTTGTAGGTATTTTGTCCAATAGATTTGGGCAAATTGAGCGTTGCTGGACGCACTGCTGATAATCATGGCAACAGTCTGTCGCCCAAGTGGGCTGAGGGTGATTTGTGCAGCATTTTGAATGATGGCATCAATATCGCTTTGAAGATTTCCAGTGTCAGGAATGAAAATGTCCTCTCGGACATTTTCAATGGCATCTGCGACCAGTTCTTCTTTGGAGGCATAGCGCCGATAAATGGTTGTCTTGCCGACTCCAGCACGAGTCGCGATCGCATCCATGCTCATGGCATCAAAGCCAACTTCTGCCAGCAGATCTAAGGCTGCCTGCAACATGGCTTGATGGGATTGGACACTTCGGGGTCTGCCAGGTGGCTTTTTGTCAGGGATAGTCATGGGTGCTATTATAATTTACGATACTGTATCGTATCGAAATTAATCATGTCCCAAACTGCCTCCTACATGGATAAAACCAGTACTCAAACGCTTCGAGAAGGCTTAGCAGAGTACTATGCGCTCAATCCCCATGTCACTCCGCCTGAGACACAACCACCGGAATTTGCCAAAATCTTGCAGGCTCACGATGTTGGCCATGTGATTTACGGCTGTGACACCGGAATGTACGATGAGCTAAAAATTTTACCGCTCTTTTGGTGGACGAGTGATTGTACGTTTCAGACCTACCTCAAGATGAAAGATTCTCCTGCTGTCGATGTGATGTATGACGATCTGATCAGAGACAAGGGGCTACTTTGGCTTTATGGAGCGGTTCTTAAGGTGATTCCCTCGTTACTTCCAGTCTTAATTCCGATGTGGTTCAAAACTCGAAAACGCCAGAAACTTTTACCGTTTCTAGAATTTGAGCCGTTGCTGGATCGTTCGCTGCTCGATATCCGCCAGGAATTTGATCTGTTGCAGTTTATCTATTCCTAAAAAATGCCCATCATGGCGATCGCTCCAAGTTCCCTGATTCATTCAGGCTTGTAGCATTGAATGATGGGCATTTTTGGGAATTCAATTAATCTGCCATCTCTAATGTGAGAGAAGGTTGGACAACAGCGGGGGGCTTGACCTGTTCTACTAGAGGCGTGCAGCCGAGCCATTGCACCGAGAGTTGGGCAAAGCGATGGGGATTGCCGCTGACGTAGAACTGAGTGGGTTGGGCAACGCGGGCATTTCTTAGACCCAGGAGGTCTAGTTCTTGGGTGACGGCGTTGACCAGATGCACTGCCGGGTCGATGATTTTGACCGTGGGCGGCAGGATGGATTTGAGAACGGGGTTCAGGTGGGGGTAGTGCGTGCAGCCGTGGATCAGGGTGTCGATTTTTTGGTCGAGCAGGGGCGTGAGGTATTCCTGGGCGACTTGGTGAGTGTAGGGATCGCTGACTCGGTTGCTTTCGATGAGGGGAACAAACTCGGGACAGCCAATCTGCCACACTTCGACAGCGGTATCGATTTCCTGGATGGCGTGACGGTAGGCATTGCTGGCGGCGGTGGCGGGGGTGGCAATGACACCAATGCGCCGACCTTGTTGCACAGCGGCTCTGGCTCCAGGCAGAATCAGACCCAAGATGGGGATGTTAAATTCGGCGCGGATGGCTTCTAGGGCGAGGGCAGAACTGGTGTTGCAGGCCATGATCACCATTTTGACACCCTGGCTGACCATCCAACTGAGGATTTCGCGGGAGAACTGGATGATTTCGGCCTGCGATCGAATTCCGTAGGGCAGTCTAGCGGTGTCGCCAAAGTAGAGAATGGATTCGTTGGGCAGTTGCCGATAGAGTTCTCGGAGGACGGTGAGACCCCCTACGCCGCTGTCAAAGACACCGATTCTGGCGCGTTGGCGATCGCTGTTGGGGTTGATTCGTAGGTGAGCCGTGGCATCCTTCACGTCTTGGATGGAAGACTGGAGCGAGGCGGAACCAGAGGCGGAATGAGTGCTTTCAGAATAGGAGAATGAATATGACACAGGCGTTGAATAGTAGGGATTTGAGCGATGAGTTTATCACAGGAATCAGATTTGGAACGGCTGCATTAGGAATATTTTTGGAGGCTCATGACTTGCAACACGCGTGCTAATCTTCCAATATTCCCGCTGGTGTCCGGAATCGATTGGGAGTAATACAATGCCTTGGAAGAGAATTCCGGAAAATGAAGGGTGGGGGAAAGGGAGAATACAAATGAACACAGATTGAATAAACCGCAGAGACGCAGAGGGGGGGAGGGAAAAAGAGAGACGGGGAAAGGGAAAAGGGGAAGGGTTTTCTCTGTGCCTTTGCGGTTAGTAAAATTTTTGTTCCTTCTGGATAGTTGTGTTTCTCAAAACTTCCAAAGTCCAAACCGTCATCAAAATCTGGAGTTTTCTATGATTCGACTTAGTCAGCCTGAAGATATGACCGCTCTACTGGAGGTGGCAGGGGCGATCGGGTTTCAGCCGAGTGAACTGGAGTCGCTGCGGGAGATGATGGTGGATTCGATTGGTTGTGGAGAAGAGGGCGATCGCTTCTGGCTGACGGATGAGGACGAAATCGATGGCATCCTCGGAGTTGCCTACTGCGAACCTGAGCGCATGACCGATCGCACTTGGAACTTACAGTTGATTGCAATTCGCCCGGAATTTCAGAGAAAAGGACGAGGGGCAGCGTTGTTGCAACAGGTGGAACAGACCTTGAGGGGGCGCGGTGGGCGGATGCTCTTGGTGGAGACAGCGGGTCCAGTCCGCAACCTTCCGCCCATCCTCAATCCGAATAGGCGCGGTGGGCGGATGCTCTTGGTGGAGACAGCGGGAGTGCCAGAATTCGATCGGGCGCGGCAGTTTTATGCCAAGTGTGGATACGAAAAAGAGGCGCGGATTCGGGATTTTTATGCGGCAGGGGAGGATAAGGTGGTGTTTCGCAAGGTATTGACGGTGGATTAGAGGGTTGGTGCTTTGCTCACTAACCATTTGCCGATAACTTTTCCTATGCCGATGGGTTGCTCTTCAAAATCGAGTTTGGATGTCAAGTCCGGAGTATTGTTGGTGAACGAATAGAGGACGCAATTAATTTCGGTGACTATTGTCGTAGCGTACTAATGCGCCTGCCCATTGCAGTTTTTCGCGGAGGGTTTGGTAGTAGGAATATTTTTCGCGCAGGACGATGAATTCGGCGGGGCGATCGGCCATGCGGATATCGACTCTTTGGCCGGGCCAGATGGAGGTGGCTAATACGCCGTCCATCCAGAGTTTGGTGTTGAGTTCGGGGTCAGCGAGTGGCCAGATGCTGATGACGGAACCGGAGGGTAGGACGATGGGGCGGCTGGAAAGGCTGAGGGGGCAGATGGGGGTGACGAGAATAGCGTCCATGCCGGGGTGGACGATTGGGCCTTTGGCGGCCAGCGTGTAGCAGGTTGATCCGGTGGGGGTGGCGACCAGGAGGCCATCGCCTTGGTATTGATCGACCACTTCGCCGTCAATTTCGACTTCGAGGAAGGAGGTGATCATGCGATCGGCGGAGGCAGGTTTGACACACATCTCGTTGAGGGCAAGGTAGCGATCGCTCATTGGTTCTCGTTGGCTGCGGCTGCCCTCAAAGGTGGTGGCCTGGAGCATCATGCGGCGCTGGACGGCGAAGCGATCTTCAAGGAGTCTGTCCCAGACTTGCTCGGATTCCTTGAGGACATCGGCGGGTTCGGTCAAGAAGCCTAAATGACCGCCCACGTTGATGGCCAGAATGGGAATTTGTTCAGGTGCAAGATGGCGAGCGGCGGAGAGTGCCGTGCCATCGCCCCCTAGAACCAGGGCAAAGTCAATCGGATGCTGCACGGAGGCGAGGAAGACGGGATAGGGATTGTCTTTGGGGCCGCTGGGGCCGAGGAGAACCCGGCAGTTGCGCTTTTCTAGCTGTTGGGCGCAGTCTTCGGCGCGACGTTGACTGAGGGTGTCTCCGGCTTTGTGGACGATGATGGCATGATTGAGTTGCACAGCGGTATGGGGATGAGGAGGTTTGAATCAGCAGAATGAACTAGAAGCAAAGCGTAAGGAGCTAAGGAATAAGAAGGTAGTAAGTTGAAGTTTTTGAATTTAAACCACAGAGACGCGGAGACGCAGAGGAACTGGTCTTCTATCTGGATGACCTGGGCGAAAAATTTCAGCTTTCATGCTCAATCCTAAGAAGTAAACGCCGAGAATTAAAAGCAAAAATTAAAAGCAAAATGGACTAACGCTTTTGCATTAGTCCACTGCTGTTCATTATGGTTTTACTTCGATGAGATGAGCAACTGTCTAGGAAATGTCTTGGAACTGTCTTTGAATCGTTGGCCTCATCTTGTTGAAGAAGATCAACCTTTCAATAAAGCAACTTTTCAGGAGAGCAATTTTTTCAGAGAGCAGTCTACCATTTCAGCAGATTGAATTGCTCCATGTCTACGGTGTCACGGTTGCGGTAGATGGAGAGGACGATCGCCAATCCCACCGCAGCTTCAGCCGCAGCAATGGTAATGACAAACACGGTGAAGACCTGTCCCCGAATGCCTTGGGGGTCGAGGAAGTTGGAGAAGGCCATCAGGTTGAGGTTGACGGAGTTGAGGAGGAGTTCGATCGACATCAGCACGCGGATGGCGTTGCGGCTGGTTACGAGGCCGTAGATGCCAATGCAGAAGAGGGCAGCGGCCACAATGAGAAAATATTGGAGTTGCATCATAATCGTCTGGGGGTTACAGGTGTCCTTTTTGAGAATCCATTAGGCTATTTCTTGCTGGAAACCAGTTCACGCGGGCGCTCGGGCAGCGTGAGGACGGTTTCGTCGGGTTCAGCCAATTCTCCAGGGAGGAAGTCGCGTCGTGCCAGAACGATCGCCCCAATCATGGCCATCAGCAGCAGGACCGAGGCTAATTCAAAGGGCAGCAGGAAATCGGTGAAGAAGTGTTTGCCGATCGCCACCAAAGCCCCATCACCGATCGGGGTGAGGGTTGAAAGTGACCAGGGCGTAGCCAGAACCATGGCACCCAGCAGCACGAAGAGTCCCACACAGACCAGTCCGGTAGCCGCTTTGCCCAGCCAAGCCTTGGGCACGGGAGCAAAGTCTTGGCGTTTGTTGACCAGCATGATCCCAAACAAAATCAGGACGTTGACGGCTCCGACATAGATCAGCACCTGGGCGGCAGCGACAAAGGCCGCATTCAGCAAAATATACATGCCGGACATGCTGATGAAAACAAAGCCCAGCAGGAAGGCTGAGTACACAATGTTGTCGAGCAATACTACGCCCAGCGCGCCGCCCAGCATCATCGCTGCCAGCACCACAAAAGAAACAATTTGAACGCCATCCGCTAGATTCACAGTCTTATCTCCTCCGATAACCTTCGATAACCAATCTCAATGCTGATCTCTCAATGCTCATCTGGGCAAAGCCTAGAGTTTGCTTTGAAGTTCTAAATTTTTGTCCAGGGGGCTGACTGGGTAGGCAAAGGCTTATCGACTTCGCTTCCAGGGTTTTCGCCCCCTAAATCCCCCAATTCTGGGGGACTTTGAAGCTCATTGAACTTGTTGTTGAATCGTTGTTGAAACCCTTTGGAACCCTACCTTTGAATTTTGTCGTTGAGAGTAAGCCGGGAAGATTCAGCAAAACTACACTGAATCCCCCACTCCCTACTCCCCACTCCCTACTTCTCAGTAGTTTCCAGAATTTCTTCGGGGAGTTGACCGGGACGACGGGTGTTGGCAGGCAGATCGTGGGGGTCGAGAACGCCTTTGGGAAGGTAGACTAACTCGCGCAGCGGTGTCACCATGGGGTCGGAGTTGACGACGCTGTAGGGCAGTCTGCCGAGGGCGACGTTGTCGTAGTTGAGTTCGTGGCGATCGTAGGTGGATAGCTCGTATTCTTCGGTCATGGAGAGGCAGTTGGTGGGGCAATACTCCACGCAGTTGCCGCAGAAGATGCACACGCCGAAGTCGATGCTGTAGTGGTTGAGCTTTTTCTTTTTGGTTTCTTTGTTAAATTCCCAGTCTACGACGGGGAGGTTGATGGGACAAACGCGGACGCAGACTTCGCAGGAAATGCATTTGTCAAATTCAAAGTGGATGCGGCCCCGGAAACGCTCGGAAGGGATGAGCTTTTCGTAGGGATATTGGACGGTGACGGGGCGACGCTGCATGTGGTCAAAGGTGACCGACAAGCCCTGACCGATAAACTTGGCGGCTTGGACGGCCTCTTTGGTATAGTCACCAACTTGTTTGAGGAACTTGAGCATCGGGATGGGCCTCTCTCGGATTTATCGCTTAATCAGATTTATCGCTTGAACAAATTGCTTAAACCAATTGCTTTTATCGCTGAACCAATTGCGTCAAACAGGTTGCTTCAGCAAAAGTGTTGAAAGGATGGACGACTAGCCACCAAAGGCTACGGGGAAGGTGAGCTTGAGGGCGGCAGTCACCAGGAGATTCACCAGCGAAACGGGGAGCAGGAATTTCCACCCTAAGTCTAGCAACTGGTCGATCCGAACGCGAGGCACGGTCCAGCGCAGCAGAATGGCAATGAACACCATCAGGTAGGTCTTGAATAGGGTCATGATGATGCCTAGGCTGGCGGTGAGCAATTGCAGCCAGGGGGTGTTTTCGCTGACGTTAATCCAGCCAGCGATCCAGCTCACGGGGATGGGAGATTCCCAGCCGCCCAGGTAGAGGACAGACACCAGCAGGGCAGATAGCACCAGGTTGGCGTAGGAACCTGCGTAGAACAGCATGAACTTAACAGAACTGTATTCGGTTTGGTATCCGGCAACCAGTTCTTCTTCCGCTTCGGGAAGGTCGAAGGGCATCCGTTCGCATTCGGCGAGGGCGGCGATCCAGAAGATGAGGAAGCCGATGGGCTGCCGCCAGATATTCCAACTGAGAATGCCGTAGCCGGACTGCTGATCGACGATGTCGATGGTGCTGAGGGAGTTGGACATCATGGCGATCGCCAACACTGCCAAAGCCAAGGGAATTTCGTAGCTGATGGACTGCGCTGCTGCCCGCAAGCCGCCCAAGAGCGAATATTTGTTATTGGAGGAGTACCCTGCCATCAGCAGACCAATGGGCGCAATGCTGGACAGCGAGATCCAGATGAAGATGCCAACGCTGAGGTCTGTGATCAGCAGGTTTTGGCCGAAGGGGACGATGATGTAGGACAGGAAGACGGGGATGAAGACGAGGAGGGGGGCGATCGCAAAGAGCCAGGGGTCTGTTTTGGCGATCGAGATGTCTTCTTTGAAGAGGAGCTTAATTACGTCAGCGACGGGTGCCAACATGCCCAGAGGACCCATGTACTCGGGGCCAATCCGCTGTTGGGCGGCGGCTGAGATTTTTCGTTCTAGCCAGGTGGAAACCAGCGCCAAGACCGTGACGGCGGCCACGATAATCACCATCGGCAGAGGCAACCAGAGGACTTTGGCTACCCCAGCAGGCAGGCCAAGCCCGGTGAGAACCTCAATAAAGCTTGCTTGTAAGTCAATTCCTGAAGTCATGGGTTCTATTGAACGCTACGAAATAAGCGACTAATTTAGGACAGTTATAGAGAGGGGATCGATGGAACTCTGAGAGATCATCGATTCCGATTCGGGCTGCGAGGTTCACCTGCACCTGGCTCGACGACTGCTAACCGAATTGTTATAGATTTCTTACGAAACCTCTGGGAATAGTATACCGCTGCATGTTTTCCCTACAGTGTTTGCGAAAACAAGAAATTCTAGTCTGGGGTATAAGTCGGGGTTAATTGACTGGGAAAAGCCCGTCATATCTATGATTCACGGTTTGATCATAGAGCCATTTCGATGTATCTGATACGAAATTTTTGGCTAGCGCTGAGGCTTGCAGGGTTGTTGAGCAAGTGGTTGACCGAGTTGTAAGAAGCCTGGGGTTTGCGAATCTCACGCATCTTCTGATTTTCTTTAGAATTTGAGTCAGTTTGCGGGTGGGATGGGGGCATGTTGATAGGGGCAATTTGATCATCAGACCCAAACTCAACGGAATCAGGACATCGACTTCATTTTCGACTGCTATCTGTCTGGCTCTATCCATCCTGGGTATGATGAGTGGCAAATTTGTCCGGTTCAAGCTCCCTCGCTCAAGTTCTTGAAAAGCCGTGCAAACTTCTCAATTTTTGGAATCCCGTCATCCCCTAGTCGTGGCGCTTGGCCAACAGAGCGACTCGGATTTGCTGACCCTGTTTCAGCGCTACCCGGATAAGGGGCAGTATTTTGTGGCCATATTCTGTCGCTATACGCCGATTGTGCAGTCGTTGATTCGGCATTCGGTGCGATCGCCCGTCCAAGCTGATTATCTGTTTGCGCTGACCTGGCGACATATTTTTAACGAAATGGGTGGGCTGGATTTGCGCGATCGCGTCCCTCCTGGTCAACCCCCGCAGAGTCTGCAAAGCTGGCTGATTAATACGACAGCGGCTTGCATCAACAGCACGCCTCTGCCGCCCGTGGAGTCGATTCACTATTCACTCCAGGAAAATTCGCCGCCGCTCTGGTGCTATTTGGAGCAGGCGCTGAATCGGTTGGAACCTGTGCATCGGCTGATGATTTTGATGGCGCAGACCTTTCATTGGAGCGAGTCTCGGATTTCGGCTTATTTGCAGGCGGAGGGGGAAATGATGTCTCCGGCTGAGGTGAAGGCGGAATTGGATGCGGCCTATCCGGCTTTGGAAGCGGCTTTGCCAGATGATATTGGTGCGATTTATCTCGATCGGTTGCCTCGTCGTCCGTCGTTGGTGGCGGAGGAACTGGGACTGGAGGAGAATTGGTTTGATTTGCCTTCGCTGTCGTTGGAGAGCTAGGAAATTAGGACGATGAGAGCGATCGGGGTGCTGGACGAGGGTCGGCATCCCGATCGCTTTTTGGATGTTGGATATGAATTCAGGTACTGGCTTTTCCGATCCAAAATAAACCGCAGAGACGCGGAGACGCGGAGGGAAGAGAGGGGGAAGGGGAAGGGGGAAGGGCGAAAGGATGGCAATGATTCAATGGTTCAAGGTCGATGGAGAGTACTAGGGCGATCGCAGAAACCAACCGCAAAACATCCAAGAATCCCCTTTCCCCTTTCCCCTTTCCCCTTTCCCCTTTCCCCTTTCGCCCTTCCCCCCCTACTCCCCACTCCCCACTCCCCACTCCCTACTCCCCCCTCAAGATTGTTGGGCTGCCATCCGGGCTTTGGCGCGTTGTTCAAACCAGGTGATGACTTGGGGGATTTCCAGGTCGGCGATCGCACATCCCTCAGCTTCAGCCACCAGTTTTAGCGGTTGCAGGGAGGACATCACGAGCTGGGTGAAAAACAGCAGGAAGGTGTCATCGCCTTGAGCCTGTTGGCTCACGTTTTCGTCTTGTTCGACCCAAGTCATGACCTGTTGGGGGGTGATGTCTTCGGGGGATTGGCCGGTGATTTGGGTGATTTGTTTGAGCGATCGCAGCGAATATAAAGCGACTCTGGCCAGGAACTTGTCTTGACTAGTAAGTAAGGCTTTATCGACTTCGGCGACTTCTGCAAAGGATAGAAATTCCATAGTGTTCTCAAGATTTAGCTCATTTCTTTATTCTGCATTGCTAATACTTTGATTTCTCTGCAAACGCCTGCCCAAATTTCGTCTCGTTTTGCCGGACTTAATAAGGCTAGCGGTTGCTGTGGGTTGTTGATTGCCTGGTATCTTTCAAGGTCAGTTTCTTCGTAAAGGCAATGACCTAGATGCAAGAGAACGACGGCTAATCCTCCTTGTTCGGCAGCTTGCAGTAAAGGCGGAAGCTCTTGTTCCGCAATGAAATCGGAAGCAAGGAAATTTCGGCTGACGAGGAGAATGGCAATGGTGGCTCTGGCAAGAGCTTGTTCAATTTCAAGCTTCCACTCCTGACCCACTCCAATTTTGGTGTCATCCAAACCTCGATCGTGAGACTGCGTTCCAGGGGTTTTAGCATTTCCTGTAATTCTTTTAGCCACTTTGAGTCCTTGCGGCTGTAGCTAATGAAAACCAAGTCACGAGTCATGAACAACGACCTAGGCTAAACAAGCTTCTGCGGCTTGATGAATGTCTTTTGCAACGGATAGGAGAGCTTCGTCCTTGTTCGGCCAACGAGTGATGGGGATGCCGTTACGGGGTGTCGCGGGAAGGGTCGAAAACGGAGTTTCGGCATAATCAATGGGGCGTAGCAGAACTGGAAGAACACGAGCTTGGCCTGACTCATGACGCTTGAGTACCCGGTTAGCTTCTTTACGAGAATGCTCTGAAGCGAGGAAGTCTGGACTAAGCAGGAGAAGAATAATGTCAGATGTGTCGATATAGGGGGCGATCGCCCCAGACCAGTCCGTTCCTTCCTCAATTTGGTGATCGTTCCAGTCTTGGATGACACCGCGCCACTTCAAAGCGGTGAGGTGAGCCGCTAACTGATCTCGGAGAACTCCATCTTTACGGGAGTAGGAGAAAAAGACTTTGATGCCCTCTTTGTCCACCATAGAAATGTACCCGGTTTACTGTTCTTGAATCAAATCTTGAATGAGATAGCCGCAGCGGTGTTCTCCATCGACCATCCAATGGGTGCGCTCTACTTTGCAACCCTGGAGGGCGAGTTCAAACATTTCTAGCTCATGGCCACAGACGCTAGGGAAGGACTCGGCGATTTGGGAGATGGCGCAGTTGTATTCTGTGATAATCCATTCGGTGGGGTTGGGGCAATCGGTCGTTGGGTGGTACTCGGCCATGTAGCCTTCGGCTTTGCGGATTTCGACGAGGCTGGCGACGCGCTCTTGGAGGGAGCCTTGGCCGAGGCGCTGACGGTATTCGTGGGCTTTGCGCTCCCATTGTTTGCGGAGGAGGTCGCTGACCTGGTCTTTGCCGACGGTGTCAGCGAGGGTGCCGAGGAGGCCAATGGCGAATTCGTCGGAGCGATCGGGGAGGCGATCGCGTCCGAGCCGACTGAGGCGGTAGGCATAGTTGGGGCGACCCATGCCCACCTGGACGACCTGATGCTCGATTAAGCCTTCCTCTTCGAGGTCTTTGAGGTGACGGCGGACGGCCTGGGGACTGATGCCTAGGCTGTCGGCCAAGTCTTGGGCGGTGGTCTGTTCGAGTTTGACTAGGCGATTGAGGATGTCTTGTTTGGTCGAAGGCTGCTGTGCCGCTGTCATGATTTGCTCCGCAAAATCCGTCTAAAACCTGTCAGAGAAAGCTCCAAAAAACTTTATGCTGAGGAATTGCGCCCCCGAAAGCATTTCAAGAAGTCAGAACAAAATAGTCAATTTGATGATTATTTTGATAACTTAGACAACACTTTTGTTGCTAAACTGACTTACAATTGAATTAAGCAACAGTAAAGTTGTTTTAATTATAAAAGCTTTCCGGCCATTCTGCCTCCTTGCCGAACTTCAAATCTGTAATTGAAACATCTGGAATCCCATTAGCTCATGAACAATCCGACCCAAGCGACTGACAAAAGCCTCGAAGCCATGCGGCACTTCTCCGAAACCTACGCTCAACGCACTGGAACCTATTTCTGCGTTGACCCTGGAGTGACGGCGGTGGTCATTGAAGGGCTGGCCAAGCATAAAGATGATCTGGGTGCGCCCCTCTGTCCCTGTCGCCACTACGAAGACAAAGAAGCCGAGGCTGCTGCCGCCTACTGGAATTGCCCCTGTGTGCCCATGCGTGAGCGTAAAGAGTGTCACTGCATGTTGTTCCTGACTCCAGATAATGATTTTGCGGGTGAGAGTCAGCAGATTAGCTTTGACGAGATTCGGACTGTGACTAATCCCTAGGCTTTCCCCTTGATTGAGGTTCCTGGGATATTGCGATCGCCCCCTCCTCCCGGTTTGCCCGCTTGCTTGTGATTGCCTGTGATTCCTGTTTGCTTGCTCCGTGATTTGCTGGCTGAATGAATTGCCTGATGAATTGCTTGATGAATTGAGGGGCGATCGCACCCCCATCGCCCACCCCCTTCGCCATCCTCCTGAAGCTTGAGAGAGAACGCTATGACGACATCGGTTAAATCCCTGGTCAACCAGCCCTATAAGTACGGCTTCGTCACCGACATCGAATCCGACACCCTTCCCCCCGGCTTGAGCGAAGATGTGATTCGTCTCATTTCTGCCAAAAAGGAAGAGCCCGAGTTCATGCTGGAATTCCGGCTCAAAGCCTATCGTCAATGGCTCAAGATGGCAGAACCCAACTGGGCTGAGGTGGGCTATCCGGCGATCGACTACCAAAACATCATCTACTACTCTGCCCCCAAGAAAAAAGAGAAGCTGGGCAGCCTGGACGAAGTAGACCCCACCCTCCTGGAAACCTTCGAGAAGCTAGGCATTCCCCTATCTGAGCAGAAGCGTCTGTCGAATGTGGCCGTTGACGCGGTTTTTGACAGCGTTTCGGTGGCTACCACCTTCAAAGAAAAGCTGGCTGAGCAAGGCGTGATTTTCTGCTCCATCTCCGAGGCGGTGCATCAGTATCCCGAGCTGGTGCAGAAGTATCTGGGAAGTGTGGTGCCTGTGGGCGACAACTTCTTTGCGGCGCTTAACTCTGCTGTGTTTAGCGATGGCTCCTTTGTCTTCATTCCCAAGAATACGAAGTGTCCTATGGAGCTATCCACCTATTTCCGGATCAATAACGGCGACTCCGGCCAGTTTGAGCGGACGCTGATTGTGGCCGAAGAAGGTAGCTCGGTCAGCTATCTGGAAGGCTGCACCGCTCCCATGTTTGACACCAACCAACTACATGCTGCCGTCGTGGAACTGGTGGCGGCGCTGGACAATGCCGACATCAAATATTCCACGGTGCAGAACTGGTACGCTGGCGATGCCGAGGGCAAAGGCGGCATCTACAACTTCGTCACTAAGCGGGGACTCTGCCAGGGGGTAAACTCCAAGATCTCCTGGACACAGGTCGAGACAGGGTCTGCGATTACCTGGAAGTATCCAAGCTGTGTCCTAGTGGGCGACAACTCCGTGGGCGAGTTCTACTCTGTGGCGCTGACCAACAACCGCCAGCAGGCCGACACGGGCACCAAGATGGTGCATATCGGCAAGAATACCCGCAGCACCATCATCTCCAAGGGCATCTCGGCGGGTCAGTCGGAGAATAGCTATCGCGGTCTGGTCAAGGTTGGCCCCAAGGCACAAGGCGCACGGAACTACTCCCAGTGCGACTCCATGCTGATTGGTGACAATGCCGGAGCCAATACTTTCCCCTACATTCAGGTGCAGAACAACACGGCCAAGGTGGAG
>JALOOP010000367.1 GCA_025454315.1 Oculatellaceae cyanobacterium Prado106
CCCCACTCCCCACTCCCCACTCCCCACTCCCCCCAAAAGTGTTTCAATAAAGGTAGAAGAACCAGTCCTCGCTCAGGTGGGCATCCCCTACCCCTTGATTTTTTAGATTGAATTATATTGAAACTCGGTTGTAAATTTTGGCGGTTAACTCCTATGGCTTTTCCAATGGCTTCCCTGTTGACGGCGGACTCCCCGATCGCCGCTCTCCTGCGCCGACCCCTGCTGCTGGGTGGGCTGGGTTTAACCTTCGGGGTTTGGACTTTGGATCAGTTTGTGCCGATTGTGCCGGATACGGCAGGGACGGTGCTGTGGGGGGCAGTGGCTCTCGGGTCTGGCCTCTGGTGGGTGAATCGCCAACGCCAAAAACAACCGTTGCCCCTGCCTGTGGTGAAAATCGATCGCGCCCGAGTCGAATCGGCCTTGGCTGTCGTCGATGCGCGGATTAACTACCTTGCCAGCGAAATGGCTCCCGAAGCCCTGAACACCTCAGACCTGCTGCCTCGGCTGCGACAAGAACTGGCTCAACTGCGAGATGAAATGAACCGCCAAGACATTCGCCTAGCGGTCATGGGCGGTAAATCCGTTGGCAAAACCTCGCTGTCTAACCTGCTGCAAATCCATGGATTAAACCTGGATGCTACGCCAGCGGCAGTCACCGCGCCTTCAGCCCCTGTCTCCTCTGATGTCTCCTCGGATAATGTCTTATCGGATGATGTCTCATCGCAGTCCTCTGCCCTGGAATCTGCTGATGTTACCACCGCCGATCTCGTCATGTTCCTGACAGCGGGTGATTTAACCGATTCAGACTATCAAACCCTGGAAACACTGACCGCGCAGCATCACCGTTTGATTTTGGTGATGAACAAGCAAGACCAGTACCTGCCTGGCGATCGCCCCGTCATCCTGCAACAACTCCGAGAGCGCGTCCAGGGAATGCTGGAAGCCGAAGATGTGGTCGCGATCGCCACCCAACCCGCCGCCTTCAAAGTCCGTCAATACCAACCCGATGGCTCAGTCCAAGAACGCTTAGAGCAACCCGAGGCTGATATCACTGCTCTCCAAGAGCGTCTATCCGCCGTACTCACTGAGCAAGGACAACGCCTCACCTGGGCAACGACCCTGCGTCAAGCGGAAGCCCTGAGTGCCAAGGTACAGGCTGAGATCGATGCCGTGCGTCGCGATCGCGCCCTCCCCATCATTGAGCAATACCAATGGATTGCCGCCGCCACTGCCTTCGCCAATCCCGTCCCCAGCCTCGACCTCTTGGCCACTGCAACCATCAATACCCAACTGGTGATGGACTTGAGTGCCCTCTACAAACAGCCCTTCTCACTCCAGCAGGCTAAAACCGTGACTGCTACCCTGGCTAGCCAAATGGTGAAGCTGGGACTGGTGGAGCTTTCCACCCAGGCGATCGCCCCCCTCCTCAAAAGCAACCTCCTCACCTATGTGGCTGGCGGTACCCTGCAAGGATTGAGTGCCGCTCACTTAACCCGTTTAGCAGGATTGAGCTTGGTAGAATATTTCCAAGAGCAGTCCCAGATTCCAGAAGTGGCGTTTCAGCGCGATCGCCTCATCCAAAAACTCAAAGCCGTCTTCCAGGAAAACCAAAAGACCGCTCTACTGCAAGCCTTTGTCAAGCAGGGCATCGATCGACTCTTGCCCAATGCTGAACCTGTGGCACAGCCCCAATCCCTGTAGAGATCTGCGCTATAGCAATTCAAAAATGAGCGATGAAGGGAGGAATAGGCTACGCCTGCTTCTCCCTTCATCGCTTTTGGAGGCATTGGAATTAGGACGCTATACCGTAAAGATATTGCTAGAAAAAAGATCTTGCTAGAAAAGCAGGTTTTCTCCACTGTTAGGCTCGAAGACGCAAAGCTGATCCAGGTTGAGGAAGAGGGGGAGGCGATCGCCCACTTTCGGCTTCAGTTCTGGCGCGACTTGAATATTCAGAATTGGCGCTGATCCTCGATTTTCGACCGGAAGCGTAGTCCGCACCAGGATTTCCTTGCCGAGGGGTTCCACCACCGTCACTTCCACCGCCAGATGCATTTGGCTGGGCTGGGTCGCGATATGCAGATGCTCAGGCCGGATGCCCAGATTGAAGCGTTGGCCAGAATGGGGCTTGAGTTGGGCACGGAGGCGATCGGGACAGGGAATCCGCTGCCGCTCGACCTGGAACCCATTGTCCTCGTAGGTGGCATGGAGCAAATTCATCGGCGGACTGCCCAGGAAGGTGGCCACCATTTGATTGGCGGGTTTGGCGTAGATCGTTTGCGGATCGGCAATTTGCTGAATTTTTCCCTGATTGAGGACGACGATTTGATCGGCTAGCGTCATCGCCTCGACCTGGTCATGGGTCACATAAATGGAGGTGATGCCCAAGCGTTGGTGAAGCTGCTTCAGTTCTGCGCGGGTGTCGTCGCGCAGTTGGGCATCTAGGTTGGAGAGCGGTTCGTCCAAAAGAAAAACCTGGGGTTGGCGGGCGATCGCCCGTCCCAAAGCCACCCGCTGCTGCTGTCCCCCCGATAGCTGCCGGGGCTTGCGCTCCAGCAAATGATGAATGTTCAACGCCTGCGCCACCGTTTCTATCCGCGCCCGGATCGTCTTCGGGTCAGCCTGCCGCATCCGCAGGCCAAAGGCCAGATTCTCCGCCACTGTCATGTGGGGATACAGCGCATAGTTCTGGAACACCATCGCCACATCTCGCTGCCGCGCCGGAACCTGGTTGACCAGCCGATCGCCAATATACAAATTGCCCGAAGTCGCAGTTTCCAATCCGGCGATCGTCCTCAGAATGGTCGATTTGCCACAGCCCGAAGGCCCCACCAGCACCCAAAACTGCCCATCCGGCACTTCAAAGCTGATGTCTTCAATGGCGATCGCTGTATTAAACCGCCGCGCGATATTTTCCAGGTAGACCCTTGCCACGGTTTGACACTTCCTTTCCTAAGTTCTTTTTTATCATGTCACCTTTGGAGGGAGTGGGGAGTAGGGAGTAGGGAGTGGGGGGATTAACGCTGAACTTTGCAGTAAGCTTCTATGGCTTAGCCCACAGTCATTCCACGAGCTATACAGAAGAGAGTTGTGCCGAAAGGCGTTACACAGAAAGTTACACGAAATAATACGAGAGTTTGACTATGGACAACTATAAACTTAGGCAACTGGTCAATGAGAGCTTGTGGAAAATCCTTCGAGCAGAACGACTACGCCTATGCCAACTCTTGATTCCTGATGTAAGCGATCGGGAGATGCAAGACATTCAAGCTAACCTGGGTCAGCGTCCCAACCGCAGTCAAACTGAATTGATAACCATGACGGAGTGGTGCAAGTCTACCCCTCCACAAATCTAGATTCCCATCCTAAAATTGCCGCTAATTCTTCTCGAATCGATTTTGGTGAATAGCCCAGGCTGAAGGCCAGGGAACTATCCAACGAAACGTCAGCAGGACGGGGAGCCGCCATCCGCACCTCAGACTGGAGGCAGGGGTGGAGCAGCACCGGGGAAAGCTGCAAGAGTTCCACCAAGAGTTCGCCAAAGGCATAGCGAGAGATGCGATCGCCCCCTCCCAAATGCAACACAGGCGGACAATGCTCTAGCGCAATCTCAATTCCCTTAGCCGCAGTCGTCCCACTGGCCGGAGTCCGAAACTCATCGGTGAAAAGATTCAGCGGTTTTCCGGCCTTCAAAGTTTCCAAGAACGGCTGCAGAAAACTCGGCGCACTCGCCGCCACCCCAAACATCAACGGCATCCGGCAAACCGTCGCCGTAGGATAGCGCGATCGCACCTCCCGTTCCGCCATCACCTTATGCTCCCCATAGCGATTCAGCGGCGAGACAGGATCGGTTTCGCAGTAGGGCGATCGCATCCCATCAAACACCTGCTCCGAAGAGGTGAACACCAACGGCACCTGAGCCGCCGCACAAAGACTCGCTAGCTCAGCCGTCGCCACCACATTTAACCGATAGGACAACTCCGGCTGCTCCTGACAAGCATTGGGACTAGACAATGCCGCCGTATGAATCACCGCATCCGGCTGCACCCCCCGAAAAAACTCCACCAGCGCCGCCGAATCCGCCAGATCAAGAGGAATCCCCTGAATATCTGGAAAATCCAAAGGGTGACGCTGGTAAGTTCCATAGATATCCCACTGCGATCGCAATAACCGACAAAGATGCCAACCCAGAAAACCGCTGGCTCCAGTGATTATGAGTTTTTTCATAGGGAGGGAGTAGGGAGTGGGGAGTAGGGGAAAGGGGAAAGGGGAAAGGGGATATTGCTGGACAGAAATCAGGGGGTATTACTTGTTGCACTTCAATGTCCATTCAGCGTACCAGGCTGAGTCCCAATTGCTGAGTCCCAATCGCTGAGTCCCCATAAGAGTCCTGGCAAACTCTCCACCTTGTCCCCCACTCATCCCCCCATCTCCCCACTCCCCACTCCCCACTCCCCACTCCCCACTCCCCAGATTTAACAATCTCACTGATTCATTTTCGCGATCTTGTTCTATCCTTAAGCTCAAAATTCTTTCCTCGTTTTGTGGGTTGGTTTGTAGACCCAGCCATAATTAGGCGCGGAAAGCGCGCTACTGCCAACTCCCCGAATCTTTGCAACCGCTGATAGAGACGACTTATGAACCCCAAGACCTTAGCACCCTGTGACCCCTGCGATCGCCCCAACTCATGCGATCGCTCCACCCACCTCCCGCACTTGAACGCCGCCCGGCTGGTTCCTGTGACCCTAGGGCTTTTGCTGCTAACGAGCTGTTCCTTCTTTGGCAAAAAGCCCGAAACCAAGGCATCCTCTGGAGCTTCGCTGTCCGAAGCCGCCAGTGACAAACCCAACCTCACCTTCCCCCAGGCCAACTGCGGCGAAGAAGCCACCACGCCCAGCGCTAACTGGTACCCGGTCTATCTGGACAACGCCGACCTGAGCGAAGTTCGCAGCCGTTACTGTGGCAATGCGGTCAACGCCGTCCGTGCCAAAACCGGAACCCCAACCGTACAACTCGCCAGCTTCACCAGCTACGAGAAAGCCCAAAAGTTTGCCGAAGCCGTAGGCGGCACGGTCGATCCCGTCAGCGACAGCACCGCAGCCGCAGGTTCTACAACCGCTTCACGGCAAGATCTCTCCAGCAAAACAGGCGTGTTGACAGCCGCAGAAACAGGTGCCCAGATCAACATTCGCACTAGTGCCAGCATTGACTCAGCCGTGCAGGACATTGGCTTTTCCGGCGACAAAGTCCAGGTGATATCCAAATCCCAGGGCGATGATGGCCAAACCTGGTACCGGGTGCAGCTCAGTACGGGTGCAACAGGCTGGGTACGCAGCGACCTCGTGACACCTGCCGATACAGCGATCGCCAGTAGCCGCACGGGAGCAACCGCACCTGACACCTCAGAACCCTCCGCAACCGCCTCCACGAGTCCTTCTACATCTGCATCGACCGGAGCTTCGACGGCTGCCTCCGCGCCTCCCTCGACCACATCCTCGACAGAATCCACCACCCCATCCGCCGTAGCCGCAGCCGCAGCTACATCAGCGGGCGCAGGTAGCTCAACCTCCCGCACTGCCCTCGTCACCGCCCAAGACCCTGATTCCCCCATCAATGTCCGCTCCAGCGCCAGCACTTCTGCCGAGGTGCAGGATCTGGCCTATGCGGGCGATCGCATCCAAATTGCCGATCGCACCCAAGGTGACGACGGCCACACCTGGTACCGGGTCAAGTTCGAGTCCGGGGCGGAGGGGTGGATTCGGAGTGATTTTGTCGGCAACTAAATTTGAGGGAGTGGGGAGTAGGGAGTAGGGAATAGGGGAAATCATGGATGAGTTCGTTGAGGCTTTTGGGATCTGCTTTTTGTCTTCTCAGGATTGAATCCTGAGCCAATTCCTTGGAACTTCATCGATCGCCCTTTCCCCCTTCCCCTTTTCCCTTTCCCCTTTTTTTACAATTTCAGATAGAGGTGGCGATCGCACCCACAATGTGGTAGTTTAATAAAGTTGGAAATTTCCTTTGGATTTGACAAGGGTGTAAATTTCTTATTTCGGCTCAGTAGCTCAGTGGTTAGAGCAGGGGACTCATAAGCCCAAGGTCGCAGGTTCAAATCCCGCCTGAGCCATTGAAAAATAAGACTTAGAAGCCTCTCTGGGAGAGGCTTCTATTTTTTTGATCGGTCGTTTTAGACCATTTTGGGTAAAAGATTGGGGTAAGATTGGGGTAAAAATTTCGGTGTGCCAGAGACTGAAAGGTGATCTACAGTACAAGTGTGTTGATCTTGTGAGGAAACCACCTATGTACTCAAAAAGCACGCCCAAAAAAGCTTCCAGCGGTTCTGTCCAGATCAAAGTCTCTAACGGACGGCTGCAATTGGTCTTTACCTATGCGGGTCAGCGAAAATACTTGTCTTTGGGACTGAAGGATTCCCCAGCAACTCGGAAAGTGGCAGAGGCCAAGGCCAAGCTGATTGAATCCGACATTATCTATGAGCGACTCGACCCCACACTCGAAAAATATGGGGTAAAAACGACTTTTACCCCAACCGTTACCCCAATCGTTACCCCAGTCACCCCCAAGCTTTTTGATCTATGGATGTAGTACAGAGAATTTCGCTCGTCACAAGTTAGTGCCAGCACTTTAAAGCGAGACTACGATCGCAAGGTGACCCAACGCATCAAGGATTCTGCTTATACCCTCGATGATGCTGTGGCGCTTCGAGACGAGTTGCTCAAAAATTACAGCAGTGAAGAAGTCCGCCGACTGATCAAAAAGTTCAATTCTTGCTGTGACTGGGCCAAGAAATCTGGACTGATCAAAGAAAACCCCTTTGCCGATCTCAAGGGTCAGATCAAGAAGACAAAGACCAAGAGCGATCGCACCCCCTTCTCGGTTGAGGAGCGCGAGGCGATTTTGACCGCACTTGAAAAAAATACCTACGCTTCTCGCTTTGCGCCCATCCCTCACTCTCATTATTTGCCCTACACCCAATTTCTGTTCCAGACAGGTTGCCGTCCCGAGGAAGCAGCGGCTCTGCAATGGAAGCATGTGCAAGGAGACTGTGAGCGAATTCGGTTTGAAATTGCCATTCCCAGTGATACTCGAATTCAAGGAGAAACCAAGACGCATCAGATTCGGACATTTCCCTGCAATGGCAAGCTGCAAGCATTCCTCAAGTCCATCAAGCCAGCCCATGTTTCGCGAGAGGCTCGGGTGTTCCCGGCTCCGCGTGGTGGGATGTTGGATACTCACAATTTTGCCAATCGAGTTTGGAAGCCTCTGGTGGAAGCCTTAGTCGAGGCTGGCCAGGTGCAGCAGTATTTGTCCCAATACCATGCACGGCACACGTTCATCACCCTGATGCTGGAAGCCGGAGTGGATGCAAAGGATGTCGCAAGATGGGTTGGGAATAGTCCAGAGATCATTTACAAGCACTATGCAGGACGGAAACGGAATTTAACAGTGCCAGAAATCTAGACTCATAACCCTCCATTCGCGTTAACACAATCTGTAGTGTTTCAAGAAAACTTGATGACTATAGCTAGCGGTATAATGTCAGGTTATACACTATATGCAGCCAA
>JALOOP010000368.1 GCA_025454315.1 Oculatellaceae cyanobacterium Prado106
TCGCCGTAGCGTCCGTCGGTGGGACGGCGGCAAGGCTCCACATAGGCCACCGACCAGGGTTCTGGCCCGATCGCCCGTAGCACCGTATGGGGACTCATAGTTCCGGCACCCTTCTCGGTATCGTAGGGCTGAACGATGACGCATCCGCGATCGCTCCAGAATTGGTTGAGGGTGGCGATGACCGACTGGAAGTTCATAAGGGGAGGGAGTGGGGAGTGGGGAGTGGGGAGTGGGGAGTGGGGAGTGGGGAGTGGGGGTGGATGAGTGGATGGGTGGATGGGTGGATGGGTGAACATTGGCCATCCTTCTGTTAGGGCATGTCTCCTTTCCAGGTCTGACTCTACCTTTTCCAAGTCTGACCCTACTTTGATGGGTAAAGCCTCAAGTTGGGGGATTTTAAGGGGGAGGTAAACAGCAGAAATGCAGGTTAAATTATACAGTTCTTTTGAAACAGATGAGGCACGGCGAAGAATCGCCGTGCCTCATCTGTTTTTAGGTTGTTTGCGGATTGTTGGAATGAGGGATTTTGGATTTGGGGGGTGGGTGGCGATCGCTTCTACGATCCAAAATCCAACAAGCAGACTGCTAAGTTCCTAAATCAAACTGTCACTAAGCGTCCCTTTCCCTCGCTCACTCACCACTCTAAATTGTGAAGTCACAGAAAATTCAAGAATAAGGTCAGGGGAGGTCAGACACGGAAAGAACTATGTCGCCGTTTCCCCCTTCCCCTTTTCCCTTTCCCCTTCCCCTCAAGACTGCTGCAGAGTCTCCGGAATCTTCTCCAACGTCGTTTTGCCTCGGAGGTGGAGCTTTTGGGGTTGAACCTCTAGGGTGTTGAGTTGTAGGGTGATGCCGGGGGGCATGAAATTGCGGAGGTCAAGGAAGCGGACAATTTGATCGAGGAGCGCCATCAAAAATTCTAGGGACAGACCTTGGCCAGAAGCAGATTCAACTTCGAGCGCAATGCGGTGGCCTTGGTCACGCAGGTAGGGGATGACGCGCAGTGAAAGTTGTTTTTGATCGCCCGTTTCTTTCAGGAAAAGGTGGGTGGAAAGGGCGATGCGGTTGCCTGGGAGAAGCTGGATGTTGGGCTGCTGTAGATCTAGGGTGACCGTTAGCTCCCGCATGTGAAGCTCCAGGTTTTGCAGATGGCTGCGGAAGAATTCAGAGGCGATCGCCCGGTTGATATCCGCTTCCGACAGGGTGAGACGGACATCGGCATTGGTAGCGTGCAGCATATCGACTTTGCCAAAGAGGGCGGTGAGGGGATTGATGCTGACCTCATCGGTGGTAATTTCCAACGACTCTACCCGCAGATCCTGTTGGGTGACGACTCCAGATGCGGCGATCGCCACGGAGTCCGCTTCTCCCTGAACCAGCTTCAGTGGGTCATTGGTGTGAACCTCAACATCAAACTCGTCTGCATTGTCAAACTGGCTGGCAATGCCCAGTTCCAGGACTTTGCTGACGGCCTGTTCCCCTAGGCTAGGCTGATTGGCTTTCATGGCGCTGATTTCCGTTAAATTTCCGTGGAGTGGTGATGCGTCCGACCCGATTTCAGGCTCTCTATTCAGTTCTCGTTGCCCCTGAACCCCTGCAAATCGGTAGATTGTTTCAAAAAGACCTAGAACGCAATTTGTCCGTAATAATTACGTGATGCTTAACAAATGCGAACCAAACCAGCTTGAATCAACCGATTGTGAAACGTTAAGAGGATTTGCTTGAGGATTCGGACTTGCAAACTTATTGCAATCCTCAAAACTTGAGTAATACAGTTACTCTAAAAAATTAAGTCCGCTTGTGTATCTGTAATTTGGTAGAAAAATAAATCGAAAATTAGATAGACAAACTGAGGTCAGTGGCTCGCCCTGGAGTCGTCTTTCCCAAGAGGCAGTTCGAGTGTAGGATACCCTTGAGTTGAGGTTAGCAGCGCGATCGCATCTTTTCCTTTAACGCCAGTAAGACCCGTATCCTGCACACTGCCCCAAAAAGCCAATTCAAAGACTAGACCGTGACCCAAAAGCACATCCTATAGTTCCCAAATAAGGCGTTTGCTCCCGTTCTGAAATTGAACTAGCCCTTAATCCTATCGTGGTTAGACATCCAGCCCCTATTCATAGTCACAAGTTCATGGTCACAAGTTCATAGTCACAAGTGACCCGTTAACAAGACCTAAGTCCCATGCCTTGAATTCACCAGGAGGAGTCTTCACGGTTTATACAATGGTTGATATAACGTTCCAATTTGATTCTTGAAATGATTCTTGGACGGAAGTGTGGGTTGCGCCTGCCCCACCCTCCAAAAGGTATTTTGGATTGCGATGTAAGGGTTTAAACAGTTTCAATAAAAAAGGGATGCTGCATCCAATACAGCGTCCCTTCGGGGTTTGTGATTGATGGAATGAAGTGATGTACGGCGGTTGTGCTGCAACATATCAATTCATCCCTAGATTAAGCAACGCCCCTCCCCTCTAAGGGTTTTCTCTAGATCCTTCTCTAGGTTTGACTTTGGGCTGTGTTGGTAGTGAAGTGGACTAGACCGCAGGATTGCCCAGTTGTTTGAGCCAGCGATAGTTAGAGGAAAGCGCTTCCCAGAAGGTGGGATAGACCGCATACTGCACACCAAACTCCTGACAAAGGTCAGCCACAATAGGCGCAAGCTTGGGGTAATGGATGTGACAAACCTGGGGGAACAAGTGATGAATCACTTGATAATTGAGTCCTCCGAGATACCAATTGAGGAACGCATTTCGGGGAGCAAAATCTGCGGTCGTTTTGATTTGGAAAACAGCCCATTCATCATCGACTTGCAGCGTAGTTTCTTCAGGTTGGATGTACTCCACATCTTCTAGCACATGCGCCAGCATAAACACATGACAAATCAAAACGCCGTAGGTCATGTAGGTGATGCAGAAGCCCACCAGAACTTGCAGCCAGGAATAGCCGATCGCCAGCGGCACCCCAACCGTCAGCCCCAACCAAACGCATTTCCCGCCCAAGAGCAGAAAAAGATCGAGAGGCTTGGGGGGGGTGATGGTATGGTCGTGGTAGCGGCGCTTAACAAGGATGAGGTAGACATCGGCGATCGCCCAGTAAATTGGAATAATCGCATAGACAAACGGAATAAACAGATGCTGGTATCGGTGATACCACTGGTGTTCCATGTAGGGAGACATTCGCACAACACCATCGCCGTGAATTTCAACATCATGCCCCAAGACATTGGTAAAGGTATGGTGCAGGAAATTGTGACGATACCGCCATAGGTAACTGGAGACGCCAATCACGTCATAAGTTAGACCCAATAGATTATTAAGCCATTTGTGTCTGGAGTAGCCTCCGTGGTTGGCATCATGTCCCACACTAAAGCCAATTCCAGAAATACCCATCCCTAGCAGGATGCAGCCAATGACTTTCATCCAGAGAATCGGTGGGCCAAAAAGGGTAAAACTCCAGGAGCCAATCACCCAGGTGAAGATGATGGCCGTCTTCAGATACATCGCCAGATTATCTCGGGTGGAAAGATTTTCTGACTGAAAATAGGCATCTACTCGTTTGTTGAGTTCTTTGCGAAACCCGACATTCTGTGCAAAGGTCACCCGCGTTGGTGTTTGTGTCATACCAGCTATTTTTTTGACAAGCGTAAACTAGGCTTTCATATCGTACTCTGAAAGGGGGGAATGGGGAGTAGGGAGTGGGGAGTGGGGAGTGGGGAGTGGGAGGCTTCAAAAGCGCAATCCGCGAAAATTCATGGAACTCAAAGTCCCCCAAGGTTGGGGGATTTAGGGGGCGGAGACTGATAAGCGAAGCCGATCGAGACTTGTGTATACACGGTAGGTTATGGGAAGGTAAATTTAGAATTTTAAAGGAGGAAAGCCTCACCGAGAGAAGCATACAAAGCTTCCCTCAGTGAGGCTTTCCAAAGGTTTAGTTGGGTAGAGCAACCTGATTCTTCAGCAGAATCTACTTCAGCGAAATTTACTGGACTCCACCGGAGCGGCCTTCGGGATTGGCGGCGTCGAGGGTGGTGAAGCGTTGGGGAACTTGGGCGAAGCGGTAGTCGGTGAGTTCGCCAGCAATGTCGAAGTGGGTGGCAATCACGGGTAAGAAGCGATTGGCAATATCGACAATTTCGGGGTTTTGGCCAAAGGCGGCTTCGCGCTGGTAGAGGGCAGCGGCCATTAGGTGGGCGTTGATGCCGCCTTCGTTGAGGAAGGCTTGGTCAAAGCGATCGCCCGTCAACTGCGAAAGCTGGGTTATGGCTGCCCGGTAGGTGGGAGTGATGCGATCGGACAGCGTCAAACCCAAGGTAGGGGCAATGCGAGCCAAGTCGTTTCTCACCTGGATTTGCTCATCGATTTCGGCTTGGGCATATTGGCGCGTTGCGTCTTGAGTGGCGCGTTGGAGGGCTAGTTGGCCTAGGATAATGTTACCGATTGCAGCAGCGTTGGATTCGACGATGAAGCGGCGATCGATGGGATTGAGTTGGCTGCTGGACAGGGGTTGGCCAGGAGCCGGACTGACGGAAGGTTGACTGAGGGAGGGAGAGGGGCGATCGCCAGGACGGAGGTTTTCAACGCGGTTGGGCGTTGCGTCGTCGGTGCGGCCTCCGGTGTTGGGAGGTGCTGGAGCAACCTGAGCAATGGGGGCTGCAGGAGCGGGGCTTGCGGTTTGTGCCAGCGAGGTTTGCGTGAGGATGGAGCCGCCTAATCCAAGCACCAGGCCAAATACGGCAAGAGCCAAGGTTACAAAAAGTTTTCTCATAGTTGCCAGAGTCCCTAAGCGCATTAAGTTGTGGGAGAAGTTTTGTCAGAGAGAAGCAGTTTGGGCAAAAGGGGATGCTGACCAGGGGATGAAATGCTGCGTGGTGTCTGACCACTCCAGGAATCCATTGCTGGCTTCAGCAACGTTAGAGCACCAAAAAGCAGCAAAATGCTGCTCCCCTTAATGTCGGACTTTTCTCCTAGAACCTCCTCCCCCTGGAGATATGTTTGTGGAGATGGGGAGGTAGGGGGATGGGGAGATGGGGAGGTAGGAGGGTAATTTTTCAATGGTTCTGACATTAAATGGTTCTGACGTTATAAGTGGCGGCGACGGCTTTGACATGGTAGAAGTCGAAGGATCGTTGACACTCGGGGATGACTTTGCGATCGGTAAAGATAACCTGAACCGCGCCTTCTTTGAGCGCAAAGGATTTGTCGGCGAAACACCCGGAGTTGGTCGCTTCACCCTCACCGTCGATACCTCTGAAGTCTTTGAAGTCAGCGGTAAAGGCGGCAATGATGCCTTCAAAGTCAACGTTCTCTCGGGCACGGGTGTGGAACTGGTGATTTTCTCGGGAGGTGAAGGCGATGATACCTTCGATGGTTCAGGCACAAACACGCCGCTACAAATCAATGGAGATGCTGGAAAGGATACGTTGATGGGTGGTTCTGGAAATGACGTGATTACGGGTGGGGATGGTGTAGATACACTCACGGGTGGAGGAGGGAGCGATCGCTTCGTCTATTCTGGCAACCCCTTCGCCAATGGCAACCCAGCCCTCAACGCCACCACAGGCATCAACGTTCTCAACACACCCGACACAATCCAAGACTTTATCATCAACGGCGGTATCGTAGGGAGATGATTCTTAAAAGATAATTCTTGAGAACGATACCGTTCCTAGCCATTTGGACTAACATGCACCCTGAAGTAAACCCTTGAGATAGTTATGACAACTGCCCTGATTACTGGAGCCTCTGCTGGCCTGGGTGCTGCATTTGCTAAACAACTGGCGGCACGCAAGACCAATCTGGTACTGGTTGCACGCT
The DNA here is from genome assembly GCA_025454315.1 of Oculatellaceae cyanobacterium Prado106. Lineage (GTDB taxonomy): Bacteria > Cyanobacteriota > Cyanobacteriia > Elainellales > Elainellaceae > Prado106. Next base: position 5,813 of record JALOOP010000368.1, read on the forward strand.
CCCAAGATAAGCTCCAGGATTTGGCTCGCTCTCTCCAGAGTCAATTCGCGGTGCAGGTCGATGTTATCGTACAAGATCTCACCGCACCTGACGCAGCCGAAGTCATTGACCAAACGGTGCAGCAGATGGGGCGATCGATCGACCTCTTGGTGAACAATGCAGGGGTTGGTAACTATGGCGATTTTGTGGAGAGCGATCGCCCCTTTCAACTCAAGATGGTGCAGCTCAACATTGCGGCAGTCGTCGATCTCACCCATCGGTTCTTGCCGGGAATGCGACAACGGCGATCCGGTGGCGTAATCAATTTGTCTTCAGTAGCGGCCTTCCAGTCCATGCCCTATTTCTCGATCTATGCGGCCACCAAAGCCTTTGTTCTAAGCTTCAGTGAAGCCCTCTGGGCAGAGAATCAGCAGTATGGCGTGCATGTGTTAGCCGTCTGTCCGGGGCCTGCGGGTGTGCAGTTTTTCAAAGAAGCCGGGTTTCCGCCGTCTCTAGTTGAGGTAGTCGGCAAGGTTGAAACACCTGCTGAAACCGTTGTACAGGAGGCGCTGAAAGCCTTTGATAAACGAGAGGCGATCGTCATTCCAGGCAGTCCGATCAATCCCATCCTGGCCACATTACCCCGGTTTCTTCCCCGAGAAGCCGTGGCCAGTTTCTGGAAGCTTGTCCTAGGCAGACGATGACGTTGATTCCCCACAACCTTATCAACCTCTCGATCGTGTTTAGATCAATTTGGACAGTGACTGATGAAACTTGAACAGGTTACAGATGAGTGCGATCGCATTTTTGCCACTTGGAGAACGGGCGATCGCCTCGAAGCACAGACCTGTCGCCCAGTTATAGACGGCAAACGAGTTGCACCGAATACTGAGGTAGTGATTTTTGCTTTTTGGGAGGATGCGATCGCAGAACCTGTCGGACGGTTTCGCTACTTCAACGTCAATTCTCGCAATCGATCGGCTGAGTTTGGCTACACTGTGCATCCTCAATTTAGACAGCAAGGCATTGGCACCGTGATGTTAACCGCTGCCCTCTCCCATCTCTTTTCTACAACAAACTTCAACAAACTCTACTGCCAAACCGGAGCCTTTAACATCGCTTCAATCCAGCTATTGAAGAAACTCAATTTTCATCAAGATGCCGTACTCCGAGAACACCATGAGCTAGATGGAAAACTCTGGGACGATTACATCTACAGCATTCTACGGCGTGAATGGGAGAATAGATGAGCGGCTGTTCAGCACATCATCGTAATCATTCAATATCTTTAGTCAAATTCATCAACAGCAAAGGAACAGAGGAAGACACGCAAGGTGCTTCCCCTTATTCCTGTATTGGCTCACACCCATTCAATGAATCAAGCTGTCTTGATTAACCAACCACTGCCGCTGACTTCATGGGACGCGACTCTGGTTCTAGTGGGACTTCTTGCCATAAAGGTTCAAGAACCCGATCGACCGCAGATCCCAGCACGGCTCCCACATAGAAACCAATCATGGAACCCACAAGTGAACCAGCCAATGAACCCACCAGGGAAGTCACAACAGAACCATTCATCGCACCGACCACCGAACCAATCACAGCACCCGCCAACGAACCCGTAATCGAACCTAGGAACGAACCAAAAACAGAACCAAGGTCATACCTGGAATTTCTCCTTGAGATGGTGGTGAAGGGAAAAGGGGAAAGGGAGGAACCTCTCTGCGTTCTCTGCTCCTCTGCCTCTCTGCGCCTCTATTTCTCTCTCCGCCTCGTCAT
>JALOOP010000369.1 GCA_025454315.1 Oculatellaceae cyanobacterium Prado106
ATTGAGTATCGCTCGTTCTGTCCACACTGGAATTACATCATTAAACCACGCCCCCTACCTCCTAATAAAGTGTGAAGTTATTTCTTGACACTGACTAAGTTAACGACCTCAAGAATCTCAGGATATATTACAACGTGAATCAATGTTTTCAAAGATGGATTGCAGGTGGATTACTCGTTTGTAACTCACTGCTAACAGGAATATTTTCAGTTTCGACATCGGCTGTGGCACAGGAAAGAACTGCCCAAGAAACCTGCCAAGAAGCAATTGACGCAGCACAAACTCGAATCTTCGATGGTAGAACGATCAATCTCCAAACTCGGATTCTCGACCTATCTGAAAGCAGGGGATATCCTGGCGATCGATCACAAGGATTAAGCTTTATGATGACCCGGTTTTCCGGAGTAGGATCGACTCGCGATGGCTTAACAGTTCTTGAATCTCCAGTATTCATGAAGGCGATTGCAACCAGCGTGATTGAGCAATGCCCCTCAGTCAGTTATGTCCAGTTTGCAGCAGCTCACTCAGGGTACCATGTGCCCTTTGGGCTAATCAATGGCAATGTAGAAGCCTTGTAAGATTTATCCAAACATCTAACAAAATAGGAAAGGGCGATCGCATCCCCAACAAACTGTTCGGTGAACAGGGAAAGATCATGGAAACTACCAGGGATATCATGAGATGGCGGAACCAAAATGTCTGATCTAAGCCGCTACAAGAAAACCTTAGAGAGTCTGGAATTCTTGGTGAATTTCCTGACCCAGAATCACAGAGCCTTGAATCACCTGCCGGGTTGGCTATGGAATAAAAGTCAGGGGGGCATCGACTTTGAGCAATTCAAGCAAGTCATCGACGATGCAAAAGCGGAAATCAAAGATTTTGAAGCAAGAGCTTTGGCACTCACAGGCGCTCCTGCTCCGATCGATGAGAATGACATCCTCATTCACAGTGCGCTACGCTTCCAGGGCTATCGCTATCAACAGGAGGTCAGGCTTGACTCAAAACCAATTATTGAGGCATATAAGCGGGGAGAGCGCTACCCTGAAGCCACTGGCCTTGACCTGCTGGCTACATTCTTCTTGCTTCAACGATTTCTCTATAAGTGGGGTGGGGAAACTTTGCCAAAGACCAGCCCACATTGGAGGGCATTTCGGCAACTGTTTCTTGAGACTTGCTCTGTAGAAGTGCCGGAGCGCTATCGGGCAGGAGCCTATGAGGCACGATGGCTCTACGATATTTTCCCTAGGATAGATTCGTATCGTGCCATCATCGAGCAAATCCATACTCAGACGAATTACCAGAATGCAGACTCGTCAAGCATTTAGCCCAGGTAAAGAGTAGATACCCACCCCGTCGTTGAATCGCCTCGAACCAACCTACGGTCATCGATGTCCGAGCGGTGCAGCGGTTTATTAGGTTTTGGCGATCGTTCCGCGTCCCCAATGCGCCGATTCTCAAAATCGAAGTTTCAGTGGATCAACAACTCTCTTGGAGTGAATTAAGCGATACCTATCATGACAATCCTAACCGCCAAGAGTTTTGTAGTCCTGGTAAGGTAAGGGGTGGGATGAGAGATGTTTGAGTCATTTGGTATACTTGTTGTAAGGTCAAATCCAGAGGTATGGAGGGGATTGTGATGGCTTTTAGTTCTTATAAAACATTGGGCGAGGCGGTTAAAGCCTTTCAAATCACCTATACCGAGGCTGATTTCATCACCGGAGTTCCATTCCCCATTTCAGATTATTTCCGTCAAGACCTGCAACTGATGATGCGGGAAGGTGTCGTGGATAACTCCGAATTTGCCATCTGCGAAAATCTCATCTTTCCAATTCTTAAAGAAGTCTGGAAACAATACCGCACCCATTTCCTGCTCTGGAGCCATCAAAGTTTGACCTGTGATGAAACCTTATCTGGATTTCCGGAGTACATTTTGGCCAAGCGATCGCCCTTGGGCAAAGTCGTATTTGACCAACCCTATTTCCTCTTGGTTGAAGCAAAGCAAGACAACTTTGATGCAGGTTGGGGACAATGTCTGGCCGAAATGATTGCGGCTCAACGTCTCAACGGAGAACCCCCCATTACAATCTTTGGAATTGTCTCCAATGGTGCAACCTGGCAATTTGGCAAGTTAGAAGCCAATACACTGACTCGAAATATCATCCCTTACACCATTTATGATCTCGACCCGCTCTTTGCCGGAGTCAACGCTGTATTTCAGCAGTGCGAAGCCCAACTTCAAATTCTCCTGACAGTTTAGGTTCGGGATAGAACCCTCATCTGCTGATACCCTTTACGTTTTGGCCGTGATTGAACCCTCGATCGCAGTGAGGCGCTACCCGGAATAAAAAGGGCTAAAGAAATCCTTCTAGAAATCGCTACTGTCCTCTTCCTGGGGAATATTCTAGCCTACTTCGGCTGAAGCGTTAAAAGCCGTTCAAAGGCGTTAAACTAGGGACGTAATCTTTTCCAGGTTGGGTATGCCCCGTTGGTTCAATACGGCTGGCCCTTGTCAGGCGGACATTCATTACATGCTACCGCCCACCACGCGGTTGCCCGATGTGGAGCGTCTGATTGAACAGCGTAGTTACTTTGTCATTCATGCTCCTCGACAAACGGGCAAATCTACAGCAATGCTGGCTTTAGCACAGCAACTTACCGAGAGCGGTCGCTACACTTCAGTCATGCTTTCGGTGGAAGTGGGCAATCCCTTCAATGCCCATCCAGAACAGGCAGAACGCACCATCCTGGATGCCTGGTTAGATACGGCCAGTGTTTATCTGCCGGAATCGCTCATTCCTGCCATTGACTGGAAGCAAGCCGAACCTGGACGTCGCATTAGCTTTATGCTTCGGCAATGGGCAAGAAACTCTCCTCGCCCGCTCGTGGTCTTCATTGACGAAATCGACTCGCTTGAAAATGAAACCCTGCTTTCAGTCCTCCGCCAACTCCGAGATGGCTATCCTTCTCGCCCTCGTGCCTTTCCCCACTGTGTTGGTCTGATTGGTTTACAAGATGTACGGGATTACAAAGTTGCATCAGGTGGTAGCGTCCGTCTGGATACCGCCAGCCCATTCAACATCAAGGTGGAGTCCCTTACCCTGCGCGACTTTACAGTTCAGGAAGTTGCAGAACTCTGTCATCAACACACCTCGGATACGGGTCAGATCTTTACACCAGAGAGCTTGCAGCGCATCTATGATCTGACTCAAGGGCAACCCTGGCTAGTCAATGCGATCGCCCGTCAACTTACCGAGTTCCTTGTCCCTGATCCGACGATCGCCCTCACAGTAGAACAGGTTGAACGAGCGAAAGAAATCTTGATTCAACGGAACGACACTCACCTGGACAGTTTAGCCAAGCGACTACGAGAACCGAGAGTCCGTGCTGTCATCGAACCTATGCTAGCGGGTCAAGAGTTGGGCGAAGTGCCCGATGACGATCGCCAATTCCTCGTCGATCTGGGTCTAATCCGTCGCGATCCCGAAGGTGGCCTCGTCATGGCCAACCCAATCTATCGAGAAGTGGTACCCCGAGTTCTCACAGGCGGCACTCAGGATAGTTTGCCGCATATTTCGCCGACCTGGTTAACTGCTGATGGTGAGCTAGATTGCGACTGCCTCCGAGCAGCATTCCTCACCTTCTGGCTGCAACATGGAGAACCGTTGCTGAAGAGCGCTGCATACCCTGAAATTGCCCCTCATATTGTGCTGATGGCATTTCTCCATCGGGTGGTGAATGGCGGCGGAACGTTGGATCGAGAATATGCGATTGGGCGCGATCGCATGGATATCTGCCTGAAGTATCGCAAGACAACTCTGGGAATTGAATTGAAGGTATGGCGTGATGGCAGTTCTGATCCCTTGGCCAAGGGATTAGAACAATTGGATAGCTATCTGGCAAGACTAAAATTAGAAACGGGGTGGTTGGTCATTTTCGATCGACGGACGAATCAATTGCCGATTGAGCAACGAACGACAACGGAGACGATCAAGACACCGATGGGGAGAACGGTAACACTGATTAGAGCATGAACAGTAACGGCGAAAAGGAAATCTGCTACTGAGACACCAGGGATGCGGGGAGCAGCGCAAACAGCGGATTAACTATGCCTCGCACCAGATCTTCCGTACCAATCAATCCAGCTTCGATCGTCTTTCCCAGTCCCATTTCATCAAAAGGTATAGGAACCATCCATTACATCTAGACCAGGGTGGCATCCGCTCGAAAATTTGGCGTAATGCTGACTGTAGTGTATTTGGAAAGAACGGTGAAGAGGTGTCTTCAGGAATCGTCATCCCCATAGCCTCTGATTGGATCGACATCAGGGAAGCGCAGATCCAGGGTGATAGTCTTACGAACCACTTTCACAGATAGTTGATCATCGAAAGGCTGCGCCAATCCCCATCGAGCCAGTTGATGCTTCTGCAAATAAGCCAAAATTCCTGCTAAAGCCCCTTCCATCCACAACAAATCCGATTTTGAGGGAGTTTTGAGATCCAAGGTTTTACTGGTTCTGCCAATGAACGGGTATGCAGTCTCGTTTGCGACCGTCCAACCCTTGCTTTCCATGAGATCTAAATCATCAAACCGCATGGCAGTCGCTTCATCAAAGAAAAGCACGAGCCAACTCGCCCGCCGAGCGATCTGTTTCTGCGATAGAAAATCTTGTTGATACATCAGCCGCAAGTCTTCCAGCGTATTGTATACCGCCAAACCAAAAATCTCGCCGCCGCTCCCCATCACCACTGCATAGCGAGGACTCTGCTCTGGCGGAACCCGAATCTCAATGGGATGATTGTCATTTAAATATTGCCAGGGCTTTGTAGCGTAGAAATCAGCGCAGAGTTGAAAAAGATGCTTCACCAAAGGGAGTGTAACCGATGGAATTTTGAGCAATCCAGGACTCGGTTCTCGTCGCGTTACCTCTCTCTCCATGCTGTAGAGACAATCTTCTATGACCGGAGGCAGGTCGCTAAATTCGCAATGAATCCCAAACTCAGCCAGTGAGGCTGACAGTGAGGCTACGTGATCTCGGTTGTCCAGGGCAATTACTTGGGGTCGTCTTGCGCTCCCCGATCCCGGCGTCGGACGCTTCATCGCAGCCACAAACTCCTGCAAAATCTCCTCAGAGCCAGGTTGTTCGGACTGTACCTCAGTTCTGATGACTTTTCCGGATGTCGTTGCTAAAAAAAACAGAAAAGGCCGATAAGGGTTCTGTTTGCCAGGGAAAATCCAGAACGGGGCACGTCGAACGGTTCCGACCCACCGTTCGTCAGCTTGGGGCAAAGTCAAAATTTTGAGAAAACGCTTGTCCATATTAAAATCCAAGCTGAGTTAACCTCTGAGCCAATTTATCATTTTCTTATCCTGACATAACCTTATCCTGACATAAAGTGTTCAATGCAAAACCATCATTTTCTGATCGTCAAAGGTTTGGGAATCTTACTCTCGTTTTGGGGTGGTTCTGGTGCGATCGCCACTCCTTCTCCAACACCTCAGACTAACGTCTTAAACCCGTCTACGGAAACCCTTAAAACACCCGATGCGATTACCGCTGAGATTCATCCCGCACAGAGTACAGAACCCCTTCCAGACATCCCTGCGATCGGTCAAATTCCCTACGTCAACCAACTTTCAGATATCCAGCCTACCGATTGGGCTTTTCAGGCACTGCAATCCCTGATTGAGCAATATGACCTTTTCTCAGGCTATCCTGACGGCACCTTTCGAGGCGATCGCCCCCTCACCCGCAACGAATTTGCAACCGCCCTTAACCTCGCCCTGGAACAACTCAATCTGCTGATTCAAATCGAACAATCCACCCGCGTGTCCCAGGATGATTTAGCCATCGTGCAACGCCTCCAGGAGGAATTCTCCTCTGAATTGGCAGTTGTCCAACAGCGAGTCGATCGCCTGGAAGCAGATGTCGCAGAACTAGAAGCCCATTCGTTTTCCACCACGACCAAACTGACTGGGCAGGCCGTTTTTGCCACCAATGCAGGGGGTTTCTCGGGCGATCGCATTATTGCTCCCAGAGGTGCTGTGATTACGGCTCAAAACCCCACCCCCACTGCTATCTATCGAGTAAGCCTCAATTTCAACACCAGCTTTACGGGCACCGATCTGCTTCAGGCTCGTCTGGTGACAGGCAGCGACGGAGCCGACGACAACGCAGGCGGCTTCCTGGAACCCAACTTCGGCAGCACTCTGGATTTTTCCATCCCCGGTCGAGATGGTCAATTCAGCGTGGCTCGTCTCTACTACACTTTCACCCCTGCCGATGATCTCAGCATCACCCTTGGCTCTTCCATTACCGCTCCCGATTTTGTCGATAAAAACCGTTACGCCAATGTCAGCGTCCGTGACTTTTCCACACAAGCCCTCGTCAATAACTTTATCCTGTTTCCCCGAGCTAGAGGCGCAGGAGCCGCGATCGAATGGCATCCCGGCGGTGATGATTTTTTGCTTCGCGCCGTCTACATTGCTGGCGATGCCCGCAACACCCTTCCCGAAAACCAACAGGTCTTTGGCGGCGGACAATCCGAGGACATTCGCCTCTTTCCAATGGGCGGCGGCGGCGCAAGCGGTGGACTCTTTGGTGATCCGTACCAGGGAGTGGTCGAATTAGAATACGCGCCCAGCCCAGCCTTTGCGCTACGCCTCCAACATAGCAGAGGTCGAGTGTTTGGCAGCGATTTTAATGCATTTGGGATCAATGCAGAACTGACTTTAGGCGGTCGTCTTGGCCTCTTCGGTCGCTACGGCCTCAGTTCCTACCCTAACACCACGATCGGCGACATCAATCCTCAGTATTGGATGGCCGGGTTCTCTTTTTCAGACCTATTTATCTCACGGGCAATCGCAGGCATCGCAGTCGGACAACCCTTTATTGAAGAAGCGGTTGGCGATGCGACACAGACAAACTTTGAGTTATTCTATAACGTTCCCATCCGTGACAACATCCGGATTACTCCTCTCGTTCAGCTTGTGACTAATCCAGGCAATCAGGATGCAAACGGGGCTATCTTTTCGGGAACAGTGCGAACTGTATTCTCCTTCTAAACTTCATGCTCAATCGAGGCTATGGAATTGTATTCTTCGCGTGTAAGTCCTTGCTCTGACAGATTATCGAACACCCTTTCGTAAACTTCAATGCCATAGAGTACTTTTCGTAACCCGCGATCGCAGTCGTTACAACAGCAAGCCCGCAGCAAAAGACGCTCTGTATCTGCTAGAGTCTGTATCTGCTAGAGTTGAAGGCGTATATCACCGCTGATTCAACAAAGAAGCCGCTGCTGGTTCTAAGGATCGAGATATGAAGAAGAAAACGCAGACTGCATTGGGAAAAGTTCTGACTCAAGAGACGCTGCTGGAGATGGCGGGAAATCGCTATTTTGCACGAGGAGAGAGCTATTTTGCCAAAGGCCATGTGAATGATTTGGCCTCCGATGAGGATAGCGTCACGGCTCTATTGCCTCGGCAATGAAAGAAAATGCATAATGGAAGTAAAGAGATAAGGAGGTGGAGTATGGAAAGACCAGATGCTCGTCACCTATCGATAGAGAC
>JALOOP010000370.1 GCA_025454315.1 Oculatellaceae cyanobacterium Prado106
AAGTTCGGCTGGGTCTCGGCTTCACTCCTCGTTAGCAAACTTCAGGCTCTGCCCCAACATGACCCGATCTACAGGGCACTTCAGCACTATGGCCGTCTGGTCAAGTCTATCTTTATCCTCCGCTATCTTAATTTCCCCGACCAGCGTCGCCTCATTCACGCTCAGCTCAATAAGGGCGAGTCTCTCCATGCTCTCAGACAGTTCCTCCTCTTCGCCCGTCAAGCTCGTCTCCACCATCCGTTTCCCGATGACCTCGCCAATCAAGCTGCTTGCCTCACCTTACTCACCAATGCGGTCGTCTCCTGGAATACCGTCTACCTCCAAAAATGCCTCGATGCTCTGGCTCCTCAATCTCCTGCCAACTCCCTGCCCCACCCTGATGCTCGCTATCTCTCCCCCGCTCGTTTTCACCACATCAATCCCTATGGCAAGTTCCGCTTCAACCTCCCATCCCATTCCCTCCACCTCGGCTTTCGTTCCCTTAATATCCCTTAATACTACTTCACATTCCTTAATATCGCCTCTAAGGGAGAATAATGGAAAAACTGACTCCAACTCACACCGTCCAACCCTCTCAGCCTTATCGTGCGTTTTTACAAATTTGCTATAACTACCCCAAAAATATTCACCCTCAGAAGATGCCGAGCAGCAGCAGAGCGTTGATGCTCCTGCACAAGTGCTGTCATCAGGTGTTCTATTTAAGGTCTTGGTTGGAGTGATTTTGATTTTCCCCAGTTGCTTCAGCATTTAACAGCCAAAGCTGCTCAGAACTCTTAGCAGATTCAACCCTTAGGTCATTTCTACCTTTCCCTGTTTTGATTGCCTCTCTCAGCTCTAGAATCGTCTGAGAGAGGCAGTCTACTTTCCCTCCAGGGCTGCTACCCTCTCAGCCTGACTGCTTTGAACACCAGCATTGATCTGGCTTCCTTCAAGATGCTCTTGTAATATCGCTGTCAAAGCTTGGGACACCTTCTTGATGCCGCGCTGCTTCATCCACACCAATAGCCGCTCATTTAGCTCTTTGGAGATGTAGGCCGAGACTTTGGGATTTTCTTTGAACCACTCTTCTGTAGGCATCGTCAAATTCAATCACGCAACAGCAATATTCAGTTAGTAGACTAAGGTAGTCTACTCTAGACTAACCCTGAAAGGTTACTGATTCCAGCGCCCTTCTTGAAGCTGAGGTTCGTCTCCGGGTAAGGCCAGTCTGAGAATTTCTTCTCGGTCCATGCGTCGCCACTCTTCGGGACTGATCGTGGCGGCATAGGTTTCGTAAAACAGTTGCCGCTTCTCTTCAATGCTTAGAGGTCGCTCTCCAAACGCATCTCTGAAGAAGTCGTTAAGTGCCACCTCAGTCAGCGCAAGCTGAAGGGCTAACGCAGCTTTCTTTCCGTCGAAGACGGCATAGGAGATCAGGCGGTTGAAGTCTCTCAGGCTCAGGGTCTCAGGCGGTCGGCCTGAGTTTGTTACCACTTTCTGCCCCGGAATTGCTCAAAGCATTATCCTGAGTCGATTTGTTTCACTTCCCACAAGCGATCGTCTTGGGTTATCTCGATGTCAATGCTGGCGCAAACAGTGCGAACGACATCGAGGTTGATTGTTCCAATGTCGCCAAAAAGGTGAATTTGCTTTTTGTGCTTCGGGAAGTAGAAGCCATAGGCGATTGTTTGTCCGATGGCTGACTTCCAGTTTTTGTATTCTTTAACTTCAATTAGATGAGTATCTGTAAGAATATCAATTAATCCAGCAGGCGTTACTACATTCATTACTCCACTTTCTTGATCGGCAATCGCTTCTGTGATTTCTCGTTCGATTTGCTGACGATCTCCTCTAGGCTTTCTAAGTTTTGGAACTCTAGTTCCTCTACCTTGTATCTCGTGAGAAACAAGGATGTGAAAATCTTCTAAGCTGATGGTTTTTGCTTTTCGAATTCCCTTGAATGTGTGAAATTCAATCCTTTGAACTTCCCCTGAGAATCCGATAGCTTTAAGCTTGTTCAACGTAAGTCCCTGCCTTTTTAAGACCCTGCCAAGCCAGTTTCGGTCGTATCCCAGAGATATACTTGCTTCAGCAATTCCAATTCTTACAACTTCCGAGCTAAGGCGATAAGCTTGAATTTCTAGACCATGAAACAGTTCAAGTTTTGTATGGGTTGCTGGTGCGGAAGATTCTAATTTCATTGTCCTGTTTGTTAGTTTTCACTGATTTGCTCAGATAGAAGTAAATCCCAGTCCCCGTAGGGTTTTGAGGGTGTTACCACCCCGCTCTAGAACTCGCCCCAACCAGTTTCGCCCGTATCCCAAAACTTCACTTACCCCAGTGATGCCCACTCGAAATTCACCGTCTGGCATTCGATAACCATCCACCTGCAAGCCGTCAAAAAAAGTGACGGTGGCGCGTTCGGCTCTGATCGGCTCCATATTCTAAAACATAGAAGTAGTCTAAAGTAGACTGCATTCTAGCAGTGATCCCGCTGATTGGCCGGTTTGTTCCAAAATTACAGCTGAGTCTGGGCAACATTGTTGCTGGAGATGCAGGGGCACGGGCAAGCAAGGCTGACTTCAAAATATTTCTGGTAGGCAGTTTTATTTTGAACCTATCAGTCTTTGCCAGGCAGCTTTAGGCACCAGAATCACTTCTTCGTTGGCAATGGCATCCAGTAGCTCACCCAGGGCACCCCCTTTACCATAAATATAGCCAAGCTGGATCGCCAAACGATCTAGCTTCTCTGGGGTATGGGCATCCACTCGAAAGTGCTTTTGCACTCGATTCGCTTTCGCTCTTGCCATATCTGCCTACCACTTTGGCCTACACTGGGAGTGGCACTGGTTTTAGCTTACCGTTGATTCCCCATCCCAGAGGCATTGGTTCGTCCTCTGTTTTTGCTCATGCCCACTCAGTTTTTGACACTCGCTGAGCGTCAGGCGCTCAATCAGTTTCCGCCTGCGGTGACTCAGAGTGACCTGGTGCGCTTTTTCAAACTCTCTGAGTTTGACCTGGCCCAGGTTCTAGCACTGCGGGGGGCAGCAAATCGCTTGGGGTTTGCGCTCCAACTTAGCACGCTGCGCTTTTTGGGCTTCTGTCCGGGGCAGGGTGAGGCGGTGCCTTTTTCGGTGCTTCAGTATCTGGCACAACAGTTGGCGATTGACCCGGCGGCGATTGATCGCTATGGGTGTCGCGCTCAAACTCGTCGTCATCACCGTCTGGCGGTGGAGCAGTATCTGGGCTTTCAGGGCTGTTCCCCTGGTGTGCTGGCACACTTACAAGCCTGGTTGATCCAGCGGGCGCTGGAACATGATAAGCCGTCGCTGTTGCTGGAGCTGGCGATGCAGAAGTTGCATCAAGATAAAATTGTTCGACCGGGTCTTTCAACCCTGGAGCGCTTGGTGGGGCAGGTGCGGACTCAGGCGATGCAGGTGACGTTTGAGTTGATTCAGCCGCTACTTACTCCCCACCACTATCGGTGGCTCGACCAGTTATTGGAGGTGGATGAAACTCTGGCAATGACGCGCTTGTCCTGGTTGCGACGACCGGCGACGATCAATTCCCCCAGGGCGATTCTCAAAACACTGGAGAAGCTGCAATGGCTCGACCAGCACCAGATGGGACGGTGGAATCTGGCTCAGATTAATCCCAATCGGGTTAAGTTCCTGGCGCAATTGGGCCAGCGCTCTTCGGCTCAGGCTTTGCAACGTCATGCAGTTCCCAAACGCTACTCAATTCTGGTGGCTTTTGTTTGTCAGATTCGAACGGAGGTGACCGATGAGGTGATTGATTTGTTTGTGCGCTGTCTGGGTGACACCTATGCTCGCGCTCGTCGCTATCGCGAGGCGGCTCACCTGGAAGCTGAGGTGGCGCTCAATGAGAAGGTGAGATTGTTGCACCAGGTGGCGGCGGTGGTGCTGGATGAGGCGATTGCGGATGAGCAGGTACGCTCTGTCATTTTTGAGCGGGTGCCAAAGCCGGTGTTGCAGGCGGCAATTGCTGATTGTGTTCGATTGATGCGGCCTGAGCCAGATCATGCCCTCGATTTCTTTGTGGCCCGCTACAGCTATTTGCGCCAGTTTATTCCGGCTTTTCTGGAGACGTTGCAGTTTCGTTCATCCTTCGAACCCAATCCACTTTTGGAGGCCCTGTTTTTGCTGCAGCAGTTGAATCAGCAGCAAAAACGTCAGATCCCACTAGTAGTTCGCCAAGCGAACTTTGACTAGTTTTTTTGTTCTAGGTTAGGGTATAAATGCTCCAGCCTGACCCGCGCATCCGCACTGGAAAATCTCCAATTAACCGTGGCTTTTTGAGCATTGCGTTCATCCTGCCAAGCTTTGACTTCCCCGACCAGTTCTTCTGAGGTAGCAATACGGCGATTGAGACACTGCCTTGATAGTACGGAGAACTCGATTTCTACCTGATTTAGCCTTTCTTGAATGCCCGCAGGGCTATACTCGCGTGTTTAGGCGTGTAATGAAATTCCAACCGCTTGAGAATCCGATTCGCTTCTTTGGCCTCAAAGGTTTCATACAGCGTCGCAGGATGATGCGTATTGAGATTATCAACCACTAATCGAATCAACGCTGCATCCGGGTAGTAAGTGCCTATCCGAAAACTTGAATTGCTCTCACTGCAATGGTTGCACAAGCTAGATGAATCATCGCTAGATAGTTCTCTGGTTTCTTTTCCCACCGAATCAATAACCGTCGAAATCGATTCATCCATGAATGTGCTCGCTCTACCACCCATCGCCTCGCTCGGTAATTCGGAATGTCATGTATCATCCTCTTTCGCTCATCCCTCGGTGGAATGTGTCCCACATATCCCCACGCTTTCACTATCTCTCGTACCTCATCGTAGTCATATCCTTTGTCTAAACACAAATTCTTCACTCGCCCTTCATCTAGATCTGGCGGCACAATCCGTTGTGACTCTAACGTTGCCTCAGTCATCTTCATGTCGTGTCGGTTTGCCCCCTCAATCGCCACTCCAATCGGAATACCATTCCCGTCAGTCAAAACACTCCGTTTCGTCCCTGATTTGCCTCGGTCAGTGGGGTTCGCTCCGGTAGATTTTTCCCCCCAATGGCGCTTTCACCATTGCGCCATCCATCGCCATCCACTCCCAATCAATCCCGACCTCCTCGGCATATTGTTCTAATCCCAGCTCCCACATTCGTTCAAAAACTCCCTGCTCAACCCACAACTGAAACCGGTCATGGACGGTACTCGCAGCACCTAAACAACGAGGCAGTGCTTTCCACTGACAGCCTGTGCGCAGCACATAGAAAATCGCATTTAAGGCTTTACGATTATCCATTCTTGGTCGTCCACCTTTGGGTTTAGGAGCTTCGGGTGGAATTGCTGTTTTGACTCGCTCCCAAACTTCATCTGGCAGCAGAAAAGCAGGGTCGATTTCTGTGAAGACTGTCATTTTCTAAACGCTGAAAAGCAACTGTTACAAGTCTCTCATAGATTCGATGGTTTTCGGATAGGCTCTAAACCTCTACCAGCTTTTTCATTTGATGAGCAAAATCAATCTTTGTCCGTTGGGCAGTGACTTCCATCTGCCGCACACCCGCTAATGGTTCAAACATGGCAAACAGATTGACTACCCCATTGCGTTTGTACTCGTAATCGAATCGCTGCGGTTGACCCGGTTCTGCCGGAATCGGTACACGCACTTCGCCAATCAAGGGACATGGTCGCTCATCAAAGCAAACCACCGGACGCATTGGGTCATACGCCTCCCCATACAAGTCCAATAGGTCCTCCATGCGCCACACATACTTGGCATCGACCTCCGGAATACACCACTGCTGTTTGAGCCACGGCTTTACGTCGTTTTTTTCAGCGTTTGCCGCACCGTTTCATCTGAAATCGAGTCCACTACTTGCAGCGCCACTAATCGATTGGCTAACAGTTGCATCGTCCACTTTGAGCGCCCATCCGGAGCATCCGAACAAGCGGTTGCCACCAGCAGTGCTTCTGCTTTGCTATCCAACTTTCGAGGCTTAGGGGGACGGGGGCGTTCGCTCAAGGCTTCGCTCAAACTGGTTGAGCTGACAAACTTCTCGCGAGTGCGCTCGACGGTGGACAAATCCACCCCCAAGTTGCGAGCGACTTCACGGTCTGTTTTACCCTGATGCACCTGTAACAGGATGCGAGCGCGGGTGAGTTTGCGAGCGGAGTGGTTGCCACTGCTGAGCATCGTCTTTAGCTCATCCACTTCAACATCCGTTAAATCGACAATGTAACGTTTCTGACTCATCGTGCTCTCCCACAGTTTGAGTCAGCTTAGCAGAATTAGCTGTACTAGGCAAAATCGCTTTGGTGAACTACTAGATGCCCCAACGCACTGTATTCCTCAAGCCTGGTTGCCGTTTCTCTTTGATGAAACCCAGCAGGTTCGTCGTCGCTATTATGAGCTGGGGGTGCTCTGGCAGTTGCGTTCGGCTTTACAAGCCGGGTCAGTCTGGTTGGAGGGCAGCAGGCGTTATGGGTTGCCGACATCTGATCTGATCCCACCCCAGCTCTGGTCCACCCTGCGCTCTGAGTTTGCTCGGTTGATTCCGATGCCTTTGCAGGCTCAACCTCGCCTACAGCAGTTGCAGGAAGACTTTCAAAATCAGTTACAGCGGTTGAATACAGCTCTGGGGCAGGGCGATGACAATGGGGTGAGACTGGAAGATCACCAGTTGGTGGTTTCTCCGCTCCCCGCTATCGAATTGCCCCAGTCGGCGGTGCAGTTGCAACGGAAGCTGGGGCTGTTGTTGCCGCTAGTGGATCTGACGGATCTTCTGGTTGAGGTGGACCTGGCTACTCACTTCTCTGATGGTTTAACTCATGCAGGCGGTGAATTGCAGCGCTCCCCGGAAACTTCGGTTTATCTCTATGCGGCGATTCTGGCTCAGGCAACGAATGTGGGCGTGCGGGCAATGGCGCGTGCGGCTGACCTCTCGGAGGAACAATTGCTCTGGCATACCCACTGGTTTTTGCGCGAGGAAACCTTGCAGCAGGCTATTGATGCAATTGTTAATTTCCATCATCCGCTGCCTCTGGCTCAATGCTGGGGCGGCGGGACAATATCTTCTTCAGATGGGCAACGTTTTCCGGTGGCAGTCAAAAATGCTCAGGCTGCGGCTCTACCCAAATACTTTGGCTATGGCAAGGGCGTTACCTTCTATACCTGGACTTCTGACCAGCTCTCTCAATTCGCTCATAAAGTTATTCCAGCTACCGTGAGAGATGCAACTTATGTCCTCGATGGGATTCTCGATAATCAAACGGAGTTGAATCTGCTGGAACACGCGACCGATACGGCTGGGTATACCGAAATTGTCTTTGCTTTGTTTGACTTGCTGGGGCTACAGTTCTCGCCCAGAATCCGGGATGTCGCTCATTTGCAACTCTATCGGATTGGTCGAGTGCCGTTTCCCCAGCTCTAATCACTCTTTTTAGATAAAATTGACCCGTCGCTCATTGATACCCACTGGGATGATCTACTTAAAATTGCTGCTTCTCTTAAGTTCGGATGGGTCTCGGCTTCTCTCCTGGTTTCCAAGTT
>JALOOP010000371.1 GCA_025454315.1 Oculatellaceae cyanobacterium Prado106
TGTTGCGGCATCTGTTGATCGCACCTAATAGCCCTGCGATCGCCATTCACATCCGATCAACCTTCAACCCCAACTAAGATTCAAAGAGGATTCCAAGTTGATGAGCGTTTTAGAAATCATCTCCCAGGTAGCCCAAGTAACAACGGTGATTTCAGTGGTTTTGGCAGTGCTGTCGATTCGCGAAAGCAACCGCGTTAACCGCAGACAGTGGAATGTGGATGTGTTTACAACCTATGCTGAGCGCTACGATGAGGTCGTGAAATCCTTTCCAGGAAATACGTTTCTGCTGCGGTTTCAAGCCGACCAACTGCCGCCCCAGAGTGACGAGTTGACGCTTTGCATCCTGCGGTATTTGTATGTGGCGGCAGAAATTCATTACCTGGCTCAAGCAAACTACATGGAAGAGGAGGTTGCTCAAGTGTGGCGACAGCAGGTGCAGCTAACCCTCAAATCGCCCCTGGTTGTCCGAGAGTGGCCAAGCTTGAAAGAGGAATTTAAAGCTATTCCTCGGTTTTATGAGATGTTTGAAGAGATGCACATGAAGCCGATACAGGAAGACGATAGAGATAAACCATGAGGACGATAGAGAGGAACAAAAATGATTTCCTAGAATGCAAACTTGGCGATGCGTGGGGCGATCGCTAACGTCAGTTCATGGGCTTCTTGCAGTGAAATTGATATTCCTAACCTCAGAATCGCTGAATAAAATGACTGAATCAAATCAATGCCATTACTGAATGAAATAACTCAACTAATCAGTGTCATCATTGGCATGAACTTTTAACTCGTAGATAATGCCGTCTTTGCTGGATGGGATAATACGAATTATTACGTTGTTAGAAAAATGTTTGAGTTGTTTTTCGAGTTCTTGCGATTGACTCACCATGTGCCAATAGGCAAGAGGCGCTGGGCTGTGAATGGTCAAGATTAAGCAGTCTAAAGACTTGTGAAGCTCCCAGTCACATTCCGTTAAAAGTTCCTGAGTGATGCGATCGCACCCTTCCCAAAAACAATGGTGAATGACTTCTTCTAACTGGCGGTGGAACAGGCGATCGATAGAAGACACTTGAAGCGGTGGACGATCATCCGAAAAAGAAAAGGAACTCATATTGAATGAACAAGCCTATTAAATAGCTTGTATAAAAGTTATGCTGACATTGAAGCTTACAGAAACTAACAGAAGCTAACATTCAAAATTGTAAGCAGATGCATCCAGCAATTTCAGCCATCAATCCTAAAAACATCCTTTAATTCAGAGAAATATTAGGTAAATTAACAAAAATCGCTTTAATTCTTCAAAATTAAACCACTTATTAAAAACACCTGGCGATGCCTGATTTACTGAATTTTCGGATAAGTAATCTGTTGTTTTTTAACATGGTATCTTTTCAGCCTGATTCTTCATAATTTGAGAATTTATAGCTGATTCCATCAATATGGACTGTGTGGCACAGGGCAGGGTAGAAGAGTTAAGTGTGCCGCTATGTTTTATCCCTTGAAAAGGAATGTATCCTACGGTGCAGGAAGGGAAGTAAAAGGACAGGTTAAATAAAGATGTAGGCTCAGCTTGATAGGTTTCGCTTTTTACTAGAATGGAAAAACAATTTTGGGGAGGATTCTTTTCTCCAACCAATGCAAACTGACCAATGCAAACTGAACAATGCAAACTGAACAATTTCATCCTGAGATACCGCTCAGCCTGGAATGTTAACCCTCCGGAATATCGGGTTCCTGGAATTCTGTTCTCGAATATTGACCTCCTGAAATAATTGACCTCCTGAACTATCAGTGAATATCGATCGCCTAAACATCGCGATCGCCCTAAATGATCAATCCGCCAGCCTGGTTTCATCAAACCGCACTATGGAGACTCTTCAATGACCCGTCCCTCTCTCCCACCCGACGATCTTCCACCGCTCCAGGAAACCCAACAGGATCGGATGTTGTATCGGCAATTGGAGTCTTACGCTGGCAAGAGCTTCTATGAAGCCTGTGATGGTGTAACCCAAGCCCTCCTGGTTAAGTGCGAATGGTTCATTACAACGGTGGCGATCGCTCCCACCCTGATCATCAACTGCCCCGACATGCACACCAATCGAAGAATCTTGAACCACATTGGGGCGATCGCCACCTATCTAGAACAACAGCTCTCCAGCCAAGCCCGCATCCGGGTCTGTCCCCCCGAAGAGATGGGAGAACCCATTGAGATTCGGGTCGATGAAATTGGCATTTACTAACCATTCGTCTAGTTCCAAGCATTCGTCTAGTTCCAAGCTGGTTCAATCCAAATAAGCACCAAAATTAATGGGGGAGGCTGCCTGAAGTGTAGCCTCCCCCATGAGTTGTCTAGGCAATTTGCGCTCCGATTCGACAGCACTCTTAAGAAAAAACTGATCCCAAAGAAAAGTGGAAGTTCTCTGTCTCCGTGCTGTTCAAAAAGCACGTGACTAAAGATACATGAAATTATTTTGTTCCAGTATTGGTATTTTTCAGGTTTCTGCTACTGTTGGCAGTAATGGAACGCTAGTAGGGTGATAAGCAGGTTTAGAAAAGATACTGGGTTGGTTTAGGGGATTGGGGTAGGGGGTTGGATGTGCGATCGCCAGTGATACAAAAAGCAACACAAAAGTTTTATAGAATTCTTAGTCTGAAGATTCTATCTAAGGTGATAATTTAATCACTTTAGGATGTTCTTTCCGGTGTATTTTTCATCAGATAGACTTCTCATCTGTACTTTTCATCTCTCATCTGCCTTTTCATCAAAGGAAAAGTGGCTTTAAGCAAGCCGGATTAGAGTGCCATATTTTTTAAACAAAATGGGTTTTGGGAATGGGGCAAAGACAATGATAGCCAGAATCGCCATTAGCAGTATTTGCACGGCCTTAACCCTATTAATTGCTGTGCGCTCCAACGATGAAAGAGTTCGCACCAGTGCCGCTTTCGCCGCCTCCTGTCTGGTCAGCTTTAGCGCCACCTCCATCCTGCTTGAGCGTCGTCGCCAGCGAAAAAGTCGCCTCAGCCATGCCGATGTTTACATCGAAATGCTGCGCCAAATGAACCGCGAACAGCGCCATCTCCTCGAAAATCAAGTGCCACAAGTCTGCCAGGGATGCGTTCACTATCACGGACGCACCTACGGCGGGGAGCGGTTGATCTGTGGGATGCATCCCTACGGCGTGGATACGGAGGATTGTGGGGATTGGCAGGGGAGTCGGGAGCAGTAGATGAGTGGATGAGTAGATGAGTAGATGAGTGGATGGGTGGATGGGTGGATGGGTGGATGAGTGGATGGGTAGATGAGTGGATGGGTGGATGGGTGGGCTGGAATGCCCTATTCTTGTTTTGGCTAGAGTACTTGACGCAGAACATTGATGGGGCAGGATAAAACGTGGCTGAACAACCTTCGCTGTTTGATGGGGCTGAGATTCAGACGACTTCGTTTCGCTATCAGGAAGCGGCGAATCTGTGGATGAGCCAGGAGGCTCTGGCTCAGTGGAAGCGGCGGATTGCGGAGTTTCAGTATCAGGTGCGGTTTAGCCCCTTTGAGGAGCAGGGATCGCTGTTTGAAGAGACGGCGGCCACCACGAAGGCGATGGCGATCGACCCTTTTTCGCTCTATCTCTACAATTTTTTCTTCTTTGAGCAACCCGCCAGTCAGCATCCTGACAAGCCCAGTATGTATTTTGTCATTGACATGCAGGTGCCGCTCCTGCTCTATGTCGGCGAAACGGTCAAAGCGAACCAACGCTGGAAAGGCGTGCATGACTGCAAGCGCTATGTCCTCAATTACCGCGACCTGCACACCAAATACGGCCTCGAAACTGCCATCAACACCGCCTTCTACTGGGACATCCCCGCCGAAGTCCGCCCCCGCCAAGCCCTGGAAACAGCGCTGATTGAACGATGGCGATCGCCCTTCAACAAAGAAAACTGGACTTTTTGGGGAACGCCGTTTGTGGGCGGAAAATATTAGGGGAAAGGGGGAAGGCGAAAGGGGAAAGGCGAAAGGCGAAAGGGAATCTTGGGTAGCTGCATGGAATTGAGCCATGAATTGAGCCATGAGGAGAACTGGGAAAGACTCTGCAACTCCTTCCAGGATTCAATCCATGAAATCCCTTTCCCCTTTTCCCTTTCCCCTTTCCCCCCCAAAGACAAGAAGTGTCACAAATTAGCGTATTATTCTTCGACGGTAGGTCAATATAGAACCTATCCATCAGATATTTTGTCGATTTGTTGCTTTTGGTGTTTTTTCGAGGGTGAAAAAAAATCCGTGATTCTGCTGAGACAGATTTCCGGAGTTACTGAAGTCGAACCTGTATTTTAGAATACACAAGACGAAAATCCCTGAAAAAACGGCTAGATCTGACCAAAGGCTAGGATTCTATTGAAAATTTTGGAGCAGGGCATTGTCTTAGCCTCCGTGTGTGTTCTGAGAAATCTTTTGGTTTCATTTCTCTTTTATTCCTATCTTTCTACCCTCAAGACAAACAAGGATGTATCCCAATGGATTCCCACTCGATGCGTACCGTGGGTACTTATATCAACGTCATGGAACTGCTGGCGCAAGAAGCGATCGCCCAACAACTCCAATCGCTCCAGTCACGCGCTCCCCATTACACCCGGCAAATTGGCCAAATCAACCAGATTGAACTGATTGCCTGTGCCCTCAACCAACTGCCGCCCCTCTACGCCACCAGCGAAAAAGGGCTGGAGTACCAGATTCAACGAGGCCGCAGCCGCTACGCCAGCCAAATTGACGAAGCCGTTCGTCTTGCCCTGGCCACCACCCTGAAAACGCCGCTGCGAAATTCTGCGCCCCTCAAACCCAAAGCGACTGCTGCTTCTCAGGAATTATTGGATCAACTGCGATCGCTCCTCAACCGCCGAGAATTAAGCTGGGAGAATTTGCCGATCGCCATTGAACAAGCCCTGCAACAGGCCGCCGAAGGCAAAATTGGCCGTGGCACTCGCCAATCGGTCTATGCTGCTTCTCGGGGGATTTCTGGGTATCGATCGGCGCATCGCTCCAATACCGAAGAACAGACCGTCGTACAGACTAAGACGGATAGCCCTTGGGACAATGTTTATCGATATTAGAACTGGGTATAGCTAGAGATAAAGCTGACACCAGCGCATCATTTCCCACAGCACATGGTTGACGGCTTCTTGCGATCGATATCCATGATCTTCGAGCGGCAGTTCCACCCAGCGCACCGTTGCGCCCAAGCCTTTGAGGGCTTCGTAGAGGCGCTCGGTTTGGATCGGGTAGGTTCCGGTGTTGCTGTCGTTGGCTCCATGGATTAGCAGCAGCGGTGCCTGGATTTTGCCCGCGTGGGTGAAGGGTGCCATGTGCATGTAGGTGTCGGGGGCTTCCCAGAAGTTGCGCTGTTCGCCCTGGAATCCAAAGGGAGTCAAGGTGCGGTTGTAGGCTCCGCTGCGGGCAATGCCTAGTTTGAAGAGGCGGGAATGTGCCAATAAATTGGCCGTGGTGAAGGCTCCGTAGGAATGTCCGCCAATGCCCAGACGAGTGCGATCGCCCACCCCCCGCTTGACCACATACTCCACAGCCGCTTCTGCACCCGCAATAAGCTGTTCCACATAGGTGTCATTGGGTTCGGCATCGCCTTCACCAATGATGGGCAAGGTCGGATCGTCCAGGACGGCATAGCCTTGAGTCAGGAAGAACAGCACTGAGGTGAAGTGCGGACGACTAAAGGCATTTTCGGTTTTGGTTACCTGTCCGGCTAGTTCCCGGTTCTTAAATTCAGCCGGATAAACCCAAAACATCATGGGCAAAGGGCCGTCCCGTTCGGCATCATACCCAGGCGGCAGATACAACCGTGCCGAAAGCTGGACTCCATCGGCTCGTTGATATTTGATCACTTCTTTCTGCACAGCGGCAAATTCGGGAGCCGGATCGGGATAGCGGGTAAGCTGCTGGAGCGGTTGCTGGGAGCCGACCGATCGCCAATAGTTCGGCGGTTCCGTTTTGGACTGACGGCGAGTGATCCACTGCTGGGCTTCGACGTTGGTAAAATCGACGATGCCTTCAAAGTAGGGATCTTGGCATTGCCAAAGGCGTTCGGTTTGTCCGGTGGTGATGTCCATGCGATCGAGAAAGGGATATACCCCTTGCGGCGAAGCCCCTCGCCCACTCAGATAAACGCCCCGTTCGTCCGGCGTAAACCGCAGCACATTCCAGCCATAGGGGCCAGTCGTGGTAAACGGTGTGCCTGGATCACGGTAGCGATCTTCAGAACTGCGCTCCACTAGCAAAATCGGAGAAGCTTCGGGGAATCCAGGCTGAATGCGCCACAGTCGCGACTGCCGAGAATCATATTCCTGCTCCCAGACCAAGGCCGCATCGTCTCTACCCCAGCGCACTCTCCGGAAACGATACTGCGATCGCCACAATTCCACCGCCTCTCCCGAAAACGGCGCATCCAGCGTCATCAACGCATCCCGATGGGCAACCTCCACCGCTGGATCACCGCCGTCTAGAGCCTCAACCCAATAGAGAGAAGAAGGGCGATCGCTCCGCCAAGACACCTCTCGCCGTCCCGGTCGCACCGCATCAAATTTAATCGATCGCTGATCGTCCAAAGGCAAATCTGCCACGGTGTATAATAACTGTCCAGCCGGATCAAGCACCTGAATCCGCTTGGGAAATCGGCCAGAAGGAACCTGGTAGGAATAGGGACGATGCAGGGTTTCCAGGAGGATGTAGGACTGATCAGGGGAAGCGACAGCACGACTGATCAAACTGGGGGGAACGAGGGGCGATCGCACTCCAGTCAAGCTAATCGACTCCAATGCAGCCGTCACATAGTACTCGAACAGCGCTTCATCATAGGGATTACTCAGCAGATTGGTGAAGGTGGGGCTGGGGGTTTTTCGGCCTAGATTTTCCTGAATCATCGGCCCTAGGGGAACATCTGAGTGCGTGGGGATGGGGGGGCGATCGCTCGGAATCACCTTACACAAAAAAGCATCATTGGACTGCCAGCGATAGGGCGTTCCGTAAGTGCCGTTGAGAATCGCCTCGGTGACACGCCAGGGTTTTGCCGCTGCCAGTTCCATCACCCACAGTTCCAAGCCTCTCGGTTCAGCATTCGGATCATTGACATCTAGATAGGTCACTGTAAACGCCAGCTTCTGGCTATCCGGCGACCATCGAAGAAAGTTCACCCGCGCAGAGTCCGGCAAATCAACCGCTCGGCGATCGCCCGTTGCCACCTCCGTCACCCAAAGCCGCCGATAGGGATTCGATCGCGCCGGACTATAGGTCTGGGGATTCAACCGAAACCCCGCCACCGCCACTTCAGGCTGTGCCAATTCGGCGATCGGAAACAAGTACGGCTGCTCCATCTCCAAAAGCCACTGTTGATTGGGAGCCAAAGAAGCCGTCGGAGTCGGCGGCGCGTTGAGGATTTGGGCGATCGGTTCGGGGGGTGTTTGCCAGGTCGGGTCAAGCATGGGGGTGGGAGGTGGGGGAAGGGGGA
>JALOOP010000372.1 GCA_025454315.1 Oculatellaceae cyanobacterium Prado106
TCGACTCCTGAATCAAGGAGAATTGGAGATTCAGTGGAAGCGAAAAGTGAAGAATAAAGGAAATGAGCTACTTGCAAGTTAAATGTTGAGTAGCTTAGAAGCAGCTTGAGAAGCGGTTGATCAGATCAATCTTTCCTATTCATGGAGAGACGATCGCTAACCCTTCGGCATTGACAGATTGGGTACCATCTACTCCACTAGCAATTTCCACTAGGCGATCGCGGATCTCTTGACTGGGAACAGACCCCTCCAAGATGATACTACTGCCGCTCTGCTGTATCGTTACAGCCTCTAAAGAACTCAACTCGGGAACCCGATCAAATGCAGCCGCTACCCGCTTCGCCAAACCCTGCTGATCAAATTCTCCCTCCAACCCGAGATGCTTTGGCGGGAGAGGCGGTTCATGGGCTCCTGCCTTTTCACGCAAATTCCAGTCATACTGTCCTGTCAATCCAGGCCCCATCTGCTGATCCTGAACCTGGCTATCCTGTTTGAGTTCTAGAACTTGCTCTGGTCTTTCTACATCAAATAATCGCTTCAGCCATCCCATTTTCTTGCCCTCCTGGACACTTTGATTGGCGATCAGTCGGTAATACCTTTTGCTACTTGGCACCTTGAGGGAGAAACGTAGCAGAATCATAGTAGGTTCGGAAATGTTGTACTTGGCTCTGTTTCGTTTCAAGGATGCTGACTCCCCGATAACTGAAGGGTTCACCGGAGGCCAAAGCCCCTTCTGAAATCCATTCCAAGGTAATCGTATCCTTTCCTTCTGCCACATGGGTAAAGCGAGATTGAATGCGATCAAAGACAGATAAATAGTTCTGCCAAAATTGTCGAATCTGTTGTTGTCCCCGGAGTGGTTTGGACATGGCAAGATTAATCACATCCGCGTCCTCAGCAAACAGGGAAACGAGAGGCTCCACCGCTTGGGTTGCTTCCATTTGCTGGAGCAATTGCATAAAACGCTCTGCGAGAGAGTCTGGATGGGTTTGATGATTTGCACTCGGAACCGTCTGATCTGACTGGGCATGGTTTCTCACAGCAGCATCGGTGAGATCTGCATTGAAAAAATCATCTTGCTGGATCTGGTCACGATAGCGTGGCTCGTTGGATTGCATGGCGTTTCTCCGAATCAAAATTGAATGAAAGTTCAAAGACAATTTACCTAGAAAAGTTTCCTAGAAAAGATTGAGCTTGAAGATGAACTCAGAAGCTTTTGGGTACACAGATAGCCAGAAGTTGCGTTCGTTCCAGAACCTGGCCAGGTTGCGGCTCCAACCATAAACAAGTTTTTCACTGGCATTCGATAATTAGAAAAGTTAGCAAAGGGGCGAAACATAAAATTCTGCCGGAGATGATGACTGCCACCACCCGTATCTCCGCCGACGAGATTGGGGTTCTGTCGCTCGATATCGCCTGGCGTATAGACGACGCGATCGCGAATCTGCCCTCTAATCCCAGGGGCATACTGTTCTAAAATTTGCACTACCCGATCGGCATAAAATGCCCCAACCTCATCCCAGGTGGTACCTTGAATCTCTCCCATTGCATCTCCACGAATGGTGGAGGGCAGTGTCCGTACCTGAATCCAAAGAATCTGATCCTCAACCGTTGGGGTACGACTGGGGTCAATCACTGAGGTTTGACTGACAATCAGCAGCGGGTGAGCCGGGAGAATGCCTTTGAGCGAATCCTGGTAAGTCTGGCTGAGTTCATCCACAGAAGCGGGCAGATGAACAAAGGCAAACTCTTGAGCCTGAGCATCAATCCAGTTGGGTTTGCCCCGCAGCGCCAAATGCACCATCAGGGTGGCAGGGCCGTAGGTGTAGCGGGCGATCGCTCGACGAATGGCAGCAGGCAGTGAAATTTTGGGTAGCAATTGACCAAACAAAACACCAGGAGTTAAATTAGCGATGATCGCTCGACGGGCACTCACCTGTTCACCCGTTGCCAACTCCACAGCAACGGCTTGAGTCCCAGCGGTGATGATGCGGGTGACTGCTGCTCCGGTCTGGATTTCTGCCCCATAGGATTGGGCAAGGTGGGCGATCGCCAGAGGCATGTTTGCGGCTCCCCCTTGCGTCACATGGATGCCCGTTTCCAAGTTAGCGAACGACTCTAGCAGCGGAAACATCGCTCCACCCGGTACATCAGGGGCAAAATCGACTTCCATACCCCAGGTTGATAATAGCGTTCTCGTTTCAGGAGTTTCAAAGAATTCTTTACCCAAGTCTGCTGTCGAACTGACGAGCATTTGAGAGAGTTTGACCAGTTCAGCAGGCCCAACTTGGAACAGTGCCTTGCCCAGTTGCAGCCCTGCCTCAACGGAAGGCAGGGGCCGACTGAACAGGGGCAGGAGCGCCTTCTGGAACGCAACCGAGTGCTGATAGAGAGCGGCCCACCCGTTTGCATCTGCTACATTATGCTGCCGGAGTCGATCGTAGGTTTGTGTGCGATCGGCAGTAACCGCGATGCTTTTGCCATTGGGGAACAAACAGCAGTAGGAATTGGGCGACCTCACATAATTAAGTCCTTGCTGGGTCAGTTCAGTCTTAAAGTCCTGATAGACCGGAGAAGCCAGGAACAAATTTTGATTGGTAGACCAGAGATCATGGACAAAGCCTGGACGGGTAATTTCGCCGCTTTGCACCGCTCCCCCGATCGCCTGGTTGCGCTCCAGGACTAGAACTTTCCAACCTGCTCGGGCGAGATAAAGGGCGCTCACTAATCCGTTGTGACCTGCACCAATGATAATGGCATCGTAATCACTCATTGTGCTGACCTTATGCTAACGGTTGGCTTTTAAGATTTGCGATCGCCCTCTGATTGCACCCTATTGAATCCCAATGGCTGTCTGTTGTCTAGCCTATCGAACATGCTGACTAGCTTCAGTCAACAATTGACCAATTCTCTCGATTTTTGCGGCCATCTCTTCAGAACCTGTTTCACGAAGTCGATGGGCTGTGTCTATTGTGTCTGCTCCTAAATCTTGCAGCATGTTCTCAAGCTCAGTCACATGTCCATCCAGCATCGCTTGTTTGAGTTCCATCAAATCCCGAAAAATATCTGTCCCCTGAAGGAGATGCTCCCATTGCTCAATATGGTACACAGCGATCGCGATATCCTCGGATGCGAGATCCCGTTGCAAAAACTCGATGGTTGTGTCAAAGTCAGCGGTTTGTGATGATTTCGGCATAATGCCTCCTAGAATAAACAGATGTTGCCAATGAACGGTCTTTTATGAAACCTTGACCTGATTCTGAGCCGTTTGACGATGTGGAGTTGAGCCATTGCTGCTGGGGACAAGTTCTACTTTCACCCAACCGGGCTTGCGCTGGTCAAATGCTTTGTAGGCATCAATGACATGCGCCATAGGTTCTACCTGAGTCAGAATCTGGGTGGGATTGACGGTGCCACTGCGAACCAAATCTACAAGACTGGGAATATATCTGCGATGGTTGCAATTCCCCATTTTCAGCGTCAAATTTTTGTTCATAGCCATGCCGATCGGGAAGAATTTGTGCGTCAACGGATACACCCCAATAATCGACAGCGTACCCGCTTTAGCCAATCCTTGGACTGCCCATTCTAGCGCTTGTGACGGGGCATTGCCGGGATGCCAATTCCCATTTTGCGGATGGGTTTCCGGGGCAATTTGCTGGAGTTCTTGCTGAAATTGTCCAGCCTGCTGTTGGGCAAGTTCAGCAGCAGGCCCACTGTTGGGCGCAACCGCATCTACACCAACCGCATCGATCGCCCGGTCTACGCCAATTCCACCCGTCAAACTGCGGATGGCTTCAATCGGATCTTCCCGATTAAAGTCAATGATTTCGGCTCCCTGTGCCTGTGCCATTTCCAGACGTGAGGGGATGGTGTCGATCGCCAATACTCTCCCTGCACCTAACAATTGGGCACTGGCGATCGCAAATTGTCCCACAGGCCCACAGCCAAAAATAGCAACGGTATCACCCGGTTGAATTTCTGCCAACTCTGCCCCAAAATAAGCCGTTGGAAAGATGTCTGAAATCATAATGGCTTGATTGTCGTCCACTTCCTTGGGAAGCTTCACCAACCCGGCATTGGCGTAGGGAATGCGGGCATACTCAGCCTGCAATCCATTAAAAGGGCCAGTGGGTTGGGGGCCTCCAAAAAAGGCGGTTCCGGCTTGTGCGCCGTTGGGATTGGCGTTGTCGCACTGGGACTGATATCCAGACCGACAGTAGGAACAATGACCACAGGCAATGGTGGACGGCACCACGACGCGATCGCCCACTCTCAAATTTCGCACGTTTGTCCCTACCGCTTCGACGATGCCAACCCCTTCATGCCCCAGGATAGTGCCCGGTAACATCCCTGGAAATGTCCCCCGAATCATGTGCAAATCAGTGCCACAGATGGCGCTAGCCGTGAGGCGAATGATGGCATCTGTCGGTTCTTGAATCTTAGGTTCTGGGACATCATCCAGACGGATATCCCCAATTCCATGAAAAACAACTGCTTTCATGCACCAAATCTCCCGAAGTAATTTGTAACTTACAAAATGATTGAAATCAAAATGATTGAAGTCAAAATGATTGAAATTGTGAACGCTGCTACTTCAACGTTTATAGTTTAGAGAGATGATGGGTTGGTAACATCATTCAATTGACGGATTAGATCGTTTTTTCTTTAATTTTATTTAATTCGGATGGCGTTCCATGCATCAGAAGTACGACACTAAAACAGTCCGGTATGGGGCGGAGGACTTGAAGTAGGAATGGCAGATACGGACACAGAAGCGATCGCATCGAGATACCACATATCGGCAGAAATTCCTTGGGGTATGATGAGGATAGGCTTATCACTCTATTTTTCGAGAAGTTATAAAATCAATATAAAAGTAGCATTACCTATTGAATGTTACTTGTGTTCTCCGTTATGATAGCTAGCAACGTTAGGAATAAGTAAAGAGTGTTTCCTTAAACGTTTATTTTGTCTGGGTTGCATTCTACCCGTCTACGTTGAGAGCAACGAAAAGTTGACGACGATCCCTCAACGCTCGGTACTGGTAGTCATCGATGGAAACTACCTGAACAGCATTTCTACAATCGCATTTCTTTTCGCTGCCTCTCAAAGGTCAACCTTTGTAGCACAAAATATTGGAGGCAATCATGAATCAACCTGGTTCTAAAGCAACTCAATCTTCTGATTCATCATCCAAAGTGAAGGCTGAGTTGAGCCGTTTTGTGAAAAAACGGGAACTTTCGAGGCAAACGGGGCTTTCGGGAGAAACCCTCAAGAAGTACCGTGACTTGGGATTCCTCCGGGAAAATATTCATTGGATTCGCATCAATTCCAAGCTGGTTCTCTACAACCTCCCCTTGATTTTGGACTGGCTTCAGAATATTCACGATCCAGATTCTCACTGGCGCGCGGTCGAAGCCTATCTGACAGAACTCCCTTCCAATCAGATCAAGCAACGCCGTTAAATGTTGATTTTATTCCAGTTCTATCCCTGTTTGCTGTTGACGATTCGGCTGTTGAGTTTTTTGACGCTGTTGCAGCTTGTACAATTCCTGGATGACTAATCCTTTGGCATATTGTGTCATCACCTGTTTAGGCACTTTCTTTTGATGGACTTGATATTGAATGTATGGCCCCTGGTGCAATGTTTCCACCACTTCTTTTGCAGAGATTCCATTTTTTAGGGCTGCTTCTGCGATCGATTTATCAAGCTGCATGGCTGCCCAATCATTCTGGGCAAAACGTTGGTAGACGGCAGTGTAACTCAGGTCAGATTCGCCGATTACGGTTCGAGCTTGGTCTAGATACCGCTGTCGTGCCTGTTGTCCTAGTTCATGGGAAGGTTCTTTTGGTTTCTGTGACATCGTGTGTTCCCTCCTAGCTGACATATTCACTGCGGATATCATCCAACGTGAGTTCTAGGTCGCCAAGCTCACCATGTTCCATTGTGATCCCTTGTTCAAAATCATAGGCGTGTGAAAGTGGGGCTTCTTGTCTATCAGGGGCATTGGCGATCGCCCGATCCTCCCTCAGTCCAATCGATTGGGCACGAATCGCATCTGCGATCGCGTCCAACTTGCTCACCAGGATTTCTTCAAATCGGCTACCGGGTTGATTCAGGGAACTGGAAGATGCACCCTCATCCAGTTTGTAGCGTTTTCGCAACTCATTGATTTGGTTGGACAAGACCTCTACACAATTGCGGGCAACTTCTTGAATTTCTGCCTCTGACAATTCTCCCCAGGCTTCTTCGGCCATCGGTCGATAGAAAGCCGCGATCGCATCCATCCCTTTTTGTCGTCCTTGGCGACTGGTGAAGTGAGGATTGTTCAGCAGGTATTCTAAAACGATCGCAGTTGCCGCAGGGAACTGGGCGTTGTAGGTGAACTTGATGCGGTCGGGTTGGGGAGTAGAGTCGGGCGTTGTCATTAAGCGACCTCCTGGCGATGCATTTCTCCTAATAGTGCCTGGAACAATCCAAAGCAATCGGCCATGCGTCCGGTCATGGAACGCATTTGCTGAGCTTCTGGGAGTTGATCCAGGAGCAGATGGTTGAGGTAATCGTGGGTGTCTCCGGCGAATAGCAGGCAATTGCCAAAGCCTTTTTCCTCAAAGTACTGGGTCAAGGCTGATCGCATTAAATCAGCGGCTCCACCGGAAAACACGGCATCGCCCCGTCCAGTGGCCAGACTGGGGATGAGGTTGTCATTGAAGTATGGGTCAAGGGCTGCCAGATAGCCTGATTCAACCTGGTGCATGGCATCGCTGAAGTCAAAGGTTCTGCCTTTGGCGATGGAGTATTGCTGAGGGTTTCGGGTTTCTAGCGCCTGGATTAGCACGTCGTAGTCCACCCTGGAGACTCCAGCCGCGATCGCCGCTTTTTCAAACGGTTCCCAAAAGCCAGGGAATTTAGAACTGGACAAGGCTTGGTTTAATGTCCCGGTTTCAAATGCAAGCTGTGTGCCATTGCGATGTCCTAACATTTCAATCCAGGTGGTGCGTGAAGTGATGGAAATGCCAGATTGCTGGAGTTCTTGTTTGCGATTGACGTAGATGCCGTAGCCTTCTGGTCGGAAGGACATTTGCAGTGATATCTGGTATTGCTGTTCATCGCGAAAGCGGAAACCTTGGCAAAGTTCGGTTAAACGGGTGGCGATGTCTTTGCGGGTTGCCAGTTCGTTGATGGGCAGAAGTAGCCAAATGATGGCGTTGAAGTGAGGAGGTAACTGATGGGCAAATGCGATCGCCCCCAGAGCGGCGGTAATGCGTTCTGCGGCTTTGAGAAACTTGTCCTCTTTGAAACTGTTGTAGTCAATGTGGGCTTTAGCGGCTTTGCCAACGAACGTGAGTTGGTCGCCGATGCGATACCAGGCATTGTCCTGGGCACGTCCACCGCTGTTCAGTTGATTGGTGACGGAGGCGGAACGGAATGCAACTTCTGCATCCATCCAAAGTGCCTGAGTTTTGTCGTTGAGGAATTTGTAGAAGA
>JALOOP010000373.1 GCA_025454315.1 Oculatellaceae cyanobacterium Prado106
GGGTGGGTGAGGATTGGGTCTTTTGCTCATTCCATTCATCTGAGTGAATTTTGCTCTTGATTTTGTCCTGGGTTGAACTTCCGAGAACTAAACTTCCGAAAACTAAACTTCCGGAAACCAAACTTCCGGAAACCAAAAGGGATGCTACCGAATAGGCAGCATCCCTTTTAGTTTGGGTTAGTTTTGATATTTAAGAATGGCGATCGCGCTACACCAGATTACCGAACGCATCCAGGGCGTTGGAATAAATCACGGTATAGAGCAGGAAGGCCACCGTTGCGCCGCCGACACCGCCAATCAGGAAGCTGCTGGCGAATTCGCTCCAGCCCTCGGAGGTTTCGAGTTCTGCGGGGGTTTTGGGCGTGGTGACGGTGCTGATGGGTTTGTTGGGCTTGGAGCTAGCGTAGATGGACAGGCAGATGGTAAGGATTACCACGAGGCTGACTGCGCCGACTAGACCTGCGATCGTGGCAACGCCAGAGTTGCGGTAGGGGCCGGTAAAGGTGAAGGGGCCATACAGCAGGTAGCCGTGAGCCATGCCAATTTCTAAGCCGCGCCGTTGGGCAGACAGGCCAGCCCGGTAGGCAGGCAGGTTGTTGATTAACGCTTTGGTGAAACCAGAAGAATTAATGGGGGTGGCGAGATTGCCAATTTGCGGATCGTCAGCGGGTTTGACTACATCCATGGTCATGTTGATTGATCTCCAAAAAATTGCTTTTGTTTATCGTCACAAAGTTATGAGAGGGGAGGCTTAGATGCCGTCTGCATCTTCACGTTCGATATACAGAAACAAAAAGGCCATTGCAACGGCGGGCATGATGACGCCGGTGAGCGGAACAAAAATGGACGGTAAAAGTGAAGCTGTCATAGGTTTGGACTCTCCGATAACACAACGAAGCCAATAGAGCCAAATTTACTGTGAATGGGGATCTGAATGTCTAAGTGCTAAGAAATTTTAACAACTGGGGGAGAGGGAGTGGGGAGTGGGGAGTAGGGAGATGGGGATGCGGGGGAATGGGGAGGTGGGGGGATGGAGAGGATACAATGGTTCTTTCAATCGTGTTTCACGGGTGAACTCCTAGAAAGCTTCATCGCTCAATCCGTGTTTCCCCTTTCCCCTCCATAAATGGCACTGGGTAATCGGTCATCGAAACTTCTACGAAGCTCCCCACTCCCTACTCCCCACTCCCCACTCCCTAAATTTCAAATTCATCATAGGAGGCGTAGGAGAACTCAGGGGGGAGGATTGATCGCATCACCATGACCTTCTCGCTTTCTCGTTGGGTGGTCATTTCGATGGCGATCGCTTCAAACTGCACGTCGATGCTGCCGGGGGGAAGGGTGACGCGGGTGCGGGCGACCCAATGGCCGAGGCCGTCGGGTTGGAGATCCATGAGCCAGCGGGGGCCGTCTAGGAGGAGGCGAGTTTGGCGATCGATGACCCAGAGTTTGGCGTAGATGCGGGGTTGGGCACTGGGGAGTTTGACCAGGACTTCGATGGGGCGATCGGCGACGAGTTCTCCGGCGGGGAGGAGGATTTCAGGGAGGGGAACAGGAGTTTCATGCCTTGCCCAAGGATCGGCACCGGAAAGTCCTGGGGGTGAAGGATAGGCGGTGGCTGGCGTAGCGGGTAGGGGGATGGGGGAGAAATCCTCGAAGCCTTCATCCTCGACGACGATTTCATCGGCGGCTAGGCCATTTTCAAGGCCAACAGCTAACCAGTCGCGGGAAGGGCGGCTGGAGGGCGATCGCATCTCCTCAGAAAGCTCATTGTCGGTTGCCATAGACTGGAGGCGGTTCCAGAAGCGGTCTTGCAGGTTGAGCGATCGAAATGCCTGGTCTTCGGGGGCTTCGGGGGATTGGGTCGTGGAATAGTGAATTTGCTGCCGCCAGTGGAGCGTGCCGTCTTGGGCAATTTCCCAGTCTTCGTCCCAGTCATCAACCAAGGCTTCGGGAGATTGGGGGTTGAGGTCGGGAGGATGGGAATCAGGTGCAGCGGGAGTTGATTCGATCGGGGAAGGTTCGGTGGGCGTTGTTGCGATCGCTTCCAAGAGGGGATCGCGATCGGGCACGGTCATCGGCTCGTGGGCTTCAGCATTCGTCAGGGACTCTTCGGATACCTCTGGCTTGGATGGTTCTGAAACCGCTTCTTGGAGAGGGGTAGATTGGGGCTTGGAGACTTTGATGACGAAGGAGGGCAGGTCTAGGGGACGAGCCTTGGGGGAATCGGTTGTGCCAGAGGTGGGCTGGAGGGGGTTGCTGGCGGTTTCTGAGGATTGGAATTCGAGGAGGGTTTGGCTGAGGGGGGGAAGGTTAAAGAAGGTCAAATCGAGTGATGGAGCGGTGGGGGCAGGCGTTGGGATGTGAGCAGGAGCAGGGTTGTTTTCCTGTTCATCGACTTCGGCGCATTTGGCGATCGCATCCAACAACTCCTGAAATCGGGTTGTCACATTAAAAGACTCTGTCGCCATGACCGGAGGCAAAGCACCGGGTTGAGCCAGTCCATAGAGCGCAATTTCTCCTAGGAGGAGGTGGGTTTGCTGATCTTCGGGAACCGTCAAGGCACAGGTAAAGGTTGTGGGTAACTGATCAACCTTCAAGGGATAGGACTGATCGACCAACATCTTGGCTGTCTGTGGGTCAAATAGTCTGACTCTTAAATGACTCAGGGACAAATTGGAGGGTTCGATCGCGATGTCTTGCTGCGGGACAATGTGGCCTGACAGAATCAGCGGCATGGCGGCTGTTATTTCCCAGGTGTCCTGATCTAATTGGATTTGTAGAGAGGATGCAGGAGCTTGGGATGCAGCAGAAGTTTCGGCGATGCCTAGAGGTTGGGAGGTGGGTGCGGCGATCGCAGATGGAGAGTAGAGATCAGACGATGACTCAGACTCAGACTCAGACGAAATGCTGCTGTCTGGAGCATTCACGGGTTGATCTGGAATTTCAAGGGCTGGAGCATCTAAGGCTGGAGGGGCGATCGAAGGCTCGAATGCTTGGACATCCAGTACATAGGAGTCAACCGCTTGACTATCGATGTCTGAATTGTGAATGTCTGAATTGTGAATCCCTTGAACATCCATTGCTGTGGTGTTATCAATGGCTGCGTCAATGGCTGGCGAATTTGCTAAATCAAATTGTTCTGAAGATTCTAGAGATTCAGAAGATTCTATAGAACCGTAGGTGACGGTTTCCGGCTCGGTTGGGATGGCAGGTACGACTGTGGGAATCGCTGGAGGGAAGGCTGGTTCGGCAGGTAGGGCAGGTTCTTCGGGGAGATAGTCGGTCAGGCCGACTTCGGTGAGATGCTGTTCTGCAAGAGGGGTTGCGGCTCCATAGGCTTCATATTCTAAGGGAACCGTTTCACCAGCGTCGGGCTGGTCGTCATGCCAGTCTGTATCCAATTCTAGGGGCAAGACTTGGAGCTTGACCGCTTTGCTCCAGCCTTCGCCCAACAGGTCGGCCATCACATCCCCAGAGCAGCGGAGTTCCCAAATGCCAGGGAGCAGTCGGGTGAAGGGCATGATGACGACCAGACCCTCGGGGTTGGTTTTGACGGTGCGTTTTTGGGTGCGGCGAATGGGTGGGTCTTCGTGGGTTGCGTCATGGGTGACCCGAATGTCTACCGGGGTGTTGACCCGGCTGGCGCGAGCCATGATGCGATAGCGCCCTTCCAAGATTTCAACACTGGCAGACTCGACGGATAACCAGGAGCGATCGCCCTCTTGCTGTAGCAGAAATTCCCAAAACTCCATGCCAAACCTCTTGTAATTACGCAATACTGCTGGGTGAAGGAGAATGCCACAAAGCCAATGTCGCTCAGTATATTTGTCAACCTGAGAAGGCAAAACGATGCACTGTGTGAACTGCCAGCAAACCCTTCAAAATGCCAGCAAAACAGGCTATGCCCCAGGAAAACAGGCCATGGCTTGATCCTCAACCTAAACCGTCTGAAAATTTCCTCAAATGAGACAAAAAATTCCGACAAGTAGATGCAACCAGATAATCTTAACCATGAATCAAAAACTTAAGAAAGATTTATGACGAATAAAGCGGATGGTCAAAATTCGGAAGAAGATCTTAAATCTGAAAGAGAACGATAACCCTCACGATCCAAAAAACATTTCAACCATCCCAACGGATTGCTATCAATCAAGAATTAAATCTGTGCGTTGCAGCCCATCATGAGTCAGTCGTCTCTTCCTCTCTATCTGAACCCACACAGCACCCAAACGCTTCGAGAAGGGTTAGCCGAATACTACGCCCACAATCCCCAGGTGACCCCTCCCCAGTCGCAGCCTTCTGAATTCTCTCAGATTCTCACGGCGCATGATGTAGGCCATGTGATCTATGGCTGTGATACAGGACTATAAGATGAACTCAAGCTGTTGCCGCTATTCTGGTGGACGAGCGAATGCACCTTTCAGCGATTTCGGGAGATGGGAAATACGCCAGCAGTCGATGTTATGTACGCCGATATGATTCGCGAAAAGGGGTTTTTCTGGCTCTATAAAGAAGTCCTCAAGGTTCTATTGCCGCTTATCCCAGAATTAATCTTCATCTGGCAAAACACACGCCACCGTCAAAAACTCCTCCCCTTCCTGGAATTTGAACCACTGCTCGATCGCTCTCTCCTCGATATCCGCCAAGAGTTTGACCTATTGCCGCTGATGAAGGTGCGATCGCCCTCCCCTCCCGTCGATCTACAAAAGCCCTAAGCGCAAAGCCAAAAGAAGAAAATCGTCCAACCTTCTCGTGCAGCGCAGAGACGCAAAGACGCAGAGAAATCCTGCCCTTTTTTCTCATCTGTTTTTATCTGTGTTCATCCGTGTTCATCTGTGTTTCGCCTTGCCCACCCCCAAGCCATACCCCTGACAAAAATCCAAAAAAATTTTAAAAGCCGTCGTAACGCTCGGATCAGGAGTCAAATGCGGAGGTTTCTACCGATAGCGGTGGGTTGATTTTAGAGTCCTGGAAAACCCTCAAAAAACACTGAGGGACACCATGAAAACACAGCATCCCTCAATCAATTTGACCTTAATAATTCAAACAGTGGCTTGAAGAAAATTTTTGCGTCTCCGCGTCTCCGCGTTTAATTCCAAAACCCCACGCTATTCCGCAAACATCTCACAAAGAACGGTCAACACTTTCTGCTGAGTCACCGTATCGATACAGCCTAATCGTCGAATTAACCGAGTCTTATCCACAGTACGAAGCTGATCCAACACAATCTGACCCGCTTTGCCCTGAAACTCACAGAAAATCCGAGTGGGATAGTCTCTCCCCTGGGTAGTCATCGGCGCAATGATCACCGTGCCAATGTAGCGGTTCATTTCATCGGGAGAAACAATCAGACAAGGACGGGTTTTCTGAATTTCACCCCCCACGGTTGGATCAAGATTGATTAAATGGACATCAAATCGTTTTACTACCATTCCCACTCGTTATCCCAGGTCGTCAGACTGGCCATGGGTTGATCGACGAGTTGATCGTCGCCATGTTCCGCCATTTGACGAAAATGTGCGTCCCACTCATGCCTCACGCAAGCAGCCGGACGCACCACCAGTTGATTCCCTAAAACTTCCAGTTCCACCGATTCACCCAAATTCAACTGATCCAGCAGCAATTTTGGAATGCGTATTCCCTGCGAATTGCCGATTTTGACAATCTTTGTACTAACAACTGTACTCACAAATTCCCCTTGTTGCGGTGTGGATACACTGTAATTACAGTATCACAGATTCGCGATCGGGAGAAGATCCCTAGACGGAAAGTCAAGAACCCAAGATGTCTGTCCTTAGAAATAATCATCCAATGGCTTTTTAACAGCTTTGTACTCTTTTATTAAGCCAAAAGGAAAGCAGGCAAATCCCTCTATGTCTCTGCGCCTCTGCATCTCTGCGGTTTAACTTCTTCCCCGCTTATTTGCCCCTCATTCTTAAGCATAAAAAACCAAAGCCTCCGGGAATAATAATTTCGTCAAGCGAAAATCGCATTTCTTTGGAGAGTCTTCATGCAGATAAAGCAAACGAGATGGACCCTGGAGCAAGGTTGGCAAGAGGCGGCTCTCCCTGCCTTACCTGAAGCACAACTCGTTTTGCTGTTTGGTCAGCCACAAGCCTTGCAGTCCTCAGTGTATCAAGCAGATTTGCGACGCGCCTATCCCCAAGCCCATCTCCTGGGATGCTCAACAGCAGGAGAAATTCTAGGAACGCAGGTCACCGATCAGGCGGTGAGTGTCACGGTGGTGCAGTTTGCTCAGACCCAGGTGCGGGGCAGTGTGATCTCCCTGGAGTCGGGCGAAAGTAGTTTTTCAGCGGGCGATCGCCTCGGTCAAACGCTCGATCCCAACGGTCTAGTCCATGTCTTTGTGCTATCAGATGGGCTACAGGTCAATGGCAGTGACCTGGTACGAGGGCTGAGCCAGTATTTGCCGCTGGGGGTCAATGTCACTGGAGGCTTAGCAGGCGATGGCGCAGATTTTCAGAAAACCTTTGTTCTCTGGGACGCAGAGCCACAGACGGGAACCATTGCGGCTCTCGGGTTTTATGGCGATCGCCTCAAGGTCGGCTACTGTTCCTTCGGCGGCTGGCGACCCTTTGGCCCTGAGCGCCGAATCACTCGCTCGGAAGGCAATGTTCTGTATGAGCTGGACGGCCAATCGGCGCTCGAACTCTACAAAACCTATTTAGGTGAACATGCCGCCGGACTTCCAGCCACTGGACTGCTGTTTCCTCTGAGTTTGCGATCGCCCGCAGGAGAACAATCCCTGGTACGAACCATCCTCGCTATCAGTGAAGCCGATCAAAGCCTAACCTTTGCTGGAGATGTGCCCATGGGAGCAACAGTGCAGTTAATGCACGCCAGCATCGATCGGTTGGTGGATGGGGCGATCGAGGCCGCTGAACAAAGTTTTCATCCCTCCGCTCCCCCCGAGTTGGCCATTTTGATTAGCTGTGTGGGGCGCAAATTGGTCATGCAGCAACGAGTAGAAGAAGAGGTCGAAGGAGTTCAGGAGGTGTTGGGTCAGCAAGCGCACCTCACCGGATTCTATTCCTATGGCGAGATCGCCCCTGTAAATCTGGGGGGAGCCTGTGGATTGCACAACCAAACCATGACGATCACCACCTTTGTCGAACTTGAGGGTTAGCGCCACCGAACCTCACGCTGACTGTAAACGCTGACTGTAAACGCTGAACCTTAACGCCGAACGTTAACACCGAACATTAAAGATTCTCCCCTCAAATCCTGATGTCTGAAACTCACCGTCTGCTTCAACGCCAGCTTAAGCGTTATTTTGGCACGACCGATTTGCCCCAGGAATGGCAGCCGTTTTTGGAAGCAGTCAACGCGGCTTATCAGCAATCGGACGGTAACCATTCAGGGGGGGTACGAAGTTAATAGGGTTTGAGGCACTTTTCAGCCCAGAAAACTGAGCAAATGAGGCTAAATTAGCCTGTTCAAGTGGCT
>JALOOP010000374.1 GCA_025454315.1 Oculatellaceae cyanobacterium Prado106
GGTTGATGCCACAAGAACGTTAAGAGCTAAAGCTCTTAACAAGGCGATTAGTAGCTTAGCTTTTCTGAATTTCTGTCTAGTCTATTGGGTCCACTTCACCATACACAAGTTTCCAGATACCAATGAGCCAGAGCGACAGAGGTAAACTAATGAGAAATAGCAAGTTTAGTAGCCCAGTAAAACCCGCTAGTATGAGGGGACTAGCGGCTTGTCGATGTTTATTCGGTATATGCTGCCATCTGTGAGCAAGTGGCAGGATGAGATAGACGATTACTGCTGATAAAAACAACAAGCCGCAGGCTAAAATCAAACCTAACTGTACCCATAGGGTTTCGTACCATGAAACACGCTCATAAGCGCCAATTTTTGCCCAAATTGGGTTGAAGGCGAAGGTGATTTTGCCCTTTTGGTTTTCGCCAAACGCGGTTAAAGTATCGTCATTGGCATGTTGAAACAGCAGAGGGGCGATCGGAACTAACGTAACTTGATTGACATTGCTTAGGAAAAACAAACTCGGACGTTGAATGACGAGCGTCCCGTTTTCTCCCCTTGTGATATTGATATGCTTAAAGGGCGCACTGACCTTGGCCAAGGTATTTCGGGGAAATTCCAAATCTCGATAGGTTCCAGTTAAACCTCAAACTTCAACGTTGAAGTTTGAGATCTAATTTGTGTCTTAGGGGGATGGGCAGGTCGAAGCCTCTCCCCATTCAACTCTCACCTCTCAGCACTTGGAATTCAGCACTTTGGGGTTGTCCCTAGTTGAGAAAAACTTCTCCACTGGGCTGAATTCGTAAAACGCCCTGGTTGTCATCCAGTGGATTAGCATCCTCATCTAACTGAACGGCCAGTACGCCAGGGTTTGGGCTGGAAACTGGAATCACTTCGACAAATCCATCATCCTGTCGAGTAAAGGTGAGAGTAGCTGGTGCGGGAACATCTCGTAATGTGATCGATGCTCCAGCGGGTAAGTAGCGGCGATCGGTTTCGGAGATGACTTCGTGGTCACCAGGGCATTGGTATTGTTAACGAGTTCTACGTCAAAATAGATGCCGTTGAGCGCAATGTTGGCTACGGGATCGGCTCGGTTTTCGGGTAGGGGCGGCTGAACGGGAGTTGCGCCTTCAAAGGGAATGGTGCGACCCGTTAAGGCTCCAGGGCTTTGGGCTTCTTGTTGGGTTAGTCGCCGTTGAGCGGCGGCATTGGGGGGGCAACCTTGAGGAGAGGCGGCAATGCTGTTGAAGGGTTCTGAGTAGTAGATGCCGGGGCAGGGGTTGAGTTGGGCAGTGGCGATCGAAGCGGTCATGGGAATCAGAGCGACACTAGTTAGTAGCCCCCCTAAAATGAATTGAGTGGATTTGGGATTGAAACGGAGTTGAGTCATGGGAAAGACCTCTAGCTGTAGTTCTAATGGCGTAAATTTAATTGCGGTTAGCCTATTGCATCAGATGGAATCAAAGCGGTAAATCGTTAGAGGGCATATACTTCTATAGCGCTTGGCTCCAATTCAATGATTCCTTGTTATTGATTCAATGATTCCTTGTTATTGAACTTTATCGTTGATCTGTTGTTGATTTGTTCTGTTGTTGATTTGTTGTTAAGCAGGGGTTTACGGCTGTGATGTTGGGTTGCGCTGCGCTCCACCCAACCTACGATTTACAGCGGCTTTGACATCATGCTTATTCGCGATCGGGCATTAATCTTGCCGAAGTTATCACTAAGTTAAGATTTCTGAGTTGAAAATGCATCTATCAATTGATTGAACAAGAGATGTATCGTATTGCTGATAGTTAGATAGCATTGTAATGTCGCACTTCTCAGCATCTCTAATCAATAATTAGAGAACAGCAAAATTGCCCTAAATCCCTATACCAAAAACGGACTTAGGTTGATTCTCGGTAATGCTTATGCAACAAGTTCTGTAACAGGTTTTGCAACAGAAGTCGCTTTGATGGGACTAAGGCACACTCGATTTACTTTCAATTGAGTCCAGTGAAATGAGCCTAGTGAAATGAGTCTAGTGAAAGAAGGTGGAGAATTGGTGGAGAACGGATGGAAATCTGATGGAGAACGGATGGAAATCTAACCGATGGCTTTCTTTAGGGCGTGAAATCAGATGACTGGCTTAAAACGCTGGTGATCTGCTCTGCTAGCGTTAGAGGTTTGAAGGGCTTTCTAATGGTGCCTTGAATGTTCCACTGGGCAAAGGGATCGGGGGTGCTGGAGCGTCCCTTTGCGGTCAGCAAAATCACTGGAATCTGTTGAGTCGATGCGTCGGCTCTCAGATGCTGAAGGAGGGTCAGTCCGTCCATCCCTGGCATCATGACATCTATAAGGATGATGTCGGGTGGGTCAGTTTGAGCTTTTGCCAGTCCCTCCTGCCCTGAACTGGCAGTTGTGACTCGCCAACCTGCGGTGAGTTCTAAACAGGTTTGAATTAATTTTCTCAAGTCATCCTCATCATCAATGACGAGAACCTTTTTGATAGTCTTCATCTTCGGATTTATTACTCTGTCAATAAAATCTGGCAATAAAATCTGGCAATAAAAGAGGTCACTTGTTTGTAAGGCAAACAACCCTTGATGGGATCAGACGATCGCTGGGATAGGCGATCGCTGGGAAAACTAGACAACGGCTGCGCTCTCGGCTCGCCCGCGAATGAATCGCGGGCTAATCGGCAAAACCCATTGAAATGGGTTGAAAGGCATGTCCAAAAAGCTTTCCAGCCTCCCCAGTCCATTTTAATGGACTTTGGCTAATAGCCCGTGATTCATCTACGGGCGGGCTTGGAGCGAGGTCAGCTCAAGGTTTTTTGGGATCAACTATTGCCTCGGCAATGAAAGTGAATGCATTGCCCCTCACCCTAAATCCCTCTCCCTAAAGGAGAGGGACTTCAATCCGGCTCCCCTTCTCCTCTAGGGAGAAGGGGTTGGGGGATGAGGGTGGCTCGGATGGCATTCTCTATAATTGCCGAGGCAATAGAGCCGTCAATGCCTATCAGGTGAAATCGCGTTATCTTCTTTGTCACCGATTTAATAGTTCTGGTTGGCTTAATCTCTATTCTGTCTCAATTCCTATTCTGTCTCAATTATTGTTGAATGTGAACCCATTGAGTTAATCATGGGTGTGCGTCGATTGAATTTTTATGGATGCCTACCATGATTCCTCGCATCACTGTCAATCTATCTATCAATCTACCTGTCAATCTATCTGTCAATCTACCCACAAGCAGATTTAACGTCATTTTAATTTCTTCCTACGGATGTACTTTAAATCACTATGGCTTTGGTCTGAAGTATCTAGAAAGGAATTACGATGGGTTTACTGTTAATTCCATATTGTTGTAATTTCAGACTGTTAACTCTGTTGTTAATTTTGAAGTACCTTCGCGTTTCTTCAGCCGTCACAAAACCAGCGAAAACCCGGTTTAGAGAATAGACTCTATGTTGAGATCGAAGCACTCACCTTTACGCAGTTATGGTCTTGCTCTCATGAGCGTGATAGCGGCACTGCTCCTGACCCATCTGTTCTGGTGGCACATGCAGCCGATCATTTATCCTTTTTTCCTCACGGCGGTGGTGATAAGCTCCTGGTATAGTGGCTTCCGGGCAGGAACCGCTGCGACCCTTTTGGGAGCCTTTCTGAGTGAATACTTTTTTTGCATCCCCGTTACTCGATCGCCTGGAGTCTAGCCAGTATGGGACGGTTGAGCTACTTTTCGGGCGTAGCATTTCTGGTTTGCTTCCTTAACTCTATGCTGCGGACGGCTCACCATCGCGCTGAGGTTCATGCCCTGGAGGCACAGCGCAGTAATCATCTATTGTTGCAGCACCAAGAGATTTTGCGTCAGCGAGAAGAACAGTATCGCTCTTTGGTAGAGGGAGTGACTGACTATGCCATTTTTATGCTTGATCCAGAGGGTCGGATCATCAATTGGAACATTGGAGCAGAGCGACTTTTGGGCTATCGAGCGGAGGCGATCGTGGGGCAACCTCTGGCACAACTCTTTACCAGGACGGATATTCAGCAGGGTGTGCCTGATCAGATTTTGAACACAGCCTTAGTCGAAGGATTCTCGAAGGGAAACCGCTGTTATGTGCGACGGGATCAAACCTCGTTCTGGTCACATTACGTTATCACACCTTTATGGAATGCAGCCGGACAGATTCGTGGATTTTCCCTGATCATGCAAGATATTACCGTGCGGAAACAGGTGGAGGAGGAGCGGGAACGGCTCTTGGAACGGGAGCGATCGGCTAGGGCTGAAGCTGAAACCGTGAACCAGTTGAAGGATGAGTTTTTGGCGATTCTGTCCCATGAGCTACGGACTCCATTGACTGCGATCGTCGGCTGGGTGGGGATGCTGGAGACGAATCAACTGGATGCTGGGACTGCTGCGATCGCCCTAGAAACCATCGAGCGCAACGCCAACCTGCAAATTCAGTTGATTGATGATCTATTGGATGTGTCGCGCATCATTCGGGGTGAACTGCCTCTGAACAGTCGTCGGATTAACCTGGTAGAGGTCATTGCCGACGCCATTCAGATCGTCCAACCCACCGCTCATGCAAAATCTCTGAACCTAGAGTTTC
Organism: Oculatellaceae cyanobacterium Prado106; assembly: GCA_025454315.1. Classification (GTDB taxonomy): domain Bacteria; phylum Cyanobacteriota; class Cyanobacteriia; order Elainellales; family Elainellaceae; genus Prado106. The sequence goes on from JALOOP010000374.1 coordinate 4,593, forward strand.
TCCCGGATCAAACCTTAACAGCAACGGTTTCCGAGGAATTTTCAGAGCGTTTGTCCCTCTGGATGTGGGGAGATTCCGATCGATTGCAGCAAGTGATTCTCAATCTCCTCTCCAATGCGATTAAATTTACCTCCACGGGAGGACAGATACAGGTTCGCCTCTCGGTAGTATCCAAGACGTTCCCTAGAAACCTGCCCTCGGATGCGATCGCCAATCCCGTCCTGCAATCCCATTCAGATTCAACCCATCATTTATTAGATTCAGCGGATCGATTGGAAAAGCCCCGTTCACTCCAACCGACACAAGCGTTAGAGCAAGGCGATCGCCAAGCTCAGATTCAGGTTATAGATAACGGTGTCGGCATTCCAGCGGACTTTCTGCCCTATATTTTCGATCGCTTTCGACAGGCGGATAGTACGAATGCAAGAGAGCATAAAGGGTTGGGCTTGGGATTGGCGATCGTCCGGCATATTGTCGAACTGCATGGAGGGGCGATCGAGGTGGCTAGCGCAGGAGTCGGACAGGGAGCAACCTTTACCGTGACGTTACCGTTGAGGAGTGGGGTGGGATGCGGCTTTTGATTGTTGAAGATGATGCGGTGATGGCCAAGGCGATCGCTAATATTCTGACGGCACAGCATTATATTGTTGATGTTGCGGCGGACGGTCAAGCAGGTTGGGATCTGGCAACCATCGGGAGCTATGAATTGATTGTGCTGGATGTCATGTTGCCTAAACTGGATGGGATTAGCCTGTGTCAGCGGCTGCGTCAGGCCAATTTTCAGTTGCCGATTCTCTTGTTGACGGCCAAGGACAGCAGCAGCGATCGCGTCATTGGCTTGGATGCGGGCGCAGATGACTATGTTATTAAACCCGTTGACTTTCAGGAGTTGGCGGCTCGGATTCGAGCTTTACTGCGACGCACACCAGCCACCTTGCCTCCCGTTCTGGAGTGGGAAAATCTGCGGCTCGATCCGGGCACCAGTCAGGTCACCTACCACCAAACGCCTTTGCATCTGACACCAACGGAGTATAGTTTGCTCGATTTGTTTCTTCGCAACCCGCCTCGTTTCTTTAATCGCAGTGCCATTGTGGATCATCTCTGGCCTCTAGATACACCACCCCAAGAATCAACCATCAAATCCTACATCAAAGGGCTACGGCAAAAACTAAAAGCGGCTGGCGCATCCCATGATTTTATTGAAACGGTCTATGGATTAGGCTACCGTCTCAAGCCGCTGACCAGCCAGCAGGAAGACCCGCCTCGATTAGATTCCTGTTCCATCCCAGTAAATGGCCAGATGGATGATATTGCTCAGACGGACAATATCACTCAAGCGGACAATATCACTCAAGCGGACAATATTGCTCAGCAGACTGAACTTGCGATCGCCCAAGCTAGAACCAGCCTCAAGGAGAAACTGGGCGATCGCCTCATCTGCCTCAAGCAAGCCACCCAATCCCTCCAGTCGGGATCGCTCCATGAAAGTTTACGGCTACAAGCAGAGCAAGAAGCCCATAAACTCGCAGGTACGCTGGGAACGGTTGAGCTAACAGCAGCAGCACAACTGGCAGAGGCGATCGAAGATCTGCTCCAGGGGAAGCCTCTGCCCTCTTCATCAAATGCTCTACGATTGCAAACGCTGGTACAACAGTTGTGCCATACATTGGGAGAGACATTAGGAGAGTCAATGCCTACTGAGTCAGTGACAACTCCAGCGGTAAACACTGATCAGATTCCCTTAGTACTGATGCTGAGTTGTAATCCAAAGCAGGTGGATCAATGGCTTGCAGATCGTTCAGTCAGCGAAATCCATCGGGTGGGAATGACTTTGAGCGGGGTAGATCAGGGGAGTGAGGTGGATTGGGGGGCGATCGCCAGCCAAAACCCCGACCTGATTCTGCTTGACCTCAACAGTCTCCCGAATCAACCAGGGGGTTTAAGGTGGGTAAGTAACTTGTCCCAAATGCTGTCACCCATTCCGATTTTAGTGTTTACAGATTGGCGATCGGTTCATGTCTTACTTCAGAAATTGACTCAAGTTAGCCCCGCTGTAGCGTAAACAAGGTGATTTCTGGAGGGCAGTTGATCCGAATTGGCACCACGCTAAATCCAATTCCTCGATTCACATAAAGACGATTCCCAGGTTGCCCATATTGTTGAATCCAACCGTCTGCATGAACTTCATCATCCATGACAAAGGTCAACCATGACCAATCTGGGGTGAAGGGTAAACGAATCTGCCCCCCGTGAGTATGTCCGGCGACAGCCAGGGGGGCTGTATTGGCAGGAAGTTGCTCAAAGGTATCAGGATTATGCATCATGACAACACGAGGAGCGCTGCGAGGCAGCATAGCCAGTGCCAAGGCTGGGTTGTCAGCTTGAGGTCGATGAGCGCCGATGCCAACCAGATAGAGCGGGGACGGTGGAGTTGTACGAGGAGCCGTGGAGGCCGCAGCGGGGAAGGGGCGATCGGGCATCGGAAGCTCAATAGTTTCGTTCTGTAGGACTTCGATGCCAAGCTTCTCCAGGGTCTGCCGGACTTGGGCTGCGCGCGCATCATCTCGACGAGTGCCGGACTGATGCAGGTCATAGTCATGGTTGCCCAACACAGCGTAGGTGGGAATATTGGCTGCTGGCAAAGGTCGAAGCAAGTTGGCCACCTGATCAAGTTCGGCTGACGGTGTTTGTCCTGGTTTATAGAATCCATTTGACATCTTTTCTAGGCCGCTAAGCGCTTGACCATCAAGCGAATGAAACAGAGATTGAGCTTGGCTCTGGCGTGTTCCAGCGTCCACTCAAAGTTCTTGACCAAGTTCTTGCACCGTTCCACCCAAGCGTTGGAACGCTCAATTACCCACCGCACTGCCACCGGA
>JALOOP010000375.1 GCA_025454315.1 Oculatellaceae cyanobacterium Prado106
CCACTCTGTTCTATTTTTACAGCCTGGGGAACGAATGGCGCAGGTCAGCGTTTGTATTAGCCTGTACAACTATCAGGATTATATTGTTGAGACTCTGGAGTCGGTGTATAAGCAGACTTTGGAACAGATTGATTTAATCATTGTCAATGACGCCTCTACGGATCAATCGGCCATGATTACTCAACGATGGTTAGAGCGGCGGCGATCGCGATTCAACACCATTCGTTTTGTCGAGCATACCCAAAACAGTGGATTAGCCGCAGCCCGAAATACTGCGATAAGTCTGGTCGAAACGCGCTTTGTGTTTATTCTGGATGCTGATAATGCGCTCTATCCTCGTTGTCTAGCCCGCTGTTTGGAAACCTTAGAATCTTCAACCTTGGCTTTTGCCTACCCGTTGATTGAAAAATTTGGCGGAACCTCTGGCGTGATTGGGAATTTGGTGTGGAATCGCGATCGCCTAGCTCACAACAACTACATTGATGCGATGGCCTTAATTCGGCGAGAAGCTCTGATGAGTGTTGGGGGGTACAGTGCGATGGCGGTCACTGGATGGGAGGATTACGAACTTTGGTGCAAGTTCGCAGAGCGGGACTATAGTGGCATCCTGGTTCCTGAGATTTTGGCGCGCTATCGGGTTCATGGCAATTCAATGCTACAGGCCACCACGAACAAAACAGGCAATATTGAGAAGGTTAAGTTCGATATGAAGCAGCGCCATCCCTGGCTGCTGTTAGATGAGATAGCAACAGGGTGAAAGGGTGGGATTTGCGATTGATAGTCGTGGGATTGATGGTCGTGGGATTGATGGTCGTGGGATTGATAGTCGTGGGGTGGTTGGGATGCGCTCATTTCTATCATCTATGTCCAACGTCCACAAACAAATCACCCATACTTCTCAGTTGTTCTGCCGCCAATTCCTTTATTAATACCAGGGTCATAATCTGAATTCACAATGCTTGATGTTCTATCCATTCATATTGGCAAAACCGCAGGGTCTGCATTCCGTCATGTTTTATCTCAGGTTTATGGAGACGAGCATGTGCTGTGGGACTATGAGCCTGATGCTTATCGGGTGACAGAGCCATTGCCTGATCCGATTCAAGTGATTCATGGTCATTTTGCAGCCGATAAGTATCGCGATCGCTTTCCAGAGGCCAAGCGCATCGTTTGGCTGAGAAACCCGGTCATGAGACTGATCTCAGAGTATTTCTTTGCTCAAATCTATAAAGATATTCATAATCCGCTCCATGTCGAACTTATTAGCAAAGGGTTTGAACTACTGGAGTTTGCAGAACAGGGTGCAGCTAGAAATATCCAGGCTAATCAAGTTCGAGGGGTTGCGTTAACTGAGTTTTACTTTGTTGGAATCCAAGAATTCTACACGGAGGATTTGGCAGACTTGCAACACATGATGCAATGGCCTGAGTTCACCATCAGTCGTGAGAATATGAACCCCCATCCCCATTATTCTCAAGATTTGGTCAAAATCCTCTACAACACGGATTTGGTTAAACAGTTGGCGCGGTGGAATCAAGAAGATATGGAACTCTATCAGCAAGCCATTGAGCTAAGAGCCGCCCGTCGAGGGGAATCGATGGTTCTACAGCATATGCTGAGTGGGTTGAGGCAGTCCCAACCGCTGATTCAGCAATTTAGCGATCGCTTACACCAACTTGATGTCCAACTCAAACATCCTGGTCGCTCAGGTCTAATGCTGACGGTCACGCCTGCGAGGAGTGCCCGGATTAACAAACACCTGATCGGATTTTGTATTGATTCGCCTGTGACGACAACGACCGTTCAAGAAGATTCCATTCTGATCGAAGGCTGGGCGCTTGGGGCGGAATCTGGGGCGATCGCCGTCAGAATCTTCTACCAAAAGCAGATTTTGGTTGAAACCCCAATTAACCTTCATCGTCCAGATGTGGCGCAGTTTTATCGAGTATCATCTCCTCCCAACAGCTCTACCGGCATACCTGGAGCCGAAAGCAGCGGGTTCTCAACCAGGGTTTTTATTCAGGGTCTCAGGCGTGGTTCAAGTTTGTTACTCCAGGTTCTGCTTGCCGATGGTCAGATGGTGAATATTGGCAAGATTCAGATTCGTGCCGCTGCTGTTGAGGGTGTAGGTTTAGCAAAAATTCAATCTTCTGTTTCAGCGGCTCTCAGAGCTTAATTCAAATCTAGAAGACGTTAGCTGATGGAGTGATTTCCATGGATGAACTGACGGGTATCGAAAATTCACGACTGACAGGTTTGGGAGATAGCCGCCGAGACTTTGCCAAACCGAGGGGTTCGGAGGCGGGGATGTTGGAGGATAAGTTGCTCACAGAGTCTCTGGATATCAAAAACTGGCTGAAGGAAGCAAAACCGACCCAAAATCGCAAAACCCTTGTCCGGACGCTGACGCGGGATGCCCAACCCAACCCGCTGGCTGAGTTTGGCAGTCAAGGATCTCAGTCATCCGGCTTGAAACGGATGATGCATAAGCTGACTGGCAAATCTAGTTTGGATATTTTTGATGTGGTTTGCAGTGGCTACAGCGATGAGCAGAATTTTTGGGGGAGCTGGATTGATCAGCCTCGGGCGGGCGATCGCTTCGTCGGTAACGGTCTGCCGCTGCGAGGTTGGGTCGCGGGGCGTCATGAAAAGGTCAATACCATCCAAGTGATTTTGAATGACACCTTGATGATGGAAGTTCCGGTCAACGGGGCGCGTCCGGATGTGGCCAAAGCCTATTTATTTCCGGAAGCAGATTGTGAATTTGGGTTTTCTACAACCCTGGATCTAAGCGATGCTCCCCATAAAGTGGTCATCGAATTGCTGGCTTTACTACCAAAACAGGAGATGAGCGTCCCCATGGGGGTGATCGGATTATACAAATATTAAACAATTCAAAAGTTTTAATGAAGCCATCATACTCCTTAGGGATATTACGGATACAGCCTGATTATTGAACTAGTGGCCACGACTGGTAATTGGAAATCTGGGATGGGTCGATATCCGTCTCCTGCCAACCTGCAATGTGGTTTGCAGTATCACCCTGAAGTACCACCCTGATCTGGCCATTGCTTGCCACTCTCCCTATCTACTATCCTCGTCTACAAGTATCAAATTTCCCTTTGACGATCGCCCCTTCCAAGAGAACATTGCCGTGAACCAAACTCCTGTAATTCCAGTGCTTCCAACCCAAGAGCGCCCCTTAGAAAATAACTCCGCAGCAAATAACATCATCGATCAGGACTCAACCCAAGAGCGCCCCGTTCATCCTCATGTTCCCGAATTGACTGAGCCTGATGTTCTCGATGAGCGTGCAAATGCAGTCTTGCTGATGCATCAGGCATCTGACTTGTGTCATCAGGAACAATGGGTAGCAGGCTATGCCGTAGCGGAACAAGCCAGCCAACTTCTGCCGACCTCTGCCGAAGCCTTTTGCTTAATGGGGCAGGCGCTACAGGGCATGGGAAAATACGACGAAGCAGAACAGGCTTATCAGCAAGCACTCCGGCTACAACCCCATTGGGTAGAGTTGCACTCCCAAATGGGCAATCTTTACGAAAAACTTCAGAAGTTCGATCAGGCGATCGCTCATTATCGATTGGCGACTCAGTATTCCATCCAGCTATCTCGATCTGCACCTGCTGACTCATCCTCTGACGAACCTGTGGAACCAGAAGCGTCCTTAATGGTTGATGAAGCCTCAAAGCTTAACTCCTCAACGAACGAGTCAGGTTTACAGGATCAGTCACGAGATGAGGGTACGGGCGAGATCCTAGATGTGACAACAGATGAGGCAAAGAATAGGACAACGGATGGAGCGACGGGTGGAGCAACAGAGGAGCAACTAGATGAGGCAATCGATGAAGTAACAGATGAAGTAACAAATGAGCCAACCGATGGAACAACGGACGAAATCTTAAACGAGGAAACGACCGAATTGTCTTCCGCAGTGATTGCCAGCAATAGAGCCGTCAGTGAAGTTGAGATGGAGGAAGCAGATTCAGCAGAATTGTCGAGTCAGGAAGAGCAGAATTTGGCCGCATCTGAGTGCGAATTTGACTGGAAATTCTACCTGGAATACAACATTGACCTCCAGGGTTACTCGACCCCTGACGCAGCCTATGAGCATTGGGTGGAATATGGGCGGTATGAGAACCGTTACGCCAATCCACAGGATCTTTTGCAGGCGATCGGACAGAATTTTCCTGAGGATTTTGACGCTGAGCAGTACATTCAACTCAACCCTGATCTGCAGGAGTTATATGGCGATAGTGAGTATAGTGCGATCGCCCATTACTTCCACTATGGTCAGGCGGAACAGCGGGAGTATGATCCCCACTCGGCCACTGCTCATCTAAAATGTGGTGATTTTTTAATGGGGCTGAATCGGCGAGAAGAGGCAGTAGCGGCCTATCGAATTGCCATTGAGCAGGCTCCTGCACTGGCTGAGGCTCACCAGAAACTCGGGGATGCTTTGCACCGGATGGGGCGTCGGGAGGAAGCGATCGCCACCTATCAACAAGCCGTCCAGTATGATTTGCAGGACACCCATGCTGAGATTCCACCGCTGCCCAAGGATTTTGATTGGCATGCCTATGGGAGTCTGAACCCGGATCTAAAAACGACCTTGGGCGACAGCGCTTATGAACTGATTAAACACTACTTACAGTTTGGTCAATCAGAAGGGCGGGAATATCGATTGGATGCGGCGATGGCGCAGATCAAACTGGGCGATCGCTGTGCCCAGGCCGGCCAGTGGGGAGAAGCAATTGCGGCCTATCAAAAAGCCCTGGATCTAGAACCAGGGAAGTATGGCGTAACGCCCAAACTGGCTCAGGCGCTATGGCAAAAAGCCAAGCTTGATTTGGTCTCGGTGACCGATCCCTATCAGCAGGTGGTCGAACAGTCCTGTAGAGAGGCCAAGAACGATCGGGAAACGATTGAATCCTATCCCCGAGAACTGGTCAAAACGGTCTATTTGGCTCTAGGGAATAACTTGACACAAATGGGACTGTTGGAAGACGCACTCCAGTTTTATCAGGCGGTGAATCCGGCAAAACCCAGTCCAACTCCGGTAGCGAAGGCGATCGTGGCGAACCTCGATCCAACGCAGTTGACCTTGCCCCGCAGTGCCACCCCAACGGTTTCGATTATTATTCCGGTTTACAACAAAGTTGACTATACTTACCGTTGCTTGAAGTCCCTGGAAAAGCATTTGCAGGCAGATTTGGCGGTTGAGATTATTGTGGTCAATGACTGTTCGACGGATGAGACAAAGACGATTCTGGAGCAGGTGGAAGGGCTGATCCTGGTGAACAATGCCCAGAACTCTGGATTCATTCACTCCTGTAATGCGGGTGCGGCACAATCAACGGGGGATTATATTTATTTCCTCAATAATGACACTGAAATTCGACCGGGCTGTGTGGAAAAGCTGGTTGAAGTGCTGGAGGCTGATCCTACAGTTGGAGCGGTGGGGTCGAAGTTGATTTATCCCAATGGCGTTTTGCAGGAAGCGGGCGGCATTATTTGGAGTGATGCTTCGGGTTGGAATTATGGGCGGATGCAGAATCCGTTTGATCCACAGTACAACTATCTGCGTCCGGCTGACTATTGTTCTGGAGCAAGTTTGCTGGTGCGTCGCGAAATTTTTGAGGCGCTGGATGGGTTTGAGAAGGATTTTGCCCCTGCTTACTATGAGGATACTGACCTGTGTTTTGCGATTCGCAACCAGTTTGGGATGAAGGTAATGATTCAACCGAAGTCGGAGTTGGTTCACTATGAGGGAATTTCCTCGGGAACCTCTACCACAAGTGGGGTGAAGCGCTACCAGGTGGTCAATGCGGTCAAGTTTAAGGATAAATGGCAATCGGCGTTACAGCAACATTGTCAGAATGATGCCAAAAATGTGCTGAAGGCGGCCAGACGCTATCTGGGCGATCGCACCATCCTCATGATCAATCCTTACCCGCCTTGTTACGACAAGGAATCCGGCGCAAGACGGCTGTTTGAGCTAATTCGGATCTTTAAGCAGCTGAATTATCATGTGATTTTTGCCCCCGACAATGGCTACAAGGAAGAACCCTATGTCAGCCAATTGCAGGATATGCAGGTGGAGGTCTTATATACTCAGGAGGGCTACGGCGTATCGGTCGCAGAACAGATTAAACAAAGATTGAGCATCATTGATGTGGCCTGGGTTGCTTTTCCCAGTTTGATGGAAAAATATCTGCCAATTCTGCGGGAGAATCCAGCCATCAAGGTGATTTATGACACGATTGATCTGCACTATGTCCGGATGAAGCGAGCCTGGGATATGTTGCCGCCACCTCGCGATATTCGCAAAGCTAAGGAGTGGACGGACATGCGTACTCTAGAGCTAAAAATGGCGCAGCAGGCTGACTTGACGATTACGGTCACATCAGTGGAAAAAGAAATTTTGCATGAGCAGCGGATTGCAGAAGTTGCGGTTGTGCCGAATATTCACACGGCCTATGTCGGTGAGAAACCGGGCTTTGAGGAACGCACCGGCTTACTCTTTATTGGGGGATACAATCATCCACCCAATGTGGATGGTGTAATCTGGCTCTGTGAAACAATTATGCCTCTAGTGTGGCAACAGTTGAGTGATGTGACGGTGACGCTGTTGGGCAGCAATGTGCCAGAGGCCGTTCGTCAATTGGCCAACCCTCGGGTTAATGTTTTGGGATATGTCGAAGATGTCTCCCCTCACTTTTTGAATCATCGGGTATTTGTTGCGCCTCTACGGTATGGAGCCGGGATGAAGGGGAAGGTTGGACAGAGTTTGGAATACGGTCTTCCCCTGGTGTCAACGACGATCGGCGTAGAGGGCATGGGTTTGCAGGATGAGGAACAGGTTCTCGTCGCGGATAGTGCCGAGGAATTTGCCCAAAAAATTGTGCGGCTCTACCAGGACTTGACCTTATGGCAACGGTTAGCAGACAGAGCGATCGATAGCATCAAACCCTACACAACGGAGTCTGTTAAAGAGCAACTCGGGCGGTTAATGGATCGGCAGTTTGATGGAACTGATTAAGCCGTTTGAGGGAGCCATTTAAGGAAACCGTTTGATTCAGTCGTTTGATTTAGCCGTCTGATTAAGTCGTTTGATTCAATATTAGAAGGACAGAAAACCATCATGGACGCACTGATGCAGCAAGAAATTGCCCCAATTCACCCGGTTAAACTGAGCCAGGTTCAGGCTGAGCGGGAGGAAGCCACAAGCTATATAGATGCGGCTCAGCAACTGAAACAGGAAGGATATATCGAAGAGGCGGATGATTGTTTGACGAAGGCAGTTGTGATCTATCAAACCTTGGTAGATCAGCTTTTGGGAGCGATCGACTCTGCTGAACTCTTCCGGTTGATGAGCCGTCAGATTGCTTCTCCCGTGAAACAGTTTCAGCAGTTTGATGAATGGCGCAAAGAGGC
>JALOOP010000031.1 GCA_025454315.1 Oculatellaceae cyanobacterium Prado106
ACTCCCCACTCCCCACTCCCCACTCCCTACTCCCCACTCCCCACTCCCCCCAAAAACTTCTCCGTATACTTAAGGCATACGTCGTTAGTCTCACTCAGGGACTTTATGAAGTTTGCACAAACCCTCAGAGGGATTGGGCATAATGGTTCTGCTGAAAATCTGAGCAACCCCCGGCATGACATCCGAATCCTTTCTCTACATCGACGACCAGCCCATCTCTGTGGGTCAGGTCATCCGCTACCTCCAGGCAAACCGCAAACTCGACGGCTTCATTGGCGAAATTGTCCGCCAATTCGTGATTGAGCGAGAACTCCAAGCCCAGCAGGACTCCAGCGTTAGTTCCACGGTGGTCGAACAGGCCGTGATCGACTTTCGGCTGCAAAATCAACTCACCGATCCGCAACAGTTTCAAGAGTGGCTGGCTGGCAACGGCCTCAGCAACGAAGCCTTCCATGCCCAAGTCGGCATGAGTTTTCGATTAAAAAGACTTAAAGAGGAAGCCACCGCCCCAAAACTGCAAGAATATTTCATTGAACGCAAGGTTTTTCTCGATCGCGTCGTTTTATCTCGAATTATTGTGGCAGACAAGGAACTGGCAGACGAGCTATACAGTCAAATCCAGGAAGGCGCTAAGTTTGAGCAATTGGCAAGGGAGTTTTCCCTGACCGACGATCGCATCATGAACGGCATGGTTGGCCCCGTCAGTCGTGGCACCATGCCCGACATACTGCGCGCCGCCATTGACCTGGTCAAACCGAGCGATGTCGTCGGGCCTCTGGGCTTAGAAGACCGCTGGGGTCTGTTCCGCGTCGAAGAATTCATGTCCGCCTCCCTTGATGACCCCCAAATCAAGCAAGGCTTAGAAGACGAACTGTTTGAGCAATGGGTCGGCGAACGCATTCAACAGCTTCCCATCCGGCTCCAAGTGAATTAGGCACGAGTGACTTCAGCACAAGTCACTTCAGCACAAATTGATTCAGTACAGGTGAATCCAGAACGAGTGAATGACGCACAAGCGCATTCAGCACGGGTGAATTAACACAGGTGAAGGAATGATTACCAACGACCAGCTTACCAGCACAACCTGGGACAGCCCTCCCCTCTGCTGGCTCACCCCCGACCAGCAGTGGCAAATCAACAGTCAGGCAAAGTCCAGCAAATTTGCCATGGGCGAGGTGGTCTGGTCTACCGAAGGCACCGGTCGTCAGTTTCTCCTGCTCTCGGGCAATGTCCGCCTGGTGCCCAACGAGGGCAAATCCATCATGCTCAAACCGGGTGACTGGTTTGGCGATCTGCTGGCGCTGACGGACGAATGGAAAGCCCGTGCCGCCAGCAAAGAAGTGGTGGTTATGGAATGGTCAACGGACACCTGGGAAGCGCTCAAATCAAGCGAAATCAAGCAATTTTGGCTCTCGGTGCGATCGCGCTACCAGCCCAACTATTCCAACGCCCCCCAGCCCGTCTCCGGCTACCCCCATATCTCGGGCATCAACACCGCCGCCGCCTGCCTCACCATGCTGTCCCAATACCTGGAAACCCCGGTGCAGATGGACTGGGTACAGCGGCAACTGCGCGGCCAACGCCCCAAACAGTTGGTTAATGCCAGCGAAAAAATCGGCGTTCATCTGCGGCGCTTACTGGTGGTCAACTGGCAAGATCTACGACAAACCAACTTCCCGGCTCTGATGCGCTGGCAGCAGGAAGACCATTGGGTGGTGGCTTATGGGGTAAGGGGCGATCGCCTCGTCATTGGCGACCCCATGAACCCCAGCAAAACCTGCGAAAGTATGCCCCGCGCCCTGGTAGAAGAATCCTGGGATGGCCAGCTTTGGCAAGCCGAACTGGTCAAAAAACAAGAGCAGTTCAACCTCAGTTGGTTCCTCCCGGCGGTCTGGAAATTCCGGGTTCTCCTGAGCGAAGTCCTGCTGGCATCCTTCACCTTGCAGATGCTGGGACTGACCAGCCCGATCATCACTCAGGTCGTGATCGACAAGGTAATGGTGCAGCAGAGCCTTTCGACGCTGGATGTGATGGCGATCGCACTCTTGGGCAGTGCCGTCTTCGAGGCTTTTCTGGGCGGCCTGCGGATGTTCATCTTCACCCACACCACCAACCGTCTAGATCTGGCGCTCTCTGCCCAACTCTTCCGCCACCTGCTGCGCCTGCCCCTGTCCTACTTTGAAGCCCGTCGCGTCGGCGACACGGTGGCGCGGGTACAGGAACTCGAAGAAATTCGGCAATTCCTTACCAGTACAGCCTTGACGGTGGTTCTCGACAGCATCTTCTCGGTCATTTATCTGGTGATGATGGCCTACTACAGCCTCACCATGACCGGGGTGGCGCTGGCCGTGATTCCCCTCTTTGCCATCCTGACGCTGATCTCCACGCCGATTCTGCGAACTTGGCTCAACGAAACCTTCAACCGCAGCGCCGACAGCCAGTCTTTTCTGGTGGAAACGGTGACCGGGATTCATTCGGTGAAGGCCCATGCCGCCGAGAAGACAACGCGCGATCGCTGGGAAGGACTCTACGCCCGCTTCGTCCGCACCGGATTCAAAGCCAACACCACCGCCAACATCAGCAACCACATTGGCGATTTTCTTACCAACTTTTCAGCCCTGCTGATCCTCTGGGTCGGCGCAAGGTTGGTCATCGATAACCAACTCACCATCGGTCAACTCGTCGCCTTCCAAATGCTCTCAGGCCGGGTCACCGGACCGCTGCTGCGCCTCATCCAACTCTGGCAGACCCTCCAGGAAGTGTTGCTAGCCGTCGATCGCATTGGCGATATCCTCAACACCGCCCCCGAAGCCGAACCCGGCACAGGTTTAACCCTGCCTCCCCTGCGCGGCCAGGTCAAATTTGACCAAGTCTTCTTCCGCTACCAGGAGGAACAGGAACCGATCCTCCGAGGCATCTCCTTCGATGTGGAACCGGGCATGTTCGTCGGCATTGTCGGGCGCAGTGGCTCCGGCAAAAGCACGCTGTCCAAACTGATCCAGCGACTCTACAACGCCGAATCTGGGCGCATCCTGATCGACGGCTTCGACATCAAGAGCGCCGACCTCTCCTCCCTCCGTCCCCAAATTTCCGTCGTCCTCCAAGAAGACTTCCTCTTCAACGGCTCCGTCCTGGAAAATATCACCATGGGCAACCCGGATGTCACCGCCGAGGCCGTCGTCGAAGCCGCCAGAATGGCCGTCGCCCACGACTTTGTCTGCGACTTGCAGCATGGCTACGATACCAACGTCGGCGAACGGGGTACCTCCCTCTCCGGCGGCCAACGACAGCGCCTCACCCTGGCTCGGATGTTCCTCTCGGACGCACCCATCCTCATCCTCGACGAAGCCACCAGCCACCTCGATGCCGAATCCGAGCAGCAAGTCCTGGAAAACCTGAAGCGCACCTCCCAGGGCAGAACCCTCTTCCTGATCGCCCACCGCTTCGCCCCCCTGCGCCGCGCCGACCTGATCCTAGTCATGGACAAAGGCGTAATCGTCGAACGGGGCACTCATGACCAACTAATTCAGCAAAAGGGAGCCTACTGGTCGCTGTATCAACGCCAACAAGCCTCGGTGTAAGACGATTTCAGAAAATAATTTCTCAAAATTTAAGGAGGAGTAGGCGGCTTCGCCACCTACTCCTCCTTAAATTTTGGAGTATCTAATCGGTGTTCATGTCAATCCTTATGTCTCCGTAATATCACGGCCATCTCTTCTAAACAAGGACAAAAATCTTACCAAGATGACGGAAATTACGTAAAGTCTTTCTATACATTTTCGTCAACCCCTGAAGAAGAACTATGGCAAGAGATCCTGGCAGCACCTTTGGCAGCGCCCGAAGAATCAACCTGACCGATCGCACCCGTACCCTCCGCAACGATGTGGGAGAGGGCGATCGCCTTGACTTTTATCGAGTGCGCCTCAATACCCGCAGCAGTTTCAACCTGCGACTCAACCAATTTGATGAAAATGTGGATGTGTCTCTGCTGAATCGACAAGGACGGGCGATCGAACGTTCCTTTCGACGTGGCAACCGGGGTGAGCGCATTTCAGAAGAACTTGATCCTGGCACCTACTTCATCAAAGTGATTCGGCGAGGCGGCGAAACCAACTATCGCCTGCGCCTGTCAGCCTCCACCCTGCTCGAACCCGTTCCCGCCCCCACGCCGGAACCCTTCCCCACTCCCATTCCGGCTCCAGCCCCCACGCCCTCGCCCGATCTAGGCAGCCCCAGTCCGGCTCCGGAACCCATTCCGGCTCCCACCCCAGAACCCACGCCTGCTCCTGCACCCGTTCCAGAACCCACGCCAACCCCCACACCAGCGCCTACACCTGCCCCTAATACGGCTCCCACCATTTCTATTAATACGGGGCTAACGGTCGATCGCGGTTCAACAGCGACGATTACCACCAGTAACTTAGCGGCTACGGACTTGGAAGAGGGGGGCGATCGCCTCGTCTTCACCCTCAACAGTCCTCCCAGCCAGGGCAACCTGTTCCTCAACGGCAGCACGCTCCAGGGCGGCAGTACCTTCACCCAAGAAGACATCAATAACAACCGGATTACCTTCCAAACCTTCCCTGGCACGCAACTGCCCAGCGCCAGCAGCAACCCCTTTGAACCCAAAATCTCCAACTCCAACGTGGTCTGGAATGCCTTTGACGGCCAAGACTATGAACTCTTCTTCTTCAATGCCGCCACAGGCAACACCACCCGCTTAACCGATAACTCGGTCGATGACCTGTCTCCCCAAATCTCGGGTAGCAATATCGTCTGGCAAAGCGGCACCGGCAGCAGCGCCGACATCTTCTTCTACAACGGCAGCAGCGGCACCACCCGCCGCTTCACTGAAGACAGTATCGAAGATATCAATCCGCAGATCTCCGGCTCTAATGTCACCTGGCAGAAGAAGTTTGACACTCACAGCGATATTTTCTTCTACAACAGCAGCAGCGACAGCTTCGATGTGATTGACAACGGCGCAGGCTTTGATGATGTCACCCCTGGCATATCCGGCAACGAAATCGCCTTCCGCCGCGAAGAGTTCAACGGCACCGCCAACGATGGGGTCTTTGTCTTCAACATCGACAACCGCTCAACCCGCCGAGTGGGAGCCGGTGAAGTCGCCAGCAGCGACAGTTTCAACTTCAACGTCTCCGACGGCTCTGCCTCAACGTTCGGAACGTTTAATTTGACCATTAGTTAAGGGGGAGATGGGGGAATGGGGAGATGAGGAGAGCAAGGAATTTCTTTCTTCCTCATTGCACCTTTTCTGGTTGCCGATCAGCATCCTGTGAGTCTCTAATTTCGTCTCTCCACTTTTCATGCCCATCTCATCATTCCTATCTAACCAAGAGCCGCTAGCGAGGTGCATTTTTGCACTCTGCTGGCGGCTTTATGCTGAAGAACAGACTCCACGCTCTTGGGATTTGTCTAACCGCAGAGACGCACCAAACACAGAGGGAAGAAGGGGGAAGGGGAAGAGGGAAAAGGCAAAAGGGTAATCCTGGAATCTGTTGCCGCTGACTTTCGATTCAGGAAATGGACAAAAGATGATCTTTGAACCTGTTGCCCTTGACTTTAAATATCGAACCGAACAAAGAAATAGCCCCTAAAAATCGCCTCAAACCACTCCAAGACATCCCTTTCGCCTTTCCCCCTTCCCCTTTCGCCTTTCCCCTTCCCCCTTCCCTTACAGGAGAGGGCTCCTTTTAACTCCGGAGTTGATTTATCTTTACGTAGGGTTTACGTTCCTTTCCAATCGGGTTAATCTTCGGTAAATACGCGGACTAGCAGATGCCAATTGATGGGGATTTAGCCGAAACTGTGCGTAGTGTTTCCGAGACGACTGCTGCAATCTTCCTACATCCTTTCCGGAATCTGAGGATTGTGATCCGTAAGTTCTCTGTGATGCCTACCTTGGCTCGATGAATCAGCCCTATTGAATCATCAGATAGACCGATTGGTGCATTGCCACATTGTCCCTTGCTTTAGAATGCGGTGCTAGCTTCTGGAATTTCCACTGTAGAAACCAGATTGGCTAGCAATCCTTCCCTGTTGCAGCCCCAAACTCCATCAACGCTCACCTCCCCTTTGGCCTGAGCCGATCGCAGTGGGTTGAGCGACAGGAATCCACCAACTTCTAGGGTAAATGGGTCGGTAGAGCAGTGATAAACGCTGTTCGATGTAACTTATCACCGAATGCCCCAATCCGAGAAACCTATGACTTTTCAGCCCTTTCTGTGCGATCGTCCTGCAATTTCAAGAGTCCTTCCGGCTTCTTGCAAATCATGAACCGATCGTGAACTAATTTTGCAGAGACAGATTTTGCCCCAGGCATACAGCGTGACAATCAACAGCTTGAAACACAGCTTGAAACGTTGATAGCCAATCGATTGCTGAGCCGCTCTGGATTCTGCACAGTCATCTCTTAAATAGTCGTTTAACCAGTCGTTTAGCCAGTCGTTTCCTAAACGACTTACCGCTCGACGGGGATTACCGCTTGAATAAAAGTCATTTTGAGAACCACTCATTCCCTACAAGTCTTTAGCAATCCCTCTTTGCCCTGTCCTAAGACCTGGATTGCAGAGAGAGGATGCAGATTTTCTGTGGGCTTGTTCGTGGAATGGGTTCCATGCTCTAGGGCGCGCTGTCTACTGAACTTCAGACAGGTTTGACCAAACGGTTAAATGAAATGGATCAGGGCAGAGGTCGCCGATTTCAGAAGGTTTTAGACGGTTCTAGACCCTTCATACAGCAACTGGGCTTGCCCACGATTCTGTAGTTCTTGCACATTTTTTGGACATAAAATTCCTATGGCATCTTCTTCCGAACTCCTGACACTGACCAACGCTGAGCGGGGTCAATCCTCATTTACACTGTACACCACGGCTGTAGATGCGACTCAAGGCCTATCCATCACCTTTGATTTCTTCTCCTACGGTGGCACAGGCGGCGATGGCTTGAGCTTTATCCTGGTGGATGGCAGCCAAAGCCCAGTCCGCGCGGGTGGTTTTGGTGGCTCTTTAGGATATGCCCAGCGAGACGATGGCGGTACGCTGACACCCGGTATTCAGGGTGGTTATCTGGGGATTGGCTTTGATGAATTTGGCAACTTCTCCAACAGCACGGAAGGCCGAGTCGGTGGTGCAGTTGGCGGATTGATTCCGGATGCGATCGTCGTTCGAGGGCGAGAAACCTCTAACCCTGCAACCAGCTATGCCTTCCTCACGGGCACCGGAACTCTGCGGCCTGCGACTGCGCCCACTGGCTTGGACAACCCAGGGGCAACCAATCGCAACCAAGCCAAACGGACGGCTCAAATCGACCTAACCTCCACAGGGTTGCTCTCGGTCAAGATTGACTTTAATGGGGATGGCATTTTTGATGCCAATGATCCCAACGAAGTCCCTGCCAATCTGCAAAATTTCAATGTGGAAGAGCGCAATGGCGTACTTCCCAGCACTCTCAAGTTCGGCTTTGCGGCTTCCACAGGACTCGAAACCAATATTCATGAAGTGGGCAACTTCAATGTGCGAACCCAGAGTGGCGCACCGATCGCGGGCAGTTTCAGCGATCGCATCATCATCGGCGGCGACTCTGGCACCCCCAGCGCTCCCAGCCCAATCGTCGGCCAGACCGGAAACGATGTCTTGATTCCAGGCAATGGGGTTGAAAACCTGCAAGGGGGCAGGGGTGCCGATCGCTTTGTCTACTCTGGAGCCACCAAAGCCGAAGCCCTTAGAAAGTCCACCCTACGACGCCTAGATCGGATTGCAGACTTTCGTTTTTCAGAGGGCGATCGCATTCAACTCGACTTTGACGGTCAATTGGCCACTTCCAACCTGCCGAGACGCTTATTTAATGCAGGAGCAGAAACTGGAAGTCTCCGCAAAGCTGCACGCGCAGCTTATGCCGACAAAAACCAGAGCAAGCGTGGCAACCAGGCTTTAAAGCCGAACGAGGCCGTTCTCTTTACCCGAGGCAGCCGCACGTATCTGTCGGTGAACGATGATCAGAGGAGCTTCTCGCCACGTCGTGATTTGTTGGTAGACGTGACGGGGATTCAACTCCGACCCGGTGATGCAAGTTTGGGTGCTTTATCCGTGACCAATTATTTCGCGTAATTGATTTCGCGCTATTCGTTCAACTGGTGTGTTTTGGCCATTTCTGAATGGGTGGTTTCTTCATAAACAGGGCTTTCCCTATGTCAAGATACTGTTCATACAGACGGAAATCGCCCAACAGATTGGCCTCAGATTTCTTTATTTAGTAGATAGATTTCTGCGGGGTAAAAATTAAGTTCGCCTAAATAAGGCTAACTAGCTCCCGGACGACGACCTCTGTTTGATGTAAACCATATTTTCCCTCTAAAACGAGAAAGGACTTCATTCATGGCGACTAACCAGATCCTGAGATTGACTGATGCCGTTAACGGAGCCTCAGCCTTCGCACTATTCTCAACTCCGGTCAACGCAACTGGTGGCCTCATCATCAAATTTGATTTCTATTCCTACGGGGGAACAGGAGGAGATGGCTTTAGCTTCTTCTTGCTGGATGGTGCTAATACACCCACGACTGCAGGTGGATTTGGCGGCTCTTTGGGCTATGCTGGGCGCGTTGATGGCACTGTTCCCACCCCTGGAATTGTCGGAGGCTATGTCGGCATCGGGTTTGACGAATTCGGCAACTACTCCAACGACAATGAGGGACGGCTCGGCAGAGCGCCTTCCACCATTCAGGCTCAACCCGATGGCACGGTACCAGATTCGATCGCCATTCGAGGCAGTGCAGCAGGCGGCTATGCCTACCTCACTGGAACTGGGACACTCCGACCTGCGGATGCTCCGACCGGCTTAGACAATCCTGGTGTCACCGATCTCAATCTCGCCAAGCGCACGGCTCAAATCACCCTGACCCCCGCAGGACTCTTCAATGTTCAGATCGATTTCAATGCCGATGGTGATTTCAGCGACCCGCTAGAAACCAATCCTGAACTGCAAAACCTGAATATTGCCGCTCTCAATGGTAATGTCCCCATCCCCTCTACCTTTACCTTTGGTTTTGGTGCCGCAACGGGTGACTCCACCAACATTCATGAAGTGGGCAACTTCACGGTAACCACCTTTGACGGCACGCCGATCGCCGGAAGCTTGGGTAGCATTCGTCTTGTGGGTAGAGACTTGCCCGGTGGCGACACGATTACGGGTGACCGGGGCGGTAACACGATCGTCGGCGGTACGGGCGGTGACACGCAAACCGGACGCGGCGGTGCCGATCGCTTCGTCTTCTCCGGAGCCACCAAAGCAGAGGCGCTTCGCTCTTCTCGGTTGAGAAATCTCGATCGGATCACAGACTTTAGATTCAGAGAAAACGACAAGTTTGTGCTTGACTTTGATAACAACCTGGCGACCACCAGCCTGCCTAGAAGACTGTTCAACGCTGGAGCAGAAAGCCCAGGGCTGCGTCGTGCTGCCCGATCTGCCTATGCTGACAAAAACCAGGTCAGACCTGGTAATCAGGCTCTGCGTCCCAATGAAGCCGTTTTCTTCACAATGGGGTCTAGAACGTTCCTTTCAGTCAACGATGATAATGTGGGCTTTAACCCCAGAGCGGATTTGCTGGCAGAAGTGACGGGAATCCAGTTCAAAGCGGGTGATAATCGGCGCGGAAAACTGCAAGTGACCGATTATTTCGCCTAAAGTCTCACAGAAAAGCTCCTAGAAAGATTTCTAGGAGCTTTTCTGGAAGAATCTTTAGATTTTAACCCAGTCTGCTTGATATGACTGCCTTGGGCAACTACTGGGCAACTGTATTAAGCAGCAGGCATTAAACAGTAGGGAACAGCAGGAAATCGTAAAATTGTAGCGAAGCGCATTGCGTCAAACCTTGGATTGAGGTTGGGCAAGGAAAGGAATCAGATTCCTCCAACAGGACAGGTAGAATGTCCAGGCTGAGGAATGTCTAGGCTGAGGGCGATCGCATTTCCCTTCCAACCCTCTCTCCATCTCTGGCGTAAGGACATTTCCATGAGAGAAGATCCCAGATTTTTTGTGGTGTGGCTTCGCCACACCACAAAAAATCTGGGATCTTCTCTCTCAGAGATCACCTAACTTTGCGTTAGGTAATTCTTGCAGAAAAGAGCTTCATTGATGAAGGAGGAGTGCGCGACTTCGCCGCGCACTCCTCCTTCATCTTAGGAATAAATCTTAGGAATATTATTTCCTGAAAATCGCCCTATTGCGTAGGGTTGAGGATACACAGGCCAAGGCATAGGGTCGTGACGACCAGCACGGGCAATAGCCAGTCTCCCCAGCGCACATAGAGGGTCTTTGTATTGCGGCGATGAATCCTATGGGCATGGGTTTCATAGGTTCTGAAACCAGAGCGCCACTGGGTCTGGCCATGGGGGTCAACAACGCCCGAAAATCCCGTATTGGTGGCTCGTACCGTCCAGCGATCGCTCTCTACCGCCCGCATCACATCCTGGGCATGGTGCTGTGCCATCATCATGGCACCGTAGGGGTCATTGTTCGAGGCGGTGATGATGAATGCGCCTCCGGCAGCGGCCTGATCGCGAAACAGCCAGGAAAAGGCAGAGTCGAAGCAAATTGCGGCGATCGCTCTCCCCACCGGAGTTTCCATGCGCTGATGCGGTTGTCCTGGAATCATCGACGCTTCCACCGGGGAAAGACGATTGATAAATTGCCCCAAAACCTCCTGAAAGGGAATGTATTCCCCCAAAGGCACTAACTTGATCTTGTCATACTCCCCGACGATCGCCCCATCCCCTGCCAACGAAAACAAAGTTTGCGTGATTCCCTCTCCTCGCATTCCCACCGTACCAACCCAAGCAGGAATGCCGCGCGACCGGATCGCCTGGTAAAACTCGTTGCGATCTTGCCGGGGACGGCGCAACCACAGCCAAGGAAAGGCTCCCTCTGGGGTCAGCACCGCGTCCACCCCTTGATCGGCCAGGGTCAGATAGCCCTGTGTGTAGCGCTCCAAGGCCAACTGGGTGCCTTCTTCAAAGAGCTTGATGCGGGTAGGCACATTGCCCTGCACAATCCCAATCGTGAAGGCGGATTGGGGAGAGTCGAGCAGAGGTTGAGCATAGAGGACAAAACCTAGGAGATGGGCGATCGCAAACACCGCAACGGCCCCCCCGATACACCATTGCCGCATGGCCTGACGATGCCGCCAAGCTTCGGCCAAGAGTCCATTGACAGCGACTAAAGCGGCGGTCAGCGTCGTGGGGCCGGAAATCTGTCCAAGA
This sequence comes from Oculatellaceae cyanobacterium Prado106, assembly GCA_025454315.1. Taxonomy (GTDB): domain Bacteria; phylum Cyanobacteriota; class Cyanobacteriia; order Elainellales; family Elainellaceae; genus Prado106. The sequence continues at coordinate 11,279 of JALOOP010000031.1, forward strand.
TGCAAAGCCAGAAGATTATCAGGACTCTGTGTGACAGAAAGGGAGGTCCACCAGAGGGGGCTGAAGCTCCAGAGTGCCTCAAGGAGACACCAAAGGGTGGTGCCTATAAGAATGCGAAATAGAATCAGTAAGATAGATTCTGAGGATGGAGAGATGAATGATTTAGAGAATGACTTGAATCGAGAGATCCACTGAAGTATAAATCGAAACAGGAGCGTCCAGGTGATGGCGATCGCTGCTCCATAAAGCGTCACTAAGATCCAGCAAAGCAGCATAATGACAACGCTGGTTGCCCAAGGAACGCCCATCCAAGTTAATGGATGCAGATCGCGAATCCAGAACAGGGACAGACCATGGCAGCCAATTCCCCAAACTAGCGCAAAAAAAATGGCGAAGGGAAAGGAACGAGTGCGGACTGATCTAGAAATTGTGTGTTCTTCTAGTTCTAGATAGGGGTTGATCTGCGTGGGCGGATCGGGCGATCGATGGCCTAGAACAGGTAGGGAAAAGTCCTCTAGGGCAAGTATCCAAAGAGGGGCTAAAGCGAGCCAACCAAGAAACCAGGTGTGGGGAACCACAAAGGGACAGGCCATGCCAAAACCACTGCCTAAAGCCAGCAAAAGCTTCTGCTGAAATCTTGCTGGGACAGAGGAATATCCACTGGGCGATGTTTTTTTAAGGAAGGGGGAATGGATTGGCATGGATAAAGTGGGGAACACAGATAAACGCAGATGAACACAGATGAATCCAGATGGATGTTAATGAATACAGATGGATGCTAATGAATGCAGATGGGGTAGATTGGCATTTGTCCGAATAATTTGGTCGCTGGGTCATGAATTGGCAGTAAGCTGGTTCATGATAGGGTTGCTTCATCAGAAAAAATTTAAAGCAGCAGAGCGGCCAATCAGCGTACCAGTCCAATGATTCCACTGATCTAGATGAGACGGATGCATGGGTATGAAGCTGAAAGCGTGGGCGATCGCCACTCTAATCCCAATCTTAAGCTGTGCGGGCTGTCGCTGGGGTACCTCGGTGGAGTCCCTGGAGTCCCCCTTTGCGCTGCGCCGACAGACTCAGGCGATCGCCCTGCAAACCCGCGTCAAACAGGGCGTTTTCCCTGAAAAAATCTCGATCAAACTGCGGCAAATTCTCTATCAGCATGCGTTTGACGATCGCTTACCCGGTGTCGTCCTCTATATTGCCACCTCAGACGGCGTTTGGTCGGGGGCAGCCGGAACCGCGAATGTCGAGGCCAAACAGGCGATGCAGCCCACCGATCGCTTTCGCATTGCCAGTTTAACCAAAATGTTTGTCTCGGTCGTTTGTTTGCAATTGGCCGAAGAGGGTCGCCTCAGCCTGAATGATACGATGGCTCAGTGGCTGCCACAGGAGGTGAGCGATCGCTTCCCCGACAGCCAAAAAACCACCATCCGCCAACTGCTCAACCACACCACAGGCTTCAACGATCCCTACACCGATGCCTTTCAGCAAGCCGTCTTAGCCAACCCCACCTACAAATGGCAAGCCCAAGAGGTCTTAGAATTTGCAGAAGGACGCGATCCGGCCACAGTCAACGGATCTTTTTATTATTCCAACACCAACTACCTGCTCCTGGAACTCATTCTGGAGCAGGTCACCGGGGAACCCCTCGCCCAAACCATTCGCCAACGCATCCTGACCCCCCTCGATTTGAGCGACACCTTCATGGAGGTGCGAGAACCGATTCCTGACGGCTTTGCCCAGGGCTATCAAGACTGGGACAAAACGGGCAAACCCAAAAATATGACGAAACCGCTGGTTAACGATGGGCTGGGCTTGGGGGATGGCGGTCTGGTGTCGAGCGCGCCCGATTTAGCCCGATTTATGCGGGTTCTGTTCGGCGACAATGGGCTAATCCAGCCCGAAAGCCGCAACGAAATGCTTAATCTAGTGGGGCGCGATCGCCGAGGCGGCTACGGCATGGGCATTTCCTACCAGCCCACTGCCTGGGGCGAAGCCTGGGGACACACGGGCAAAACCACCGGATTCATGTCCGACATCATGTACCTGCCTGCCCACGACATGATCATCGTCGCCTGGACGAACAGCGGAGATAGCGATCGCGGCAACCCCTCCGAGATTATTGAAGATAGCCTGCGGGTGATTTTTGGGAAGACGAGCTATTGAGGGAAAAGGCGAAAGGGGAAAGGGAAAAGGGGAATCTTGAACGAATTCATTGAATTGATCCTGGGGAAAAAGGGAGATTCTCTTCGACACCCACCAACGCATTGATCGATGTCCCCCCTTTCGCCTTTTCCCTTTCCCCCTTCCCCCTCTCCCCTCCTACCCCTTGCGGCTGACAATCCCAAACACCGAAGTATAGCCATGCAAGAAGGTGGCATCGCCGACGGGGCCGATTTCGCCGTTGCAGAAAAAGCCGCTGAGGGGGATGTTGGGGAAATAGTGGCTGAATTTGCGGGAGTCGAAATTGGGTTCGAGGTATAGGCTTTCGCCTCGTCCCAGGCAGGCAAACAGCAAGGCTCCCAGGGGTTGAGCGGGGTCGCGGCTGACGGGGTAGCGCTCTAGCAGCAGCGTCAGGTCTTCGGCGGAGGCTTCGGCATCTCTCAGGTGAAACTGGATGCGCTGACCGGGGCGCACCCGATCGCCAATGGCGATCGCCCCTGTTCTCGGATCAACGCCCAAAACGGTGCGAATCAAAAAATCGCCCTGTTCCAAATCCTGCTTGAAGGCACTTTGCGCCACACCGACGAACAGCGATCGCTGAGCTAAACTGCGATCGGCTTCGTTCATGCCTTCAAAGAGAGCCTGGAGAATTTCCAGCGGCGTTTGGGTGGGGCTGCCCAAGGATTGTTCTTCCAGTTTCAGGAGAATATTGCGCTCTCCCTCAGCGACTCGGTAGGGTTGGCCAATGGGACGACAGCCTTGAGCCACGATGGTTTCTAGCTTCACATTGCCACTCAGCGCCACGCCCACCAGACCTTCTCGATAATGCTTGTCGTTGCAAAACAAACTACTGTGATTGCCCACCGCTCCCACATCGGCCAAACCGCCCACCTTGATGGCACCGGGATAGGCAAAATCTAGCCCTTGCAGCAGTTCAGAGGTGCCGCCCGACATCGGGTCAGCCAGCAGAATAAAGTGGGGTTCGGCTTCGGGATAGACGCCCATTAACTCAATCCAGGCATCCGGAGGGCCGTCCAAATCGGGCAGCACCGCAGTCGTAATGTGAAACGGCTTGACTTGGACATCCGGCAGATGCGCCAGGGTCAGACTGAGGGCGGCTCCCGTTTCAATTTCCTGAATGTCACCCTGATGATCCACCCCAATCACGCCGCCGCCCGAGCAGCCAATCAGAGCAGGCAGAGAGAGCCGTTCCTGGAGCAGCGGCATTAACCGGGAATATTCGCTGGCAAAGGCAGACGAGATGAAGAGTATTCCCAAGTCAGCAGAATGCTTCAGGCGCTGCTGCGCTTGCTCGACCACCTCTTCGACAGCGGCTTCTAGAGAAGGACGGGTTGATAATGCACTGGCCCATTCCATAGGCGGTGACTCCACTCCTGCACTCAGTAGGACTTGCGCTTGATAGGACTATTATCAGCCTTTTCTGCAGGAGTCGGCTGATGGCTCTGAAGATTTTCAGTCGAGGCGGGCTTCTGAATCCTCAACTGGGGGAGTGATGGCGGTCGGAAAAGGCTTGGCGGCAGGGGGGGAGAGGGGGGGTTGCGCCGGAGGGTGGGGTGTTTTCCAGGAGCGGGTTGTGGTTTCGAGCAGAACGGCAACCCAGTCAATGGCGTTGATGCCAACTTGGATCAGGTTTTCGGCTAGGACGTTGAATCGGGTCAGGGAGGCCGATCGCCATTCTCGCTGCCGCAGGTTGGCCTGGAGTTGGGCAATGCGATCGCGCAACACCTCCACCCAGGAAGTCTGAGCATCCGACAATACGGGGCGCTGTTCTAGGGGCAGTTGTTCCCACCGCAGTTGCAGCAGTTGCCAGCTAAACCCGCCCAGTAATGCCACACTTGCAAGCTGCCCCAGGAGCAGCCCCCCTGTGATCCGTCCTGCACAAACCCAGAGAACCAATCCATAGAACAGACCCAGACCACTCCAGACAAAGTCGAACTTCCGATGAATTTCTGGGAACAGAAAGGCGGCCAGATACAGCATCAGGCTTGCCAAACTCACAATCAGCGCCAGGAAATAGGGAAGCATCGGGTTACAGCGGGGGTAGCGGCTTTTCCCATTATTAGTAGCACACTCTCTTGGGTGTCATGGCGATCGCCTCTGGGAATCCCTAGGTTTTAGAACCATTGTCATTCATAGATCAACCTCGGGAAAGCTGAAACAAATGCTCTGGGCGATCGCCCCCTCCCCTTTGGGCACATCATTGAAGGACTCTAGTTTATGACCGATTCAATCAAAGCCACCCGCGCGACCGTCACCCTTGGCTCCATTCCCATCGATGGATTTATGCTGCCCGATGGCAGCTATCGGATGAGCCAGACCCAAGCGGCAGAGGCCGTAGGACTACCCCGTCGAAACCTGTCCGATTTTTTGCGTTCAAACGCCTTACAATCCTTACTAGGAAAGGGTTATACAGGTACGATTTCTGAACGCGAGGAGATTGAAATTGAGTCGGAAGTGGGCAAGCGAGGACAGAGCCGCTTTCTCTCCATGCCCTTGGAAATTGTCAGCGTCTATTGGCTCTGGCAGGCACATCGGGGCAATAAACAAGCCTTAGCGCTCTGTGTAGCGCTGATGACCGAAACCTTGGAACGTCGGTTCGATCGCGCCTTTGGCCTCAGCCGCTCTGAAGATGAATGGGACAAACGACTTACCGACAATATTCTGACCCAATTCGACACCACCCTAAGCATGGCCTTTGAAGCAGCGGATATCGCCTCAAGCCGAGAGAAACTTCTAGAGCAACAGTTGCGAGATCTGGGCGTAGAGCCTTGGGCTTTACCCAGTCCTGAGTCAGATTGACCGATCAAACGGGGCAAGTCGATTTCTAAAATTTGAACTGAATGAGAATTGTGAAATCCAAACGCTAACGGGCAAACGGAAGGGAATAGGGGCGATCGCCACCCCACCCTCAAGCTCCAATTCCATCAAAAACGCAGAGAACCCATTGAGTTCCCTGCGTTTTTTGGCGGTTAGATTTTGGCGGTTAGATTTTGGAGCGCTAGATCATGAGCTTCCCTAAGCCTTCTGAGCGACTAGCGTTTGCGAATCGGAGTCCCACAGGGATAGGTGGCGACGGGTTCAGCCGCAGCCACTGGAGCCACTGGGGGCACTGGGGGCACTGCTGGAGTGGGAGATTCTGCATGGGCGTTGGCCAGGGCAGCGAGGTAATCCTGGCGGAGTTGTTCGACGAGTTCGGGGCGGCGATCGTAGAGTCGCTTCAGCGGACGAGACTCGCACTGGTTGATGACATAGGCCGTGAGGATGGGGAGGGCGATCGTGCTATCGGTATAGCAAACAACCGTGCTGGGCAACTCTTCCGGGTCAACCTTGCCCCAGCTTACCGCTTCAGCCGGGGTGGCACCGGACAGCCCACCCGTGTCGGGACGCGCATCGGTGATTTGCACAAAGTAGTCATGACCCCGTTCTTCCAAGCCCAGGACTTCGTGGATTTGGGGCTGGGTTTGCAGCAGGAAATTTTTGGGACTGCCGCCGCCGATAATTAGCGCTGCGCTCTTGCCTTCCACGCCGGGGATGCCGGAGTCTCGAGCCGAGTATGCGATCGCCGCTGTTTCATTGACATCCATCGAAGGGTCTAGCACCAGTTGGGAGCCTTCCAGCGCCAGTGCCGCCACATTCATGCCAATCGAACTGTCTCCAGGAGAGGAAGTGTAGATCGGCACGCCACACTCATAGGCCGTGGCCAGCAGCGAGGGATGCTTCACCCCCAACTGCTGCTCCACTTCATGGACATACTTGCCCAGCAGATAGTGAAATTCTGCGGTGCCCATACGCTTTTGGAAGGGTTCGGCACGCAGCAGGGTGCGGATGAAAGCGTCGGTTTCCAGCAGCACATCATAGCCAAACACAATGTCATAGATGCGAATCCGGCCTTCCTGGCGCAGCTTGACATCATCGACAAAGGGATGGCTGGCGTAGAGGTCTAGCCCCAGGCCATAGTGCATGTCGTGATAAAGGTTTGCGCCCGTGCTGATGATCCAATCGACAAAGCCGTGGCGCATCAGGGGAGCCAAGACGGAGACTCCCAAACCAGCCGGGGTCATGGCTCCCGAGAGGCTGAGGCCAACAGTGACACCGGGCTGCATGACCTCGCGGCTCAGCAGTTGGCAGATTTCTCGCAGACGCGCTGAATTGTAAGCGGTGAAGTAGCCGTCAATCAGGTCAACCACGCTGATTTCAGCAGGCATGGGCACAGGTGCAATCTTCCGGCTGAGGGTTTGTTGAGACATGGTAAAACTCCACTGTGAAGAAGGATGATAAAAAGTTCTGCAAGACCAGAGGGAAGAGATGTCCTGGGGAATGTGCGAACCCAGCGTCAGACGGAAGGCGTTGAATGCGGTCAACGCGCCAAGTCTGCCGACGCCAAACGAACCCAGGATGCGACACATCCCGTCAACTCTGAATTTTTGAAAGCTGGCCAAAGGGATTAAGTCTACAGTTCCCAATTTGCCTGGAGAAGCAGGGAAGTTTGGCATTCCGACCTTGGGCGGGAAAGCATTGAGCTTGGCAGAGGTGCAATCGAGATCCCATCTGGAAATCCCATCTGGAAATCCCATCTGCCGATCGCCACTTGTCGCTAAGATGCGGGTCGCTGAGAGTGCCGAGGCATCACAACATCTCAGACAGCGTTGACAAACTCTCCTGGCTAGGATTTCAGGCCAGGGTGACTGAAGCACTAAAACGCTGCCTCTGGAGCAGGGTCTTAGGCTGAAATATTGCTTTGACCCCTTGGGTCAGATTTATCTTGAAAAGCTCTGGGTGAGCGGTTGATCGATCCAGTTGACTAGGCGAATCGCAAAATCTGCCCGCAAACCTGAAAGTTACAGATCGATCAGCTCATACTGGGTCCTTCACAGCGGTCTGCCCAGGACAGGGCGGGGTCGGTCAGTCGTCTGCGTTGCAGCTTGACCTCTAGCGCCCAGCAGGGGAGCCGGAAGCCTCTAGTCGGGAATTGAAATGTTGAATCGGTGTATTTCAACTGCCTGAAACCTTTTGCAACAACTTGCGACAACAGCTTTGAGTATAGCATTCCCCCCCAGACTGCCATCGTGAGGATCACCGATCCAAAGGGACAAAATTCCAGCCCCCGAATTGCAATAGTCCTTGACGATGAGTCCTCCACTTTCCAGGTACCATGACAAGTACGATGGGAATGGGATGCTCTGGCAACAAGATTAAACCATTCAAACCATTTAACACTAACGCTTTGGGGGGAATGTATGCGCTCCTTTTGGTCTGATCCCTACCTCTGGGTTCATCTGGCAGGCTTGGCCGCAGTGCCAATATTTCTAGAGCTATGCTTGCTGGGTTTGGGCATGGGAAACTCGCAAATGCCGCTGGGCTTTGAGCTATTTTTTGTCGGGGCGATCGGCATTGTCCCTATTCTTTGGATGCAGTGGCAGCGACCGTTCAGCATTTATAGTCTGCTGCTGCTATCCCTCCGCCCTAATGCTTTGACCGAGGAGCAGCGCAAGGTTCTCAGCCTCTTCAAGACCCCATTGCAGCGGGTTCTATCGGTTAGCACAGCCGTAGTTCTGGCTCTAGTTCTTTGGCAGCTCTATCGCCTTGCCCCCCTGACCATTGGCGTTAGTCCGTTTCCTTCGGCAACTCGGGGAATGGGATTGGTGGTAGCGGCGATCGCATTCCTCCTGTGCAATCTGTTTGTCCAGGTGCCCGTCAGTGTGTTGCGCGTGTTGGGCATGGGAGAAGCCAACTTCGCCGCCACCGCCCCCTATCCCACCGAACAAATTCCCGAGGACTTTACCCTATTGGGTCTGCGGACAGCGGCAATTTTACCTGCCCTGGGAGCCGGATCTTTTGCACAAGCATCTGTCGCAGCAGCATCTACCGCAGAAAAACCTACCGTAGGAAAATCTGTCGAAGAAGCCGGATCGGTTGCAAAATCTGGGGCAAAAACAGGGGTGCGATCGCCCCAAAGATCCACCAAATCCTCCAAAAAATCGATTCCCACCTGGACTCGGGAAGATCCCCCCGCACCGTCCCAACCCGAACCAGCCCAGCCTGAATCCCCCAAGGTTGCAGCCCAGGAACCCATTCCCGCTCCCCCACTCAAAGTCGTGCCTCAGCAGAATTGGCCCGATGACGAGGATGACTTTGAACTAGACGGAATTCCAGCAGATGCCTCAGCCGTTACCGAGAGCATCACTGAGGCTCCTGCATCAAGCGAGAATGACACAGAAAATAGTCCATTGGCAGAGACTGTTGAGGCGATCGCTGAGGTCATCTCAGAAGAGGCAACGGCAGCAGTCACCGAGGCGATCGCTGAAGTCATCCCAGAAGAAACCCCTCCAGAAATCTCCGAAGAAATCTCTGAAACCTTTAACGAAATCTCCGTGGAAGCCTCTCCAGAAATCCCTGAAGCAGATGTTGAAGAAATCTCTGGGGAAGCCTCTCCAGAAATCCCTGAAGCGGACGTTGGAGAAATCTCTGGGGAAGCCTCTCCAGAAATCTCTGAAACCTTTGACGAAATCCCTGGGGGAGTCTCTCCAGAAATCTCTGAAGCGGATATTGGAGAACGCTCTGAAGTAGTCTCTTCAGAAATCCCTGAAGCAGTTCCTCAAGGAATCCTTGAGGTCGCTGCTCAAGAGATCCCTGAAGAAATTCCTGAAGAACTCCCCGGAACAGCCTCTCCAGAAATCTCGGAAGGGATCTCCGGAGCAGCCTCTCCAGAAATTCTTGAAGAGATTTCAGAAGAGATCTCTGAAGGAATTGCAGAAGACCACTCTGAAGAAGTCGCTCTAGAGATTCCTGAAGAAACCGCTGAAGCAGCCTTGCCAGAAACCACAACATCCAGCGAGGAGATTTCCGAGAGCGTGATTGACGACTCGACGGAGTCCCTTGCCCAGGAATTTCAGGAATTCGCCGAGAACCGTTCTGCTGAAAGAATTGAAGTAGATGATATTGAAGTAGATGATGAGGTCAGTTCAGCCACGATTGAGAATTTAGAAGATTTATTGGAGGAATCGATCTCAGAAGTTGCAGACCTGGAAGCGGCGGGAGACGAAGCCACAGAAATTTCGGCGATCGCCCCTGAACCCGCTGCCGAAATATCCGACACGACTGATTTGCCCTCCGTAACACTAGATCCGCAGACCGAATCCCCAGTGGAATCTCCTTCCCCCAATGGCTCTAAGCCTTTGACAGAGGGGATGGTGGCCTCGTTGAGTGAGATGGCGATCGCTGCAACCGAAATGACGGATGTCTCTGAAGAAAAATCAGACCGGGAAGAGAGTCCGGAGAATTCGCGGGTGGGGGAAGGGGGGGCGATCGCAGAGGAATCCCCCGTTTTAGAACTGATCATTACCGAAAACCTATTGTCAGAGGATATGCCCAGTCTAGAGATGACGGAGGTCACCCAGACAAATCCGGTGATTGAGCTAGAGATTATCCAGGAAGATACCATCGAAGAATGGATCGCCCATAGTTCCGCTCAACCCGGATCTGCCTCTGATTCTCCCCAAGCCGACTCTGAGGAATGGGACGATGAAGACTGGGAGGATGAACCTGTTACCTAATTGGGTGAAGGGAGAGAAGGAAATAAGCTGGAATTTTTAATTAACCGCAGAGACGCAGAGACGCAGAGAGGGAGAGAAGCGGAGGAGTGGAGTTCTCCCCAATAACCCGCACGACCGTCCCATTACTTCGAGGTTACTGATAGCCTGCGGCTTGTAGGGAGAATAGTCGGGCGTAGGTGCCTGCGGCCTTGAGCAGTTCGTGGTGGGTGCCTTTTTCCAAAATCTGGCCATCGGCTAGCACCATAATCTGATCCGCCATTCGCACGGTGGAAAAACGGTGAGAGATTAGGATGGCCATTTGGTCTTGGGTGGCGGCTCGAAAATGGTTGAAGATTTCGACCTCGGCTTCTGCATCCATGGCGGAGGTGGGTTCATCGAGGACGAGGATATCGGCGCTGGTTCGCATGAAGGCGCGGGATAGGGCGATTTTTTGCCACTGACCGCCCGAGAGTTCTCGTCCACCGCGAAACCATTTGCCGAGACGGGTTTGGAACTGTTCGGGGAGGGATTCAATGAAGGTGCGGGCGGTGCCCATTTCGGTGGCGGTTTCCCAGCGGGGCTGATCTTCGAGATGTTCGACATCGCCCACGCCGACATTTTCGCCGACGGTGAACTGGTAGCGGACAAAGTTTTGAAAAATTACGCCAATGCGGCGCTGGAGGGCTTCGAGATCCCAGGCTTGCAGGTCGAGTCCGTCGAGGAGAATGCGGCCTGAATCGGGGGAATAGAGGCGGGTTAGCAGTTTAATCAGGGTGGTTTTGCCGGAGCCATTGCGACCGACGATCGCCAACTTCTCCCCCGGCTTAATCTGAAACGAAATCTCCTTCAGCGTCGGTTCTGGGTTGCCGGGATAGGTAAAGGACACCTGCTCAAACCGCAGCCCATCTTCGGGCAGAGGCCCCCATTGAGCGTAGCCTTGCTGCGTGGGGATCGGTTGCTCCAGGAATTCGTAGAGGTTGGACAGGTAGAGGCTGTCTTCGTACATGCCGCCGATCGCCATCAAAATCGAAGAAAAGGTAGACTGCCCTTGACGAAACACGACGAGATACAGGGTCAGGTCACCCAAGGAGATGCGTCCGGCGATCGCTTCCCAAACAATCCAAACATAGGTCAGATAAAAGGCCGCCGTACTGGTCAGCCCCAGCCCATAGCTCCAGGCGCTGCGGCGAATGGTCAGGTTGCGGTCTTCGGCGTAGAGGCGTTCAAAGGTTTGGCGGTAGCGCTGCAAGAGGGTCTGCCCAAGCTGGTAGAGTTTGACTTCCATAGCGAAGTCCTCTCGGGCAATCAAGGTTTCCAGGTATTGCTGTTCGCGGGTTTCGGGGGCACGCCAGCGAAAGAGGCGAAAGGCTTGTCCCGCAAAGCGGGTTTCGGCAATGAAGGCAGGAACGGCGGCCACCATTAGGAGGAAAACAGCGATCGCCGAAAAGTTCAGCAACAATCCGCCAAAGGTAACCAGCGACAGGGTGTCTTTGATCAGGCCAAAGGTCCGCGATACCAGACTCAAAGGCCGCACAGACGCTTCTCGTCTGGCTCGGGACATTTTGTCGTAGAACTCGGAGTCTTCAAAGTGCGCCAGATCGAGGGTGAGGGCTTTTTCTAGAATTAGTACGTTGACTTTTTGCCCCAGCAGGACGCGCAGCAGCGACTGACAGAGGGACATGCCTTGCTGACAGCCGGACTGAATCACAATGGCGATCGCTTCCATCCCCAAATATTGCAGGGCGAGGAGGCGATCGCTCGCCAGTCCAGTGCGCGCGGCTAGAACCACGCCATCGACAATCAGTTTGCCAAAGTACGCAATGCTGGCAGGCAGAAGTCCTGTGATCAGGGTGAGGAGGGCAATGGCGATCGTGAGGCGGCGATCGGTTGTCCAGACGAGTTCGATTGCTCGTCCGCAGTATTGAAAGATCGTGAGGGATTGGCGGAGTTTTTCGACCGGAATCTTCATTCTTCCAAGATAGCGTGAAGCTTGGAAAGTGCGTTTTGGGTTGGGGGGGTGGAATTTGGGAAAAACCGCAGAGACGCAGAGACGCAGAGGGAGGAGAGGGATTTTTGGAGTAGTAGGGATGGGGAAGGAGAAGGATGGGCGATCGCCAAGAACACTCTGGAACGCAAGTTCTGTGATAGAAGCTCAGGAATTCATCTATATTGGACAGTTGAGTAAGCGCAATCACTCCCCCATATCACTCCCCCAAACCCGAACCCCCAAACTCAAACCCATCCCCCCATCTCCCCACTCCCCACTCCCCACTCCCCACTCAATCCATCCTGTCCACCCCTCCCCCGTCCTGTAAGAAGTTTTAAGATTGCAACTTTATCGGGCAGATCCGCCCTGTGAACGTTAGAATTTTGTCGGTTTTGTTGCTTATCCTGAATTCACTAGCAATATCAGGAATTCAAAATTCATTCATCAATTCATTCATCAAAAGATGGGGCTGTTTTGGTTTTCTATTTTGGTTCAAGGTAGCCCCTGTGAAATTAATATATCTGTGAAATTAATTTGTAAATGGCCATTCTGTATTGGCCTTGAGGAATCCGAGGAGGTAAGACAGCGCTGTGAATATTGTTGAACTATTTGAAAAGGGTGGGCCTACCATTTGGCCACTGCTCCTGCTGTCGTTTCTGGCGCTGAGCATCATTATTGAGCGATCGTGGTTTTGGTCGAAGATTTTGACCCATGAGCGAGAAATTGCGGGACGGGTGCTGGAGGCGGCTCGTCGAGACTGGGGCGCTGCGGCTGAAATTGCCCGCAAATCTGTGAATCAGCCCATTGGTCGCTTTTTGTATTCCGCCCTAGAACTGCAAAACCCCACCCCAGAAGTCTTTGAACTGGCGCTCCAAGCGACTGCGGATGAAGAACTGGCCACAATGAAACGGGGCGATAAGGTGCTGGAATCGACGATCGCCATGGCTCCCCTTCTGGGACTCCTGGGAACGGTGCTGGGGTTGATTCGATCGCTCAGTTCCATCCGGTTAGGCGATTTGGGTACCGATGCCACCGCAGGCGTGACGCTGGGGATTTCGGAATCGCTGATTAGTACGGCGATGGGGATGATTGTGGCGATCGTGGCGCTGGCCTTTTATCGACTGTTTCAAGGGTTTGTTGCAGGTCAGGCCAAAATTTTCCGCCAGTCCGGCAATGACCTAGAACTGATCTATCGCAAAGACTGGATGGGACATCCCAAGGCTCCCATCGAGACTATCGAACAACCCTTCTAAGGTTGAATAACCCTTCTAAGACTGCACCCCTTCTAAGACTGCAATTTCTAAGGTTGCAATGCGGCGCTTCTCCCCTCAAGTCACTCTGACTTGATCCCGTTCCTCCCACGATTTTTTATCTTCCTCATGGCGATTAAGATCAACTCTGACAATACCGACCCCGATGTTCGCGTCGAGATCGTCCCCCTCATTGACGTTATTTTTTGTATTCTCACCTTCTTCATCTTGGCGGCAGTCACCCTGACCCGGCAGGCTGCGATTAATGTCGATTTGCCCTCGGCCAAGACGGGCACCACCCAAATGCGCCAGATTCTGGTGGTCAGCGTTGACCCGATCGGCCAGACCTATGTGGAAAAGATTCCAGTCGGCGATGACCAACTTCGGCAAGCGCTGCTCCAGTTCAAACAAGACAGCCCGGAAGGATTGATTGTCCTCTACGCTTCACGCGCTTCTAGCTACAACGATGTGGTGCGAGTGTTGGATTTGCTGCGATCGGTCGGCGGCAATCGTGTGGCTCTGGCCACTCTGCCGAGTGCAGGCGACCCCAACGCAGCTAATGACCAACCATTCCCTGGCACCCTCCCTGGAACGCTGCCCGGATCAACCTCCAATCCACTCAACCCCTCAACATTACCTGGCACAACGCTGCCCAACAGTCCCTCGGGCGCTAACCCTTTACCTGGCTTGGGTCTGCCCTCAAACCCACAGCCCAATTCTTCAGGGGATGGTTCTACCCAACCGCTGCCTGGGCTAGGTTTGCCGAACTCCAATGCCCAACCTGGAGCGGGTACTCAGAGTCTGCCTTTGCCTCAGTCTGGCACCTCATCTGGTGGAACGCCCTCAAACGCTTCTGAACCCTCATCTGGTGGAACGCCCTCAAACGCTTCTGAACCTTAGAAGGATTTGAGATCTGTTCTTGGAGTTCCGGTTTATTAAAATTTGAAAGATCAAAAGTTAAAAGGGGTGCCGCGTAAAATCGGCACCCCTTTTTTCGATTGGGTGATTTGTGACATGACTTCAGCAATGGATGACTTTGGCAATTGAAAGCAATCACTTTTTTGTGAGGTCAATAATGTCCGATTGGGTGGGGCGATCGCTTGGATGGCGATCGCTTTAGGAACCGGATATTGTTCGCGCCAAACCTGCTCCCGAATAAATAATAAGGATGGTAGATTCAACGAAGAAAAATAACTGGAAACCACAAAGGGTTTGCAACGTAGCGTCCGCGCACTTCACTTCGCTGATAGGTCAGGTGCGTTTCACGTCGTTCCACGCACCCTACAACAATCCTAGAAATTCCTGAACAGAATCTTTGATGCTGCTGATGGCAATGACTGTCGATTGTAAACGCTGCACTTTGTTAATAGGACGAGGTTAATAGGACGAGTTAATAGTACGAAGCGTTCAACCCCAGAAAACGATCTTAGGCTGATGGAGAGCTAATGTTCACGCCTAGCTCTTGTGCCATGGCATAAAACGATCTTAGGCTGATGGAGAGCTAATGTTCACGCCTAGCTCTTGTGCCATGGCATCGAGGCGCTGTTGCTCCTGAGCCAGATTGGTTTCCATTTCTTGAATTCGCAGCCGTCGCGTTTCCATTTCGGCGGCCATGGATTCTAGTTTTTGCTTTTCTTCTTTGAGGTTTTCTTCGAGTTCTTGGATTTGATCGCGGCGGGCTTCCATTTCCAGGGCGCGGCGACCTAATTCTTGGCTCTGTAGGGTGAGGGACTGCCGCCACTGTTCTGCCCGTTGCACCTCTTCTTGGAGGATGGTGGGGGAGATGCCGATGGTCAGGTATTGCTCCATGATTTCGAGTACCCAGTGGGTAGCGTCATGGATATGCTGTACCTGACGAGTCGGCGAAAGCTCGACCAGGACGACGGCTCCTTCGTTGTAGCTCTCGGTATCCACCCAGAGGTGATTGTCTTCTTCAGCCAAAATAGCCCAGGCGTGCTCAGCTTTTTTCTGAGCCAGCAGTTGGATCTGAATCTTCCCGCCAGGGTCTTTTTGTCTGACTTGAGCAAGATGCAACATATCAGCGCAAGGGGCTTGGATTTCCAAAGAAACTACTAGTATACATGCAGTTTTAATTGAAGGAGTGTTCTGGTGGAACAGGGGAGGGAGGGAGGGAGGGGGAAAGGGGGGACGATGAGGGCGATCGCAGAATTTCCATGTTGATCAAGGGTTCATCCTTTGATGGTTCAGCCTTGATTTTGGTGATTTCCCTGTATCCCACCGACGGCTCCTCCAAGGAGTGCAGCCTAGATTAACTCGATAGGTCGATTCACTCGTTTGTTCCAGGAAAATTCACTCCAGAAACCCCACGAATCCCTCAACGGCATCCCTTTCCCCTTTCCCCTTTCCCCCTTCCCCTCTATAACTGTTGGAGGCGATCGCGCAAAATCTCCGCCTGCTTTTGGGCTTCGGCGAGAGCATCTCGGGCGGTTTGGACGACATCGGCGGGGGCTTTGTCTACAAAGTTAGCATTGCTTAGACGCTGGGTGAGGGACGAAATTTCGGCATCGACTTTGGTCAGGTCGCGCTGAAGTTTGGCTCGGAGGGCTTCGACATCGACCACGCCTTCTAAGGGGATCACCACTTGGACAGTGCCGACTACACCTGCGATCGCCTTCTCTGGAGTTTTGTCCGTTTTTTTATCGGATGTGTCAGAGGTGTCAGAGGTATCAGATGTTGTACCAGAGGTGCCAGAGATGAGATCCGATGGAACCGCAAGGGCAGCCGCGACAGGAGTAGACTGCGTGGCCAGTTGAGGAAGCGTTGGCGCAGTGGATGGCTGGGTGACCTGGCGGATGAGTTGGTCGATCTTCTGCCGGAGGGCTTGGCGATCGCCCGCTCGTAGAAGATTTCGATAGACAAACCAGGCGGTATAGCCTGCGCCCAAGAGCTTCAACAGGGGCGTAATCAAGAACAAATGATCGACCACATCCACGACCGCAACCGTCACCCGCAGCAGCACCAAGGCCAGGAATCCCAGCCCTAGAATCTTGGCCGGACGCTGGTATTGGCTCCAGAGACTGGGCTTGGGTTTGAGTTGGAGGGATGTCGATCGCATGGAAACCGTGGGCGATACCGCTGGAGTGGCCTCGGGTTCAGGCTGAGCCGTTTCAAGGGGAGCGGTTTCGGACTGACTAGGGGTGTCAGCCTGGGGAGCGGTTTCGGGTTGGCCGATAGTGAGATGTTCGACCTTGGCCAGGTCTTGAATGTAGGACTGTCCTAGCGTCAGGATTTGGCGTTCGCGATCGCTCTCTGACAGCAGCGCCGCTTTCACCTTTACCCCCGGCTTGACATCAGCTTCAGCGCGCAGGTTGCGGATGGTGCGAATGGTGCCGATGACCAGGTCAAACTGTTGCTCCAGGTCGGGGTTAATCAGGCTCTCGTCAGCTTTGGGGTAGGCTTCGGTGGCCAGAACCCGTTGCCCGTCAGCCTGGGTGAGGGTTTGCCAGACTTCTTCGGTGATGTGGGGCATGAAGGGGTGCAGCAGGCGCAGGGTGCCGTCCAGGACAGTGGCCAGGGTTTGCTGGGCGGCTTTTCCAGAAGGCGTATCTTGCTGCTGCAGGCGCGATTTGACCAGTTCAATGTACCAATCACAGAAGTCGCCCCAGATGAACTCGTAGAGTCCTTTGGCGGCTTCGCCCAGGCCATACTGGTCAACCTGTTGGGTGGTTTGGCGGATGACTTGGTGATAGCGGGAGAGAATCCAGCGATCGCTCCATTCCAAAGCACTTGCATCGGGTGTGCCCAACTGGGCAGGCGTTTGGCCGTTCAGGTTCATCAACACAAACCGGGAGGCATTCCAGAGCTTGTTGGTGAAGTTGCGCGCGGCCTCGACCGAGGTCGATTCATCGGTTTTGCGGTTGTACTCCAGGCGAATATCCTGGCCTGCGCCTGCGACTTCTCGAATCAGGGTGTAGCGTAGGGCATCGGTGCCATATTTTTGGATCAGAATCAGGGGATCAATGCCGTTGTTGGACGACTTGGACATTTTTTTGTTGTTTTCATCCCGCACCAGACCGTGGATGTAGACGGTCTTGAAGGGCATCTGCCCGGTGAAGTGACCCGCCATCATGGTCATCCGCGCCACCCAGAAAAAGATGATGTCAAATCCAGTGACCAGAGTTGTGGTCGGGTAGTAGGTGGCCAAATCCTCGGTTTCCTGGGGCCAGCCCATGGTGGAGAAGGGCCAGAGTCCGGAGGAGAACCAGGTGTCGAGGACATCGGGATCTTGTTCCAGTTGCACCTGGTCGCCAAATTGGGCGATCGCCTGTTCCCTCGCTTCGGCTTCACTGTTGGCCACAAAGAAGGGCGTATGGTCTTGAATCGTCCCCTCTGTTTCGCTGACGGCATACCAGGCCGGGATTTGATGCCCCCACCAAAGCTGTCGGGAAATCGTCCAGTCACGCAGATTGACCAACCAATCGCGGTACACCTTCGTCCAGCGTTCGGGAATAAATCGGGGTTCTTGCTTTTCGTCGAGGAACTGGAGGGCGCGATCGGCCAGGGGGCGAATTTTGACGAACCACTGGGTAGACAGCAACGGCTCCACGGGCACCTTACCGCGTTCGCTGTAGGGCACCGTATGACGGTAGTCCTCGATGCGAACCAGGAAGCCGTCCGTTTCGAGGCGTTGCACGACATTTTTCCGCGCTACAAAGCGATCCTGGCTCTCAAACTCGCCCGCGTTGGCGTTCATGGTGCCGTCTTTGTTCATGACATTGATGAAGGGCAGGTTGTGGCGTTTGCCCATTTCAAAGTCATTGGGATCATGGGCGGGTGTGACTTTGACACAGCCCGTCCCAAAGGAGGCATCGACATACTCATCGGCAATAATCGGGATTTCCCGTCCCAGGATGGGCAGGGTCAGGGTTTTGCCCACCAGATGCTGGTAGCGGCTGTCCTTGGGGTTGACGGCCACTGCGGTATCGCCCAGCATCGTCTCGGGGCGAGTAGTGGCCACCTCGACAAAGCCAGAGCCATCGGTGAGAGGATAGCGGAAATGCCAGAGGTGACCGTTCACCTCCTGGTTGTCCACCTCCAGGTCGGACACGGCAGATTGGCTGGCGGGGCACCAGTTGACCAGGTATTCACCCCGGTAAATCAACCCCTCTCGGTGGAGCCGGGTGAAGGCTTCCAGGACGGCCTTGGATAGCCCATCATCCATCGTGAAGCGCTCCCGTGACCAATCCACCGAAACGCCCAAGCGCCGCAGTTGCCCGACGATCGTGCCGCCCGATTCTTCTTTCCACTGCCAGGCGCGCTCCAGGAAGGCTTCGCGACCGACATCGTAGCGGGTTTTCTTTTGCGATCGCAGTTCCTTCTCCAGCAAAGTTTGCACCGCAATGCTGGCATGGTCGGTGCCGGGAAGCCAGAG
>JALOOP010000032.1 GCA_025454315.1 Oculatellaceae cyanobacterium Prado106
AAAAACACCTCGAAGGCTCGGCTCCCCAAAGTTGGGGCGGGGGGGCAAAAGCCCTCGAAGCAAAACCAGTTAGCATGTACCCATGAAAAACACCTCGAAGGCTCGGCTCCCCAAAGTTGGGGCGGGGGGGCAAAAACCTCGAAGCGAAGCCAGTTAGCCTTGCGTGTAGAAGTTAGAACAAGCTGGGGAGAGCGATCGCCCCCCTCCCCATCAGCAGTACCTAAACCCAAAAGAAAAGGAGAGAGACCACGCCCTTTCCCCTTTCCCCTTTCCCCTTTCCCCTTTCCCCTTTCCCCTTTCCCCTTATTTCTTCCGTCCCGCCGTCGCATCCACCAGTTCCAATTCCGAGAGCTTAAACGTCACAAGTTTGTCCCAGTTGCCGCCTTCAAAGAGGACAGCGACCCGACCACTCGCGACCCGTTGAACCAGTCCCTGGTAACCGTAATAGATATCATTGACGTTCTTCACACGCACAGCCGAACCGGGAAGGATAAGCATTGTCAATTTTGGATGAGATTTGTCTTTCTCAGACTAATGCATTTTTGGTTTAGCTGTGAAGGGGGAGTGGGGAGTAGGGAGTGGGGAGTGGGGAACATCATGGATTATCACTGTCTACCACTCTGTTCGTCGTTTTGCCAGGATGTTTTTGACATGTTTTTTGACGGTGTTGGGTGTGATGAATAGGACTTCGGCGATGCGCTGGTAGGACATGCCTTGGAGGCGCATTTGCCAGATTTCCGTTTCGCGGGGGGTGAGGTCGTATTTTTGGGCATCGGCGATCGCCAGATTCATTCGGCTTTGCTGCCGATCCTCCAGCGTCACGACCAGAAGTCCTGAACCAGGTTGTTCCCCATGGGTTGTCGTTGGGTCGAGCCAGTTGACGCGAATGCGGAGGGTGATTTGGTTGTTTAGGAGAATTTCCGATTCAGGCACTAGGTTGGCTCCGACCTCTAGATCCGGGTTGTCGATTAGGGCTTGGCAGACTCGCCAAATTTCCTGGGGCAGGGTTTTGAGGTCAAACATGGCCCCTTTCTGAGATCCTTGCTGGGGATTCATTTGGGCTAGCGCTTGGCAGAATCTGCGACCGCGCGAGTTAGCAATCAGAATCTCGCCCTGCTGATTGACAATCAGATACCCATCCATAAACCCTTCCATAATCGCCTGCAAAAGCTGAGTATGGGAAATTTTGGAGCTATCGGGCGACAGGTCGAAACTGGGTTCAGCCTCAGAGCTTTCGGGACGAAGTTCTAGAGCCGGGGCTGGGGTGAAAAAGCCAGCACGAATAAAGCTGGCCAATGGCGGAGTGAGGGCATGGGGCTGCGGGTGCTGCACAGGGAGTTCGATAACTTTGGCGTTAGCGAGATCCACTTTGTGATTGTCCACTTTTCGATTTCCAGTGTCACTCACTGAGTGATTTACTTTGTGGCCTTTCTTGTAACCTTCCTTGTAACCTTCCTTGTGAGTCACAAAGTGATTCATTGGGTGATTCATTGGGTGATTCACTGGATGACTCCCTTTGTGACTCACTGGATGACCAGTGTTGTCCACTGCATCATGCTCAACATCATGCTTAACTGGGACATGGCACGCTTGGGGGGCTTTGAGATACACCATACGATCGCTCCTTCAGTCAACAGGGTTAGGTAGAACATCACTAGGACAAACGAGACTCAGACAGTGACCGATTGGAAAGGGGTGCTGTGCTTTCCGGTTGGTTACAGTGTGGTGTACGGGTTTGTGAAGCCACAATGAGTCACGGGAAGTACCCGCTTGGAGCATCCAGCGAAGTGAAGTACCCTGAAGCAGGGTGAAGCAGTGCCCTGATTAACCATCCGATTTTTGGGAAAGGCGGGCCGCATCTGCCTCTCCCAAAGAATTCCAAGCATCCCATCGGAACGCGATCGGCAGAAATCTACCAGGCAGGAAACGATATGGACATTGCGCCAGCCATGCTCGACCAATGGTTTCCGTTGGCGTTGCAGCAGCAGTATGTAAATCAGCTTGTCCTGCAACTGAAGGGACAGCGGGGGGTGACTCGCCGACGAGCAGAATATTTTATTAAACTTTGGGGGTATTTGCTTCTAAAGCAACAGGCCACTCAGCAGCCCTTGAGCCAGCTTCAGCCGCTTCAGGGGGCGATGGTCTGCACCAACCGGGAAGCAGCGGAGTTGTTTTATGCCGATGCGGAACAGGGGAGCGATCGCGCCGCAGGCATGATGATCGACCAACTGGTGCAGGCGGGGCTGATTGAAAAAAACTTTGATGGCAACACCAATCTCCTGGTGATTCGCTCAGTGCCCTCGTTGATTCAAATGGTCAACCAAACCAACATTGCGCTTCAGCCAGATGACTTCAATCCCCGCACGGACGCGATTCCTGTGGCCACCTTCCTGTCCAAGAAATACACCCTGATGACCGATACACCGGGCGAGGTAGCGCATAAGATTTCCCGGTTGTTGCGACAATGGGCACTGCAATATCCCAAGGCGATGCGGGTGCTGCGACGACAGGATACCTCCCAGGCAGTTGGCTTCTATGTGCTGTTCCCGGTCGCTGCCGTTTCCGAGAGCAATTTCTTTGAGCCACCCAGTCTCAGCCTCCACTTCAGCACGCCCAATATTGCCGATCCTGTGGTGATGGCGACTCCAGGCGATCCACAGTGCATGAGCATCTTTGCCCGCAGTTGGATGATCGACGATGCCTACAAAACCTTTGCCTCGGTTTGTCTGTTCCTGCGCGACACCCAGCAAACTTTTCTCAAACTCCGCGCCGACTTCCCCAACCTTTGCGACATTTACGCCATGCCCATCCATCCCTCCTACGATGATCTCACCCAGGCGCTCGGATTCCAAACCACCACGCCCGATCCCCAGTCCTATCTCTCCTGGATCTATCTGGCGCTCGATCATTTTTTGGAGATGGATATTGAGGGGGCGATCGCTAAGTTGCCGTGGGCGGAGGATGTGGCGGTGAGAATGTAGATGCGATCGCCCCCCCATCGGGAATACTGCATGAAACCCTCCTTCCTCAAAGGCTTCCATGCTGAAACTCGACTGGGCACTGATTGGTGCGGCACTCCTTCTTCCCTTGGCCTTTCCCCAACTGCTTGGAGCGCAAGAAGCGCCCGAGGGCGATCGCCTAGGAGTCTGCAATCTTTACAATCTGTCGGGGTATGCGGCGATCGATAGCAATGGCGAGATTGTGAATCTGATGGATTATTGCCACAACTTTCGGCAGAATCAGTCAGAGGAAGTGGCTCTGCGGAATGAGCAGCGGTTTTGGGAGAACTTTGTGCTGGCGGCGGATCAGGGGGCGATCGCCTTTGCTGAAACGCTAGGGCAGGAGCAGGTGTTGGCTTATGGGAATACGGTTTGTCCGTTTTTGAAGGGGGGTGGTTCGCTTGGGGAACTGCGGCAAGTTCAGGCGGATCAGGATTTGCCGCCCAGGTTTGATGTGGCGGTGACGGTGGCTGCGATTCATACCTACTGTCCGCGCTATGGATCTGAGATTGGCCAGAGTTCTTTTTGATTCAAATCTGGATTTTTAGACAGCAAAAAGGCAGTAGAAGGATTCTTCCACTGCCTTTTTGTTTGGGTAGATCGATCTCTAGGTTAGCTCAAAGTTGATAGATTGAATGAATTGGTGTGTGGCAGCACAGCCGACACACACCAATAAGCGATGCCGTTAGACCGATGGGGGATTGCCGAGCCAGTCTTGGGGCTTGAGGAAGATGTCGTAGAGTTGAGCTTCGGGGGTGTTGGGTTCCGGGTTGTAGGAATATTCCCAACGGACAAGAGGAGGCAACGACATGAGGATGGACTCGGTGCGGCCATTGGTTTGGAGTCCGAAGATGGTGCCTCGGTCGTAGATCAGGTTGAACTCGACGTAGCGTCCTCGGCGGTAGAGTTGGAAGTCGCGGTGGCGATCGCTCCACTCGGTGTTTTTGTGCCGCTCAGCGATGGGCGCGTAGGCGGGGAGGAAGGCTTGGCCACAGTCTTTGGCAAAGGTGAAGAGTTCTTCCCAGCCGCGAGATTCCTGGTCGCCCAAGGATTGGCTCAGTTGTGCCGCCGAACCGTTGGCATCGGGGCCTCGGTAGAGTTGGCCTTGGCCATCCTGGTAGTCAAAGAAGATGCCGCCAACGCCTCGGGTTTCTTTGCGGTGCTTGAGGTAGAAGTATTCGTCGCACCAGTGCTTGAAGACGTTGTAGTAGTTGGGGTTGTGGCGATCGCAGGCATCCTTCAGGGTTTGATGGAAATGCACCACATCTTCCACTTGGGGATAGTAGGGCGTTAGGTCAATGCCACCGCCAAACCACCAGACTGGGCCTGCCTCAAAGTAGCGATAGTTGAGGTGAACCGTGGGGATCAGCGGGTTGCGGGGATGCAGCACCATGGAAGTTCCGGTGGCATAGAAGCCATGTCCGGCAGCTTCGGGGCGCTGAACCAGAATGGAGGGAGGCAGATCCTTGCCCCAGACTTCGGAGAAGTTGACACCGCCTTGCTCAAAGACACCGCCGCCTTTTAGCACTCGCGATCGCCCACCGCCGCCATCTTCGCGCTGCCAGCTATCTTCCTGGAATTTCTCTTGGCCGTCGAGGGCTTCTAAACCCTGACAAATCTCGTCCTGCAAACCCTTGAATAAAGCACTCACCCGTTGGCGCGAATCAGACGGTGGAGCGGAGTTAGCGGGTTTAGTCTCGCGAATGGGTGTCTTCACCATAATCTAAATCACTGATCAAGTAGGAATTTCACAAAATGCGATCGCGGTTGGGGCGATCGCCCCCAGTAACCCAAGCAGTTACTTGAAACGCAGTCATCTAAACACAGTCATCGAAAAAGATGATCTGAAAATATGCCTAAAAGTTCTGAATCATATATCCCAAAAGGAATACCGACTTCACTTTGATCTAGCCTATATCGGAATGGAACCATTCATGCAACCCCTTCCTAGAACTGTAAACCTCTGTAACAGTTGCCAAAGTGACGCTTTGGTGCAGGGGGTGGTGGGGTAATGGGGAATGGGTAACGGCGAATGGGGAAAGGGGAAAGGGGAAAGGCGAAAGGCGAAAGGGGGGATTTTGGGTTGCGGGATAGGGATAGGGATAGGGATAGGGATAGGGAAGAGGGAAAAGGGGAAATTTTCTTTGAGGTGTTGCTGTGTCGTTTGATGATTCTGACCTCCAAACCATAATTTTGGAGAAAAAAGTCTCAAGATCGCCGAGAATTTAGAGATTTTGAAAACTATCTGGAGCGTTCATGAGATTCATTCTGTCTCTTACCTAGAAATCCTTCATAGAATCGTTCAATAGCGCACTCTTCAATCTCTCTCCTCGACTCTTTCAAGAATTATCCAAAGAATCCCTTTCCCCTTTCCCCCTTCCCCCTTCCCCTCCCCAACATCCACCCGTCCTAACGCCAAATTCATGAATTCCGTATAATCCCGGCTGGCCTTGTTGAATTTTTTACATAAAAATAGATGGCTATGTGAAGCAACGATGAAAACGGCGATCGGCGTTTTCGGTCGAGCGAGATTCCCAACTATGCTGTTCGGGAACTCAACTGTGTTGTTTTAACGAATGCTGTCTTCGGCTCAATTGAGAGCAAAAGAACGTTTCTTCAAAGGGTTTACCTGGAGAAACACTGCGTCAACAGTTTCGTTCAGCAGCTTCTAGACCACCTTTGAATCCCATGGGTCTGAATTCCATGGGTCTGAATCACAAATGAGTCTGTATTTCAGGCTACAAAGACGGATTCTGCCTTTTCGATTTCTCGATTTTGTGAATCAGGGATGCATCAGAAAACGGTTCAACGGTCTATCCAACTGTCATTCATTCATTGAACGAGCGAATTTATGCAAGCCTTAAAATCTCAATTCTCCTCAGCTTTTCGTCAAAATCAAGGGACTTTGAATGCCCCGATCGCGAAGTCGAACCCGCCTCTGGCTACATCCCGGCGTTTGTCCAATCGCTATGGAGCGCGATCGTCCCTCACGCCCACCACGGTTTCCCTCAGCGATGCCATTTACCGGGTTAACGAAGGAGTCGGCAATGCCACCATCACCGTCACCCGCAGCGGCAACACTTCAGGTTCAACCACGGTCAGCTATTTGACGGGGGGCAACACCGCAAAGTCAG
Organism: Oculatellaceae cyanobacterium Prado106; assembly: GCA_025454315.1. Lineage (GTDB taxonomy): Bacteria > Cyanobacteriota > Cyanobacteriia > Elainellales > Elainellaceae > Prado106. The sequence goes on from JALOOP010000032.1 coordinate 6,134, forward strand.
GACAGGACTATATTGGCGTCAGCAGAAGCACCCTCACCTTCAATCCGGGCGAAACGAGCAAGGCGATTACCATCCCGATTCTGCAAGACAGCAACTTTGAAACTGCTGAAATTTTCCGCATTGCCATCCGCAACCCTACCAATGGCGCGGTGTTGAATCGCAAGGATGCGCTGGTGCGGATCAATAATGACGATCGCCCCATCGAGTCCCAACTGCAAGGCCGTGCCGCCAGCCGTCTCACCGTGGGCACCACAACGATCTACACCGGATTTAACCAGGTGGCGACGGGGAGCGATATCGGCAACAAAGATCCTTGGGTGGCGAGTTTTACAAACGGACAGTTGAACTGGTACCGCGATGATTATGAGGTGACGGCGGATGATGGGATGGCGACGCATCTGCTGTGGAATGGGGGCGATCGCTTCTATGTGTCCTTCACAGCGACCGGAACCCAGGGACAGCCATCGGAGGATTATCGTCGATTTGCAACCAATGGTTGGCTCAAGAGCTATACCGACGGCAGTCCCAACGGCGGCGGGGGCGGTCGGGTGGCGGTCTTGGCTCGACTGGAAACCAGCACGGGCAACATTACAAATGCGTCTTTTCTGACGGCGCTGAATGGAAGAAAGACGAATTCGGTGTTTGTTCGCAATCTCAGCTTCAGTGGCTCGAACTTGCGAGTGCAGGCGGATTCTGCGTTTGCGCCTCGGAAAATTGATAAGACGGCGATGGTGTCTAATGGGCAGCCGACAGTTTCACCTAATTACACCGTTGATTTTGCCGCTGATTTGAGTCGAGTGGTTCGAGCGACTGCTGTAGGGTATCAATAGGTTTTCAATCCGTGTGAGTGGGCTGTCTGTAGACTAATATCACTGGAGTAATGCTGCGATCGCCCTCCACTATCCATCTTTGGGCTACCGTGTACGTGAATTATCTTGTACATAGAAGTCTGGGTTGTTCGCCCCTCCTCGATTTCGCGCCCCCCAGCCCCCAACTTTGGGGGAGCCGAGCTTTTGATGAAGCTTCAATGAGTCTTCGATAAGTCTTCATGGAAGCCTCCAAAAGATTAGTCTCGGACGATCCGCTGAACTTAAAGTCTCCCAATGTCAGGGATTTAAGGGAGCAAAAAACTTCAAATCAATCCCTAGAGTAAAGTCATGCTCAAAGACATCGTAGCGGTGAAGCCGCTTGAAGGATACCAACTCTGGCTACGTTTTGAAGACGATCTTGAAGGAGTGGTAGACATCAGTCAAATTATTTCCTTTTCTGGCATTTTTGTGCGCCTACAGGATAGAGCCTACTTCACTCAAGTCCAGATTCATCCAGAACTGGGAACGATCTTCTGGCCAAATGGTGCCGATCTTGATCCGGATGTCCTGTATTCCCTGGTGGCAAAACACTCCATTTCTAATTACTCCAGAGCCGGATAGGCTTTAGGGAAAGAAAACAAAATCCTAGTTGTTGGCAGGTGTAGCGCATCCACATCTCCCAACAACTGGAATTTTATTAGCCTACAAATTCTTTACTGAGCAATTAACTTGCGTCTAAGGAGGTCGATCGCCGAACAGGCACTGAGCCAGCGGATGAATTCCCGCTCTTGGAAGACACCGAACAAAAACCGGAAACTTTCAACGGTGTCTGGGCCTGCGACACCAATGTAGACCAGGCCGACGGGCTTGGCTTCGGTGCCGCCATCGGGGCCTGCCACCCCGGTGATGCTGAGTCCCCAGGTGGTGTTGAGGCGATCGCGCACCCCCACCGCCATCTGCTGCGCCACCCCATCACTCACGGCTCCTTCTCGCTGGAGATCCTCGGGATTGACACCCAGGAGATTAACCTTGACCTGATTATCGTAGGAAATGACACCGCCCCAGAAATAGGCGGAACTGCCGGGAACGGTCGTCCAGAGTTGTCCCAGACCGCCGCCTGTGCAGGACTCAGCGACTGAAACGGTTTGCTGAGCGGCCTTCAGTAAATTTCCAGTGACGGAGGCTAGGGTGTCGTCATCCTGACCAAAGTAGTTGTCTCCGGCAATGTCTCGAATCTGCTGGGCGACTGGCGTAATTAGATCCAGGGCGGCAGATTCTGTGGCGGCTTTGGCGGAGATCCTGAGACGGACTTCACCGTTTCCGGCATAGGGAGCGACGGTGGGGTTTTCCAGATTGAGCAAGGGCGAGACTTTTTCGGCCAGGGTGGATTCTGGAATGCCCCAGAATCGTAGGACTTGACTATAGATTGTGGTTTTTCCCCAGCCCTGACTGCGGAGGAAGGGGACTGCGGTTTCCTGCCACATGGCGTGCATTTCTTTGGGAACGCCAGGGAAAGTGAGGATGGTGACATTGGGGCGGGGTTGCCAGATCATGCCGGGGGCGCTGCCTCGGGGATTGGGCAACACATTGGCTCCTGCGGGGATGAGGGCTTGTTTGCGGTTGCTGGGAGCCATTGGCCGTCCGCGTCGGGCAAATTTTTCGGTGATGTCGGCCAGGACTTCGGCGTTTTCCTCCAGGGGGGTTTGGAAGAATTGGGCGATCGCTTCAGTCGTCAGATCATCGGGGGTGGGGCCGAGTCCGCCTGTGAAGATGAGGAGTTGCGATCGCGCACAGGCCACCGTCAACACCTGGTGAATCCGAGGAATATTGTCCCCGACCACCGACTGGTAATAGTGGGGAATGCCCAAGTCCGCCAGTTGCTGAGCCAGATACTGAGCATTGGCGTTGAGAATTTCCCCGAGCAATAGTTCTGTGCCAATGCAAATAATTTCGGCACTCATGGCGATCGCGTCTCCCTGGCAGATACTTCTCTCTGAACCTTAACGCGGTTCTTCAACCTGCAAGAGCGTTCTTTAGACTCTTCAATCTTCAAACTCTCCGAGGGAATCTAAAAAGCTCCAAAAGAATCCAAGCAGGCCAAACTCAAGAAGGCCGAACCCGGCGGCTCACCTGCCAACTGGCATAGGACAGCAGACCTGTTGCGGCAAAGGCATAGGCTAGCCCATTGGGAACCTTGGAGAAGGCCAAGGCCAGACTGCCAGCCCAAAGGGTCAAGGTATAGATGAACAAAACCGCCGACCGATGGGAAATTCCAGCCTTTAACAAGCGATGGTGCAAGTGGCGTTTGTCGGCGCTGAAGGGTGATTTGCCATGACGGAGGCGCTCAAAAATCACCGCTGACATATCGATGATGGGCACCGCCAGGATCAGCGTGGGCAGCAAAACCGCGACCGTGGTCACACTCTTGACCAAGCCAATGACTCCAACTCCCGCCAGCGTAAAGCCCATGAAATAGGCTCCCCCATCTCCCATAAAGATCTGGGCTGGATTGAAGTTGTAGCGTAAAAACCCGAGGCAACCGCCCGCTAGAGCCGCCACAATCAGCCCTGCTTCAGGCTGTTTCATAAACAAACAGACTATCAGCATGATCACCGCAGCAATCCCTGAAACGCCCGCTGCCAGACCATCCAGACCATCAATCCAGTTGATGGCATTGGCCATGCCGACCAGCCAAACCACCGTTGCGGTGAGGCTAATCCAGAGGGGCAAAGACACCAAACCGTCTAGTCCAGGAATGGACAGGAAGTCGATTCTCACGCCCACCCACCAGGCGGCGCTAGCCACCAGGGATTGAAGCAGCAGGCGGATTTGCGGCGATAGGTTGCATAAATCATCGGCTAGGCCAATCAGGAAAAAGGCAAGGCCGCCAAAGGTGACACCCCAAATTTCGTATTCTTGGTTGGGGGGCAACACGCCAAAACCACCCGACCACCAAGAAAATAGCAGAGCCAGCAGCGTTCCCAGAAAAATGGAAACACCCCCCAGACGTACCATCGGGTGTTGGTGAACCTTACGACCGCCGGGAGGATCATAGTAGCCGCTCTTTAGACCAATTTCCTTAACGATGGGCGTGGTTAGCAGAACCACGATCGCCGAAATACAGAATGCAGCTAAGTGTGAGAACTGGAAGGGCATCTGAAATCATCGAGTGCAGGGACAACAAAAAAAGGTAGAGCCAAGAAATCTTATTTAACGGAATCGCAAGCTTTCAGCGGGAAGCGTCTCAAGGCATTTCCCAGGCAGAGTCTACCGAAATGATAGTTCCAAAGCTAGCGTTAAATATAGATTTTTTTAATTTTTTCATGGAAGAGCTTGGAAACGGCCATCCTCAAGCAGTATCTTGAACCAATCCCCAGTAGGAAGTAGAAATTCGCTCTGAACTGCCAGAAAGATGCCATAAATTCAGATTCGTGAATCTGTCTCACAGGCATTGGAGCGCCTCACCCCAGGCTTTGACGACTGTATTTGTAACATAAACACGTCAAGTCAAAGACAACTACACTCGAATTTTGTCGAATCCGGATTTTAAGAAAATTTAATTTTCCTGGCTTTACCTTCTCATTTACCTTTGCCTCTGAATCACATCTTTGGATTCGGGATGGGCGGCAGATGGCATTCTAACGATCGATATTAATGGCTTTTCCAGGCTGATTTCGAGCAGTTTTCCACGTTTGTAATCCGTCCAAAGTCCTTCCAACTTCTTACATTTCAGAAGAAATTCCTAGCCATTGCAGTTCTTCATCTAACTGATTGCTGTAAAACGGTTCATCCACAATCGGATTGTCGTAGGGTTGGTCGTAGGAAGACTGGCTGTAGATGTAGGCGCGATCGGCCATCTCTGTCATGTAGCCGACATAGTGACCCATCAAAAAATAAACGCCGACCAAGGCCGCAGCGGCTGAGGACACTAGAAAACCTGCCAGCATCAGGGAAAATTCTCGACGCTGCACGGCATCCTGCATGAGCTGCAACGCCCAGGCCACCAAGCAAACGACAATGAAAAGGATGAAAACCATTCTTAAAAGTCTATTTATCAAATATAATATTTACATATATTAACAGACTCTCAGAAAAGTGGGAGTTTTTAAGGATTGGGCTGTATGAGGGTGTCTTATTGCAGTGAGAAGACTAATTCACATGGCAAGAAGCGGCCAGCCTTTCCTCCAATCCGGCTATGGCAGATGCAAGATTCTAAAATGCGAGATTCTAAATCCTGACAGGAACCCGTTGTTCGGCGAGATACTGTTTGATTTCGGCGACCGTGAGTTGCCCGTAGTGCAGGAGTGAGGCGAGGAGGGCGGCCTCTGCTCTGCCGTCGGTCAGCGCTTCGTAGATATGGTGAACCGTCCCGGCTCCGCCCGAGGCGATAACCGGAATTTGTACCTGGTCGGCAATGATGCGAGTCAGATCCAGGTCATACCCGGCTTGGGTGCCGTCTGCGTCCATGCTGGTGACCAAGAGTTCGCCTGCGCCGCGCTGTTCGGCTTCTTTGGCCCAGGCGATCGCATCCACCCCCGTATTTTCCCGTCCGCCCCGGACATAGACATCCCAGCCAGGATTGTTGGGGTCAGTGCGACGACGGGCATCGATGGCGACGACAATGCATTGGTTACCGAAGCGATCGCTGGCTCGATTCAGAAAGTCAGGGTCACGAATGGCGGCAGAGTTAATGCTGACCTTGTCGGCTCCAGCGCGTAACAGTTTTTTAATGGTGTCTAAGGATTGGATGCCGCCGCCGACTGTGAGCGGGATAAATACCTGTTCGGCAGTTTGGTACACCACATCAAAAATCACATCGCGGTCTTCATGGGTGGCCGTAATGTCGAGGAAGACTAGCTCATCGGCTCCGGCCTCGTTGTAGACCTTGGCCAACTCGACCGGGTCGCCTGCGTCCCGCAGATCGACGAAGTTGACACCCTTGACGACTCGCCCCGCCTTGACATCGAGACAAGGCAAAATTCGTTTTGCCAGCATAACGTTCCTCTGAACCTTCCTATGAATTTTCCGTTGAAATATATCCGGTCAAATAAATCATCTATGACAAGCTCAGAATAGCTTAATTGCTCACGATACACTGGTAAACTGATTCAGGGTTCATTCGTTGATTCAATGAGTTGAACCTTAATGCCCCGGATGTGCTTGGCAGTCTTTGGGGATGCTGCAAGAGGGTAGGGTTCGCCTGCTTTCCCAGATCATTCTCGATCGCATTTCAAGTATGTCTGAGACAGCTATTCAATGAAATCGTTCAGCATTAAAGACCTTTGTTTTGGAGTGGCGATGGAAATAGGACAGAAGGTACGGGTTCAGCGGTTGCGGGATAGACCCTCTCCGGAGGTGATAGCTCATCTTGGCAAGACCGGAACCATTAAACAGTACAAAATGGTGGATGGTAGTGGTGTGGGTGTGGTGGTCAAGTTTGAGGACAGTTTTGCGACCTGGTTTTTTGAAGATGAACTAGAAGTCGTCGGTTAAAAGCAGGTTGTTTCGGGGTTGATGGATTCCGAATTGCTTTCAAATGAATATTGCAAAGGTGCATGATTTGGGGTGGTTGGCACCTTGGATCATGCATTTTGCTTTGGGGTGATTGGTTGGAACGGTAGGGGGTTGGAATTTTTGAACCGCAGAGACGCAGAGACGCAGAGGTAGAGAGGGGGCAGAGAGGGGGATGTTTTTCCTTTGAGCGCTTGGGAATATTGGGGGTTTGGGGTTTGGGGTTAGGCTTGTTTGCGGAGGGGGGGGTGTTGTTTGAGGACTTGTTTGAGGTATTGGCCGGTGTAGGAGCGGGGGTTTTTGGCGACTTCTTCGGGGGTGCCGATGGCTACGAGTTCTCCGCCGCGATCGCCCCCTTCTGGCCCCAGATCAATCACCCAGTCGGAACAGCGAATCACGTCCAGGTTGTGTTCAATTACCAGGATGGAGTTGCCCATATCGACGAGACGCTGCAAGACATCCAGGAGTTTGTGGACATCGTAGAAGGAGAGTCCGGTGGTGGGTTCGTCGATCAGATAGAGGGTTTTGCCCGTGGCGCGGCGGGAGAGTTCGGTGGCGAGCTTGAGCCGTTGGGCTTCGCCGCCGGAAAGGGTGGGGGCGGTTTGACCGAGGCGGACATAGCCCAGGCCGACATCCACCATAGTTTGTAGACGGGCGGCGGCTTTGGGGATGTTTTGGAAATAGTCGAGGGCTTCTTCTGCCGTCATGTTGAGGACATCGGCGATCGACTGGTTTTTGTACTTGACCTGGAGGGTTTCCCGGTTGTAGCGTGCGCCTTTGCAGACTTCGCATTGGACATAGACATCGGGCAGGAAGTTCATTTCGATGACATTGACACCCTGGCCGCCGCAAGCTTCGCAGCGTCCGCCTTTGACATTGAAGGAGAACTGTCCGGGCTTGTAGCCTCGGGCTTTGGCTTCGATGGTTTCGCAGAACAGGTCGCGGATAATGTCAAAAACGCCCGTGTAGGTGGCGGGGTTGGAGCGCGGGGTGCGGCCAATGGGCGACTGGTCAATGACGATGACTTTGTCCAGGGCATTGAGTCCGCCGATTTCTTCCATTTCGCGCGGGTGGGGCACTTTGCTGCCGAAGTGGTGCTGGAGCGCCTGGTAGAGCAATTCGTTGACCAGGGTGGATTTGCCAGAACCGGAGACACCCGTGATGCAGACCAATTTGCCCAGGGGAATATCGACATCAACATGCTGAAGATTGTTGCGATGGGCATCGCGGATGCGGAGACTGCGTCCGTTGCCTTCGCGACGTTCGGCGGGGGTATGAATCACGCGACGACCGGAGAGATAGGCTCCGGTGAGGGATTGTTCGCAGCTCAGCAAATCGTCCAGGGAGCCTTGGGAAATGACTTGTCCACCATGGACACCCGCACCGGGGCCGATGTCTACGATGTAGTCGGCGGCGCGCATGGTGTCTTCGTCATGCTCCACGACGATGAGGGTGTTGCCCAGATCGCGGAGTTTGGTCAGGGTGTTGAGCAGGCGGCTGTTGTCGCGCTGGTGCAGACCAATGCTGGGTTCGTCCAAGACATAGAGAACGCCCGTGAGTCCTGCGCCAATTTGGGTGGCCAGTCGAATGCGCTGGGCTTCGCCGCCGGAGAGGGTCATGGCGGTGCGATCGAGCGTCAGATAATCCAGCCCCACATCCAGAAGGAATTGCAGCCTTGCTTTGATTTCTTTTAGCACCAGTTCGCCGATTTGCGCCTGACGGGGGGAGAGTTGCAGTTGATTGACTCGCTCCAGGGTGTCACGGATGGAGGCGCTGGTTAGTTCTTTGATGCGGAACTGTCCCATGCGAACGGCCAGAGCTTCGGGTTTGAGGCGATCGCCCTTACACACTTCACAGGGCTGATCGACCAAATATTGCTCCAGCTTTTGCTTGTACAAATCGGAGGTGGATTCTTGATATTGGCGATCGAGCATGGGCAAAACGCCCTCATATTGCCGATGGTAGCCCTTGTTGTCGCGATAGCGAGAGTCCGATTCGATGTAGATTTTCTCTTTAGATCCATGTAGAATCACCTGCTGCTGGTCGGGGGTGAGTTGGTTCCAGGGGGTTTGGATTTCAAAGCCAAAGGCTTGGCCAACGCTGTAGAGCAGGGAGAAATAGTAGGTGTTGTCTTTGTCAGACCAGGGGGCGATCGCCGCATAAACAGGCAGCGAAGGATCGGGGACGACCAGTTCGGCGGCAAAAGTCCGCAGACTGCCCAGACCATGACAATGGGGGCAGGCTCCATAGGGCGAGTTAAAGGAGAACAGCCGGGGCGACAGTTCTTCCATGACGGCACCATGTTCAGGACAGGCAAAATTTTCCGAGAACACCAGATCAACAGACTTGGCTTTGCCGTCTCGGTCATCGTTATCCACGTCATAGCGGCCAGCGGGTTCAGCCGCCATCGTAGGCAGCACCGCCAACTGGAGATCGGAATGGGTGGGCAGGGTGACCACATTATTTTTCTCGTCGGGCATGACCTCGACGATGGCGATGCCTTCCGATCGCTTCAAACAGGTCTGCAAGGAATCGACCAGGCGTTCCTGGATGCCCTCTTTTTTGACCAGGCGATCGACGACGATTTCAATATGGTGGAAATGATTTTTTTCCAGTTCAATGGAGTCGCTTAGCTCTCGGACTTCGCCATCGACGCGAACACGGACGAAGCCCTCGGAGGCCAGGCTGGAGAGCAGTTTTTTGTGGGTGCCTTTTTTGCCTCGGACGACGGGAGCCAGGATTTGGAAACGGGTGCGATCGGGCAAACCGAGGATGCGATCGGTCATCTGATCGATGGTTTGGGGGACGATGGAGCGATCGCAGTGGGGACAATGCGGTTCTCCGGCTCGCCCATAGAGCAAGCGCATGTAGTCGTAGATTTCGGTGACCGTGCCGACGGTGGAACGGGGGTTGTGGGAGGTGGATTTTTGGTCGATGGAGATGGCAGGGCTTAAGCCTTCGATGGCATCCACATCGGGTTTATCGACCTGTCCGAGGAACTGACGGGCGTAGGCGCTGAGGGATTCAACATAGCGGCGCTGACCTTCGGCAAAGATGGTGTCGAAGGCCAGGGAAGATTTGCCGGAACCGGATACCCCCGTGAGGACGATGAGGCGATCGCGAGGCAGTTCCAGGTCAATGTTCTTTAAGTTATGTTGTCTTGCGCCGCGAATGCGGATGGTGTTCTGCGGATTGTTGGTCTGCGGATTACCGGGGAGATGGCCACAGGGCTGGAGGCCATTCTTGTCAACGGGCGGGGTGCGATCGGAGGAGCGGGTGCGCTTGGTGGCCATAGGGGGCGGCTGGGAGGGCGATGGAACAGGGATTAAACAAAAGTTGAACGGGGAGCAATGGATCTTAACGATTCTATCGTTTCCTTGGGGTGTGGATTATCTCAGGGAAGAAAATATCGAGAATTGCCAAGAGTGTGATGATTCTAACGCGATTTGCTTCGATAGTCTTAATGTACTAACCATGGAAGGGGAAGGGGGAAAGGGGAAAGGCGAAAGGGGGTTCAGTGAGATTTGTCCAGAGAAATTTACTAGGAAGGTTTGCTGTAGGCGAGGGCGAAAGGGGAAGGGCGAAAGGGGAAGGGCGAAAGGGGAAGGGATGTCTTTGAATGAATTCTTAGAAAATTGCCGAAGAACTTTTCCCGTTCTCTCTCCTTAGCCAACTCTGTGAACAACGCCCAGATTTCCCTTTCCCCTTTTCCCTTTCCCCTTTCCCCTACTCGAAACAATCAATTACCGTCCCGATCCCCACTTCTGATAGACTCAGTCTCAAGGCTTAGTCCGTTGCCATTCCGAAAAAGTGTGGTGTTTTAATCGAGGCGTGGCGCTGAGAATGCGCGCTAACCGGAACGGTTTAAGGATCAGTTGTAAAATCACCAGTTAAGAGGGTACTCCGGTGGAAAGCACATTAGGTTTAGAAATTATTGAAGTGGTTGAGCAGGCCGCGATCGCCTCTGCCCGGTTGATGGGTAAGGGCGACAAAAACATGGCTGACCAGGTTGCGGTCGAAGCCATGCGGGAACGGATGAACAAAATCAACATGCGCGGTCGCATTGTGATTGGGGAAGGGGAGCGGGACGATGCTCCGATGCTCTACATTGGCGAAGAAGTGGGCGTTTGTACCCAGCCCAATGCCAAGGACTTTTGCAATCCCGATGAACTGATCGAAATCGACATTGCGGTTGACCCTTGTGAAGGGACGAATCTTTGCGCCTATGGGCAGCCGGGATCGATGGCGGTGTTGGCGATCGCTGAAAAAGGCGGTCTGTTTGCAGCTCCTGACTTCTACATGAAGAAATTGGCGGCACCTCCGGCGGCTCGGGGCAAGGTGGACATCAGCAAGTCTGCTACCGAAAACCTGAAGATTCTCTCGGAGTGTCTGGATCGCTCGATTGAAGAACTGGTGGTGGTGGTGATGAAACGCGATCGCCATACCGAACTGATCCAAGAAATCCGGGAAGCGGGCGCACGGGTTCGTCTGATTTCGGACGGTGACGTGTCTGCGGCCATCTCCTGTGCCTTTGCGGGTACCAACACCCATGCGCTGATGGGCATCGGTGCGGCTCCTGAAGGGGTGATTTCGGCAGCGGCTATGGAATGCCTCGGCGGTCACTTCCAGGGACAACTGGTCTATGATCCTGAAGTGGTGAAGACCGGACTGATTGGGGAAAGCAAGGAAAGCAACATTGAGCGTCTGACCTCCATGGGCATCACTGACCCCGATCGGATCTACAACTCCAATGAACTGGCCTCGGGCAAAACCCTCCTGTTTGCCGCCTCGGGTATTACCTCTGGCACTCTGATGCAGGGTGTTCGCTTCTTCCACCAGGGCGCACGGACTCATAGCTTGGTTATCTCTAACCAATCGAAGACGGCTCGTTTTGTGGATACGATTCACATGTTCCAGAAGCCCAAGTACATCGAACTCCGCTAAATGACGACATGAGTTTGACTCATTGTTTAACTCACTGTTTGACTCATTAATTGTTGAGGAAGGATAGTTCCAGGCAGAATTGAAGAAGAAGGTTTCACACTGTGAAGCCTTCTTCTTGAGTGTTTACTAAAATTTGCTTTTGCTGTTCATAAAAATTTACGCCCGAAATCTCTATCTTGCGGGGGTTTTGCGCTCTGAGAGACACATTGAATTGATAGACTTCTTTTAAATTGATGCGCGAGTGACGTTGTTACTCCTGGATTAGTTGATAATTGCAAACAACTGTGAAATTCTAATTACTTTTTAGATTGTTTAATGAGCCAATCGAGGGCATGTTTTAGCAGTGCAGAGCATTAGAGAAGGGGAAAGGGAAAGGGGGAAGGGGTGACTTTAGGAGCGATCGCAAAGAATCATTGAATCCCCTTTCGCCTTTCCCCCTTCGCCTTTCCTAGTGCTAACTAATCTGCATTTGCGACTGCCCTCTGACGTTGAATCTGCCATTGAACAAGTAAACGAACTTTGGGAGGAAGGATGAACATTGTTGTTGTGGGTCTGAGCCATAAAACAGCCCCCGTCGAAGTGCGAGAAAAACTCAGCATTGCAACCCCGCAGATGGAAGGGGCGATCGCCCATTTGTGCAGCTATCCGCATATTGAAGAGGCGACCATTCTCAGCACCTGTAACCGCCTGGAAGTCTATGTAGTCGTCAGCGAAACGGAACAGGGAGTCCGTGAGGTGACTCAGTTTTTGGCGGATCAGGGCAAGCTGCCGCTGAATCAACTGCGCCCCTATCTGTTCATGCTGCTCCACCAAGACGCGATCAATCACCTGCTGCGCGTTTCTGCTGGACTGGATAGCCTGGTTTTGGGCGAAGGTCAGATTCTGGCTCAGGTGAAACATACCCATAAGGTCGGCCAGCAGTGCAGTGGCATTGGCCGCATCCTCAATCAACTCTTTAAACAGGCGGTGACGGCTGGCAAGCGCGTCCGCACAGAAACCAGCATTGGCACAGGTGCGGTTTCCATTAGTTCTGCTGCGGTGGAACTGGCTCAAATGAAGGTCAAGAATTTGGCGACCTCGCAGGTTGCGATTCTGGGCGCAGGCAAAATGGCGCGCCTGGTGGTGCAGCACCTGTTAGCCAAGGGCGCAACCGATATTTCGATAATTAACCGCTCCCTGAAAGGAGCCGAAGAATTGGCGCAGCAGTTCAAAGATGCCAATCTCAAGCTTTATACCCTGTCTGACCTGATGTCGGTGGTGGCCGCGTCTGATATTGTCTTTACGGCGGCCACCTGTACCGATCCGCTCTTGACCCGTGCTTCCCTGGAGTCCGCTCTGGAGCCGCATCAGACTCTAATGCTGTTTGACATTGCGGTGCCGCGCAACGTCGCTGCGGATGTCAATGACTTGACCCATGTGTGGGCGTTTAATGTGGATGACCTGAAAGCGGTCGTCGCTCAAAACCAGGAAAGTCGCCGTCAGATGGCGCTGGAGGCCGAGGCAATTCTGGATGAGGAGGTCGAGGCGTTTGATGTGTGGTGGCGATCGCTCGACACGGTATCCACCATTAGCAGCCTCCGCAACAAGATCGAAACCATTCGGACGCAGGAATTGGAAAAGGCGCTGTCTCGCCTGGGATCTGAGTTTGGCGAAAAACAACAGGAAGTGATTGAAGCCCTGACTCGGGGAATTGTCAACAAGATTCTCCATGACCCGATGGTGCAACTGCGATCGCAGCAGGACATTGAAGCGCGTCGGCGAGCCATGCAGACGCTTCAGGTGTTGTTTAATCTGGAAACTGCGTCTTAGTGATGGCAATATAATGGGTTGAAAATCCAGATGTGAACCGCAGAGGCGCAGAGACGCAGAGATGGACAGGGAAAGATCTGCTGGCTCTGTGCTTTTCGGGTTCACCAAGGTGCTTAATGTGCGTCTTGAATCAACCCACCGTTCCTGGTAGAAACCTTCGCAGTTGACCACTGATCCGAGCATTGGCACGGCCTTTAAAATTTTTTTGGGTTTTTAGAATTTGACCCCCCGGCTCATCAAGTCGTGAAAAGTGCCTGTGAATGGGTTTTGTCAGTCTGGGACTTGAAGAATTGTTCGACTTAGCAAAGTTGGCAACCTTGGTTCAGTCCAAGGTTGCCAACTCTCAAGTTTGATTCAAGTTTGCCTTGCTGGGAGTGAGTGCGATCGCCCCTATGCTCGACTAGGCACACCGAGCTTATCGAGAACGGGCAGGGTAGAGACAACATGACGGTCTAAGCCCAGTTGTTTCGGGCTGATGCCTAGGGCTAGGGCGACAAGCTGCGGTAGGTGTAGCACAGGTAGACCCAGCTTTTGGCCGATGACCTGCTCGACTTCGGGCTGGCGAGAATCCAGGTTTAGGTGACAGAGGGGACAAGGGGTGACAATGCAATCGGCTCCAGCGGCGATCGCTTCCTGAATATGTCCGCCTGCCATCTGAAAGGATTGTTCGGTGGCGTAGCTAGAGAGCGGCCAGCCGCAGCATTGGGTGCGTCCGCGATAGTAGATGGGGGTTGCGCCGATCGCCCGAAAGACGTTTTCCATGGACTCGGGACTGTGGGGATCGTCGAAGGGGAGATGATGTTGCGATCGCAGTAAATAACACCCATAAAACGCTGCACACTTCAACCCTGACAATTGCCGGGTTACCCGTGCCTGAAGCGCTTCCAGCCCAAAATCTCCGACCAGCGCCCACAGGAGATGCTTGACTTCGGTGCTGCCCTGGTAGGGAGAACAGCCCTGTTGCTGTAGAAGTCCGTTGATTTGCTCCAGATATTCTGGTCGCTGCTCCTGGGCTTCCTTGAGGCGCTCATCCACATGGCCAATCACGCCTTGGCAGGTGCTGCAATGGGTCAACAGGGGCAACTTCAGCGATTCAGCCAGGGCAATGTTGCGGGCATTGACCGTGTCTTCTAGCAGTTGGGAATCTTCCTTGAACGTGCCAGAGCCGCAGCAGGATGCCTTCTTCAGTTCCACCAATTCAATCCCAAGCGCCTGGGTCAATGCCTGAGTAGACCAATGCAATTCCCGGCAGGCTCCCTGAGCCACACACCCAGGGAAATAAGCATACTTTAAGGTCATGGGTTCAACACAATGTACAATTTACAGACTGGAAGAAGGGAAAGGGGGAAGGGGGAAAGGGAAGTCTTCGATCTTTCACGATTGATTCTTGGAATTCCATGATTGATTCTTAGGATTTTTCGGTTTATTCATCAAGGGGCTTCAACGATTTCAATTCATTGACACCCCCTTCCCCTTTCCCCTTTCCCCCTCCCTTAAATCCACTGACCATGATGCCTTGAAATTCCGCCGATCGGGTGTGGTTCTGGCAAATTCACTAAACTCCTTAACATGGAGGGTTGATGCTCTCTCAAGTCTTTTACTTGTTGCGTTCTAAGGCGGATGGCCAGTATCTGGTGGCACGGAATCGCGCTCCGCAGAATCCGGATGAGCCACAGAAGCCCGATCCAGGGTATTTGCTACTGTTTCAGGAACATGCGGATGCCCTGAGTTATGTCAATACGCATGGGGCGGAGGTGTCCGATCGCTTTGGCGTGGAATCCTTAGCCAGCACTCAATTAAAAAACCTGCTGAAACGTTGGGGCTTCGTCGGCATCGCCCTGGTTCAAGATCCCTTGATTCCTCGTGTCGAATTTCTCCGTCAGGATAGTCTTCTATAGGACGCGAATGAATTAACGCTCAGCCTGACGAGTGGCAAATTGCTCACGACATTCTGTAATCTGCGGCTCGTTATTGGCAGGACTCTGGTCGATTAATGGAAGTTTGGGTTTTGTCCCTTCTGAGTTGATATATTCTGATATCCGGGTGGTGATTCTGATGGCCAATGCTACTAGGCATCCCACCTGATTATTCTTAGCTAGTTTTTGAGCCTTCCTATGACGCAGCAATACCGCATTACCTTACTTCCTGGCGATGGCATTGGCCCCGAAATTATGGCGATCGCCGTAACTATTCTCAAAGCCGTGGGACAGCGGTTAGACCTGAAGTTTGAGTTTCAGGAAGCGTTGCTGGGAGGAGCGGCGATCGACGCTACGGGAGAACCGCTCCCCGATGCAACTTTGAAAACCTGTCAGGATAGCGATGCGGTGTTGTTGGCGGCGATCGGCGGCTACAAGTGGGATACCCTGCCCAATGCTCAGCGTCCTGAAAAGGGACTGCTGAAACTGAGAGCCGGACTCCAACTCTTTGCTAACCTTCGGCCTGCGACCATCCTGCCCCAGTTGGTGGATGCCTCTTCCCTGAAGCGAGAAATTGTTGAAGGCACTGATATTTTAGTGGTTCGAGAATTGACGGGGGGGATCTACTTTGGCCAACCTAGGGGCATCTTTGAGTCCGAAACGGGAGAGAAACGCGGGGTGAACACGATGGTTTACTCTGAAAGTGAAATTGAGCGCATTGGGCGTGTGGCCTTTGAAGCGGCTCGGAAGCGGCGGGGGCAGCTTTGCTCGGTGGACAAGTCCAATGTGCTGGAGGTGTCGCAGTTGTGGCGCGATCGCATCACTGCCCTCTCCGCTGAATATCCCGATGTCGAACTCTCCCATCTTTACGTCGATAACGCAGCCATGCAGCTTCTACGTGCCCCTAAGCAGTTCGATACGATCGTCACCGGAAACCTCTTCGGCGATATTCTCTCGGATGCCGCCGCCATGCTCACGGGCAGCATTGGCATGTTACCGTCCGCCAGTCTCGGCGTGGCAGGTACTCCCGGACTCTTTGAACCCGTCCATGGCTCCGCCCCCGATATCGCAGGCCAGGACAAAGCCAATCCCCTGGCACAAGTCCTCAGCGCCGCCATGATGCTGCGCTACGGCCTGAATGAACCCCAAGCGGCTGACCTGATGGAGCAAGCCGTCCAAAAAGTGCTAGATGCTGGATACCGCACGGGCGACATTCTATCACCCGGAATGAAACTCCTGGGCTGTCAGGCCATGGGAGATGCGTTGTTAGAGGCACTTTAGGAAGGGATGAACCGCAGAGGCGCAGAGACGCAGAGGGGAGAAGAAGGGGAAAGGGGAAAGGGGAAAGGTAAAAGGGGAGATCCTCGGTTATTTGGTGGAGTTGGATCGGAGAGTGGATAGGGAGGAACTTAGGGTATTTCGTGGAGTTAATCTGGAAAGGGCAAGGGAAATCTTTTTGAATACTGAATCTTTGAATACTGGATCAGGGTCTATTTCCAAGGTTCTTTCCATATAACCCCTTTCCCCTTTTCCCTTTCCCCCTTCGCCTATCTCCTAATCCCTACTCCCCACTCCCTAAAGAATCTATAAATAATCTTTCGACTCTTGATGGAAATGGAAAAATCAATTAGAGTCTAGCAGTACAAAATCAGGCATCGGAAATGGTATACACTCCAACCCCAGAAACCCAGTCCACTTCCCCCATTGAACCAATGGATTTTTCTGCGCTACTTGACCCTACGATTTTGCAAACGGCTCGACAACTCTACCGGACTTACTACGAGGTTCATCCTGAAGAAACCCAGCAGCCTTTGGGCGTGGCGATCGATCGCAACACCCATCGCGGCAAGCTGATCTTCACCAATAAACCCGTGTTGCTCCCCCGCGAATGCTTCGTTCCCCTCAACCAAATTGAGTCTGGGCTGAACTAGTTCACTTTGACTAGTGCCCCTTGAGTAATTGAGAACCTGCTTCAGCGAAGCACCCCAAGGACTCTTTTCCAAGGACTTTTGTGCAAGGACTTTTCCAAGGATCTCTGTGATAGATGCTGTATCATCCGTGACTGAGGCCGAGATTGTAGCTGCTGCGGTCAGGCTTGCGGGTCAGGCAAACCGCACGCCTGTTTTGACGAGTCGCACGATCAATCGTCAGACGCAAAGTCAGGTGTTTTTTAAGTGCGAAAATTTCCAACGGACAGGCTCCTTCAAATTTCGGGGAGCCTACAATGCTTTGTGCCAGCTTTCAGCGGATCAGAAACAACGGGGTGTCGTGGCCTATTCTTCGGGGAACCATGCCCAGGGCATCGCACTCGCAGGTCATTTACTTGGCATTCCCACCACAATCGTCATGCCCCAGGATGCGCCTGCCGTGAAACTGGCCGCCACCCGAGACTATGGGGCTGAGGTTGTCCTCTACGATCGCCACTCCATCGCCCGTGAAGTCATCGGCCAACAAATCGCAGCCGAACAAGGTACAACTCTTATTCCCCCGTTCGACCATCCCCACATCATTGCCGGACAGGGAACCGCTGCCCTGGAACTGTTAGAAGAAGTCGGCGAATTAGATATTTTGCTAGTGTGCTGTGGCGGCGGGGGGCTGTTGTCGGGATGTGCGATCGCCACCCACTCCCGCGCTCCCCACTGCCGCATCATTGGCGTTGAACCGGAAAAAGGCGATGATGCCACCCGATCGTTTCACAGTAAAACCCTACACACTGTGCATAACCCAGACACGATCGCCGATGGTGCTCGTACCGCTAGCTTGGGACAATACACCTTCCCCCTCGTCCTCCACTATGTTCATGACATGGTGACGGTTCCAGACACAGCCCTGCTCCGTACCCTGTTCTTCCTCTGGGAACGGCTCAAGATCGTCGTGGAACCCACGGGCGTGTTGGCTGCGACCGCATTGCTAGAAGGGGTTGTGCAGGCTCCGGGTCAGCGAGTTGGAGTCATTATTAGCGGCGGGAATGTGGATTTGGGGCAATTCTTGAAAGACGTTCCTTGCTAAATAGTCCGCCCCTGTACGGGCTATGCTGTGACCTAAGATGTTGTGGATAGGCGCGATCGCCCCTCTCCCCGTAACGCTTTCAGTGCGATCGCCTATAATGAAGCCACCGAATGGAGCGATCGCCATGTTACCCATCGAACTCCAACACTTGCCTTCTAGCGAGGAACTACCTTGTTCTGACGATATTCCTGTGGATAACGAAGACCAAAATCTATTGCCCAATGTGCTGCTGTTTCTGCTGAATTCGCTCTGGGCAGATCGGCTGGATTGGTACTTTGGGGTAGATATGGCGGTGTACCATACCACGGGTACAAACCCACGAGCGCCTGTGGTACCCGATGCCTTTTTAAGTCTTGGAGTAGAGCGCAAGAAGGGGGGCAAGTCGCGCCGCAGCTATGTGGTGTGGGAAGAAGGCGGCGTGGTGCCGATGTTGGCGCTGGAGATGGTGTCGCATCAGCCGGGTGGGGAATACGACGCGAAGCTGGAGCTTTACGCCAAACTGGGTGTGTTGTATTACGTGATTTACAATCCAGAGTTTTGGCAGCGGGATGGCCATGAGCCGTTTGAGGTGTATAAGCTGATTCAGGGCAGCTATCGGTTGCAGCTAGGAGAGCCATACTGGATGGCGGAGGTTGGTTTAGGAATTGGGCGATGTCAAGGGATGGTGGGCAATCTGCCGCAGGAGCAGTTGGCCTGGTTTGATGAACGGGGCGATCGCCACCTCAGCGAAGCCGAAGTGGAACGGCAGCAAAAAGAACGTGAACGACAACGCGCCGAAACTGAAAGACAACGCGCCGAAACTGAACAACAACGCCGAGAGCAACTGGAAGCATTTTTGCGATCGCAGGGATTTGATCCCGATCAGTTGCCTGGAGGGTAGAGGC
>JALOOP010000376.1 GCA_025454315.1 Oculatellaceae cyanobacterium Prado106
TTTGTAAGGCTTGGTAATCTCACAATACTATTCTCCTGCTCGACTTTCGCTCTTTTAGGCGACTTCATCTTACCCACAGCTTTTTCAATTCGCACCCATACAATACGGGGATGAGAATCGTTATCACCCTCAATGACGGAACTTGGAGGTACTGAACATGGGATTGGGTCTAACGCTTAAGCGCATCGCGGTCTTTGCAGTGATGGCGGGCTTGGCAAGCTGTGCGCCCGCGCCGCAGTCCACGTCCCAGGGTCAAACCTCGTCCGATTCGACGATCGCTGGGACAACCGCTGTTGATCCCAACAAACCGCTAGTGGTGGCCACCCATACCATTCTTTGTGACCTGACCCGGCAAATTGCTGCCGATACCGTCAACCTGCAATGCCTTATGCAGGGCGGGGTTGACCCGCATGTGTATCAGCCCACGCCTGCGGATGCAAAGGCGATCGAAACCGCCCAGCTCATTCTCTACGGCGGCTACAACTTTGAACCCGGCTTGATCAAACTGATCCAGTCTAGCCCCAACAGCGCGCCCAAAATTGCCGTAGATGAAGTCGCCGTCCCCGATCCGCTGATGGGAGTGCATGACCATGACCACGCTGGCGAAGCCGAAGCTGAAGCCGAAGCTCATGACCATGATCATGACCATGCCCACGAAGGCGAAAAGGCAGAAGGAGCAAAAGCAGAAGGCGAACTCGAACCCGATCCCCATGTCTGGCACAATGCCCAAAACGGGGTGAGAATTGCTGAAGTGATTCGCGAGAACTTATCGAAAGCGGTGCCCGACCAGGCTGCGGTTTACACCGAAAATACCCAAAGAGTTACCCGCGAACTGACCCAGTTGGATTCCTGGATCAAGGCTCAAGTGGCCACCATCCCAGCCAACGCCCGCAAGCTCGTCACCACCCATGATGCGCTAGGCTACTTCGCCACCGCTTACGGCATCCCCATCGAAGAAGCGCTAGGCGGCATCAGCACCGACCAAAAACCCTCCGCCGATCGCGTCAGAACCCTAGTCGAAAGCGTCCGAGCCTCCGGAGTTCCCACCGTCTTTGCCGAAACCTCGATTAATCCCGCCCTGATCGAAACCGTCGCCAAAGAAGCCAATGTCCAAGTCTCCGACAAGGAGCTTTTTGCCGATGGTTTAGGCGAACCGGGTTCAGCCGGAGACACCTACCAAAAAATGCTGAAAGCTAACACAGAGGCGATCGTCCAAGGATTGGGCGGTCAATTCAAACCCTTCCAGTAGGCTTTGCCTAAACCCAATTAAGAATATGGGGAGCTAAGAATATGGGGAGACAATCAGGGAATTGTTCTCCACTTATAAGCATTGGCAATGCGCTGCCCACCTGCTGCTTCGTAAAATCGATGAATTCGCTTGTTACTCACCTTGGCGTGAACCGTAACCGTCGGGCTTCCTGACCTAAAGCAAGCGTTCATAACATAGCTAAATAAACTTGAGGCGGTTTCTTTGTATTGTTTTGTTGGCAAAGTCATCCCATCCTGGAGCCAAACACACAGTCCATTTTTGAGATGGGGATAGTGAATCAAAGTGGCAATGCTACAAAGTTGCTCATTCACCCAGGGTCCAAACACTCGATAGTTTTTTCCAATTGCATGTCCTATTGCATCCGTCAGCGTAGCTTGTGTAACCATTGGATGAAAATGTTTGAGCAGTGGTAATCCTGATGCAACGTCCTCCAGTGTTTTCAGTTCTCTACATTGAAAATGAGTGTTAGGGACAGTTTGTTCAGAGATTTGCTGTTCAGCGAGTTGCTGTTCAGAGATTTGCAGCCAGGAGGAACTTGTCCACTGGTAGACCAATGCAAAAGGTTGCCCAGCCTCTTGAAGGAAAAACTGATTCTCGATCGCATTGTCCACAGGGACATGAATTGCAAGCTCGGAGCATTGAGCGCTGAGACATTGATTGCGGAGGTTGGTTATCAGCACTGACTTAAGCCCAAAAGATTCTGGGTTGTCCTTTGAGTTGTCCATCGTGCCCCAATCATGAATCCAGGCTCGCTTTGTGTCGGACAAATGGGGATAAACATGGACACCCGCCACACCCACTAATTGAGAGGCTTTCCATAATGTGAAAATCTGATACGGATGGGTCAGTGCCCATTCAATATCCGCTTGGCTCAGATCAGGATGTCGTTCTTGCAGCAAAGCGAAAGTAGAATTATCCTTCAATCCGGCGAATTCGGTAAATTTGTACTCAGACACAACCCCTTCGCCCCTTCTTAAATCGAGAACACTTGAATTGAGCAATGCGACCGATCGCCAAACCCGATTCGGTATTACTTGCCCGACCAAAATGTAATTTCTTCAACTTCACGAGTACTAGAATAATATCAATTCTCCCTCAACGCCCATCCTCAGAGTTTGGATATGGTACAGTCTCCTGCTAAACCCATTCCCCTAGAAGAATTCCTGAAGCTGCCAGAAACAAAGCCTGCCAGCGAATATGTCGATGGGCAAATCATCCAGAAACCCATACCCCAGGGAAAGTACAGCACAATTCAAACGGAGTTTTCCGCTGCAATTAACAGCGTTCTAAAACCTCGACAAATTGCCCGAGCGTTTTCAGAACTGCGCTGTACCTTTGGGGGGCGATCGACGGTTCCCGATATTGCCGTTGTCACCTGGCAGCGGATTCCCCGCGATCCCGACGGCGCGATCGCCAATGCCTTTCCCATTGCACCAGACTGGACGATCGAAATTCTTTCCCCCGATCAAAGCCAAACCAAAGTCACCAAAAATATTCTGCACAGTCTAGATCATGGGACTCAAATGGGATGGCTGATTGACCCGGATGAGCAAACGGTTTTCGTCTATCTTCCCAAGCAACAAACTCAAGTCTTTGATCAATCCGAGCAACTCCTGCCCGTTCCTTCCTTTGCCAATGATCTGAATTTGAACCTGGGTTTGATTTTGGGTTGGTTGTTCGAGTAGGTCTTGTCTTTGTTAATCGTGAGCTTTCTTGGACGAGGGCGTTAATCGTCCTGTCCAAAAGAAATATAGCAAAACCCCCACCTGAATCGGCACCACGGCCAAGTATCCCTTCAAAAATGGCTCTGCCGAAATCTGCGAAAACACATCAAAATAGCCCGCACCAGCCAGAGCGAAAAGAATCAGCGCCAAGGGTTTTCGTTTTAGCATGGGGGAAGGGAGTGGGGAGTGGGGAGTGGGGAGTGGGGAGTGGGGAGTGGGGAGTAGGGAGTAGGGAGTAGGGGAGATGGGGGGATGGGGGATGGGGGCAAAATTTAATCTGCTCCAATAAACCTTTCGCCTTTTCCCTTTCCCCTTTCCTCTTCCTCCCTCTGCGTCTCTGCGTCTCTGCGGTTGAATAGAAAGAGACGAGCAATGAATCAGAATTTGGGGTTTAAGAAAATCCTAGGAGATGACCGAGGGGCGATCGCCACACCGCTTCCTGCAACTGACCTGAAGCGAACAATAGCCCCAATCGCCATCCATAATAACCGAGAAATAATGCCAATCCTGTGAACTGTACCTGTGGCGATCGCCCCAACCGGGTATAAACCGTAGCAATGGAGCGACCTGTCCAAAGCTCCAAAGTGAGATGCACGATCGCCACCCCACACCCGACAAACAAAACTGGGCCAAACCCGTGGTAGCCAAACGCCTGATCGAGGTGACCTTGGGCGATCGCGGTAAACGACCGGGTCATGCCACATGCAGGACAGGGGACACCCGTAAACTGACGAATCGGGCATCCCCAAAACGGGACATGGTATCCTTGGCCATAGAAAAAACTGCCCAGAAGAGGTGCGATCGCCAACCCCAAAACCCCGTAGCGAACTCGTTGTGCAGTTGAGCTAAGACTTTGGGGCATAGAACGCTCCATATGCAATCTCAGAATTATTAACCTGGACTAGAACCAACCCTTCTTGCTGGTAATGTAGAGGTTGACAAATTCATCATCAGTCTTGGTCAGATAGATAATGCCTTCCACCAGGCCAATGATCCCCATGATGGGAGCGGCAATGCCACAGGACAGGATCGAAACCAGCAGCATAATAATGCCTTCGGTGTTGTAGCCCAAAATGAACTTGTGAACGCCCAAAGCGCCAATCAAGATACCGCAAATTCCAGCCACCATCTTCTTGTCAGCGCCAGTCGAACTAGGACTTGTCATAAAAATCTCCGTACAGATGAAATAATCTAACCCATCAGCAATGTCGCAGAGAGTGTACCCATTCCATTTCAGACGGTAACAGGGGTTCAAATTTGATTACAATTTCTAAGACTCGGTCTAGCGAAATTCAGCTAGCCATCCCTTTATCTTTGTAGTTCTTTCGGTGATGTTTGCCCATGGATGTCATTCCTGCCATTGATTTACTCGACGGTCGCTGTGTGCGGCTCTACCAGGGCGACTATGCCCAGTCCCAGGTGTTTGCCGAAGATCCGGTCGTCATAGCTCAGCAATGGGTAGACCAGGGTGCCTCCTGGCTGCACCTGGTCGATCTCGATGGAGCTAAGGTGGGGCATCCCGTCAATCAAGCTGCGATCGCCTCCATCGTCCGTTCAGTCTCGGTGCCCGTCCAGGTCGGCGGTGGGTTGCGCGATCGCCAAAGTGTCGCCGATCTCCTTTCCCTGGGCGTTCGTCGGGTGATTCTGGGAACAATCGCCGTCGAAAACCCGGTACTAGTCGCCGAACTCTGCGCCGACTTCCCCGGCCAAATCGTTGTCGGCATCGATGCCCGCAACGGCAAAGTCGCCACCCGTGGCTGGCTCGAAACCTCCGAGGTGGAAGCCGTCGCCCTAGCTCAACGCATGGCCGACCATGGAGCCGCCGCCATCATCTACACCGACATCCACCGCGACGGCACCCTGCAAGGCCCCAACCAAGCTGCCCTCCGAGAGCTAGCTGAATCTTTGACGATTCCAGTGATTGCTTCAGGTGGAGTCAGTTCGGTCACCGATCTGCTCAGTCTGTTAGCCCTGGAACCGATCGGCGTTACGGGCGTGATTGTTGGCAAAGCCCTCTACACCGGAGATGTGGCGCTCAAGGAAGCAATTCGGGCGATCGGGCCTGGACGATTGCAAGACATTCCGCTCGATTTTGGCAACTCGGCGTTCGCCTAATTCGCCTTATTCCTACCTGGATTCACGGCGATCTGCATCCGCATAATATCCTGGTCGATTCCGAGAGCATCACCGGAGTGCTGGACTGGGGAGATTTGGCCGTGGGCGATCGCGCTACAGACCTCGCGGCTTTGTGGAGTTTATTTCCTGAGCGTGATTTGAGGCAACGGGCGATCGCTACCTATGGGCAAATTTCTGAAGCCACTTTGACCCGTGCCAGAGGCTGGGCGATTTTGTTTGGCGTTGTTCTGCTCGATTCTGGCTTGGTGGATTGCCCCGAACATGCGGCGATCGGGAAAAAGATTTTAGATTGCGTGGCTCAAGCGTAATTCCAAACGGGATGGACGCTGCTTTTCCCGCTAAGGTTACACTCTACTGAGATAAAGTTGTGATGCTTTCTAGAACATTTTGAAGCAATTGTAGTTGATATTGCTGGGCTGAACTATCAACAGGAGCAGGACACTGCTCAAATCGAAAAACTTTAGCTGCTTCAGTTTCATACTGGGTCAAGGCAGTTAAAGCCATGCTGCTAAATTGTCTGAGATACTGCTGTGCGGCATCGCAATAAGCCTGGTTGATTTGCTCCATCTGGGATTCAGGGCTAACGAAGTCTGTGCGATCGCCCTTATTCAATTCAGTGTTCTTCAAGATGTAGCTGGCACCGCCTAACACTGCGGCTCCAATGGGGCCACCCAAGACCCAACCTAATCCGGTCGCGATCGCCACTGGAGCCGCATCGCCCGTTGAACTGGAACTTGACGAACCTGAACCGGGCTGCTTTGGAATATTCGGCAAAACCACCTCTGGATCAGATGGAAATGCCACCCACAGATCCGCAGGACGAGGATGATCAAAAAACTCACAGGCTTTGTACACCCATTCCGTCACCGCTTGCTTTTTGCGAAGCCAATCCGCTCGCAGCCCATCCGTGCCCCAAGTCTCAAACTCAAACTCTCGCAGCGCATTGATTGCGCTAGCTTCGTACTCTGCAATCAGTTGAGCAGGCGATAACCAGTCTCTCAACTGGTTGACACTGGTTGTAAATCCTTGTTTCAGCAGTCCTTGAGCTTTTTGTTGAATTTCTAGCCTTTGAGTGTACGATTGATCCGATTCGGTCAGGTCAGCGGCGATCGCCTCAATCTTTCCTTGCAAAGCCTGTTGAATCGGACGAGCGATCGCCTTCACCCGCTCAGAGGGCATCGCCGAAGACTGGGGAGAGGATGCGGAGGATGCGGATTCGAGATGCGATCGCACAATGGTTTGCAAAGCGGACTCCAGCATCGGCAACCCTGTCGATTGTGCCGCCGCCATATCCCCTTTCAACCTGGCTCTCAGCGCAGGCAAAGCATCGACTCGATAGAGATTGCTCACCCCAGTCGGCAGCTTTGACCGAAAGCTCTCCGCTACAAACCGTAGCCGATTCATCACCTGTTTTTGGTCATCCGGCTCCAACAAATTCAGAAAATTCACCACAAAAAGAACCGTTTCAATGCCACGATTCAGCAACCAATCCCGCAGATTTTCCCGCTCCTGCAACGTCATCAGTTTCCGAGCATCCAGCACCTGCACAATCAGATTCGCCGTCAGCAACTGCTGCTTGACCAGTGCATCTTGAGCCTCGCGATCGTCCGTCCCCGGCAAATCCATCAACTCAACGCCCGTTTGTAGAAAAGGATGGGGACAGCGCACCTCAACCGCCGACACATTCTGATTCATCTGCCGCTGATCATCCAAAACAGCATAGCGCTCCAGCACATCAGTCCCCGTTTCGTCTACCACCGTCCCATCCACCAACCGAATCTGCGTCGATAAGGTGTCACCATACTTCACCGTAATTGCCGCTCCAGTCGTCGGAATCAATCCAATCGGCAGCGCCTTCTCCCCCAAAAGCGCATTCAGCAGCGTAGATTTCCCATAATTAAACGGCGCAAACACCGCAATCCGAAAGCTAGAAGACGCCACATACTGTTCGATCGCCTCTACATCCCGCCGCCAAGGATGATCCACAGGAAGCTCAAGGAGTGCGATCGCCGTTTTCAGCACATTGAGAAGATCGGAGTCTAATCGAGGATGCATTTTATAGTTGGGGGAGTGGGGAGTGGGGAGTGGGGAGTGAATAGGTGGATGAGTGGATGAGTGGATGGGTGGATGAGTGGATGGGTGAATGGGTAGGGGATCTAACCTTTTCTATAAACCGGCCAATTCAAATCTGAAGTGCATCACCTAGAAGGTTGCTCTAGAGGGACTCATAGGGATAGTCTGATGTTTACGACAACAAAAAGGCACCCCCATGA
>JALOOP010000377.1 GCA_025454315.1 Oculatellaceae cyanobacterium Prado106
CCCACCGCCACCGCCTGCCCAAAGCCCACAATCTGCGGCGTATACAAAGTGCCCGATCGCATTCCCCGCTCATGACCACCGCCATGAAGCTGAGCTGCCAATCGCACTCGGGGATTTCTGCGCCGCACATAGAGGGCACCAATGCCTTTAGGTCCATACACTTTGTGCGCGGTCAGCGACATCAAGTCAATCGACAAAGCCTCAACATCCAGGGGAATTTTGCCGATCGCCTGAGCTGCATCGGTATGGAATAGAATTTGGCGATCGCGACACATTGCCCCAATTTCCGCCAAAAGCTGCAATACGCCAATCTCATTATTGGCAGCCATCACCGACACCAAAATCGTATCGGGTCGAAACGACTGCTCTAACTTGTCTAAATCCAGCAGTCCATCCGATTGGACAGGCAGAATCGTCACCTCAAATCCCAGAGATTCCAAATAGCGATAGGGATCGAGGACAGCCCGATGTTCAGTCTGAAGCGTAATCAGGTGACGACCTTTGGCATGGTAGGCTTCTGCCACCCCTTTGATCGCCAGATTGTTAGCCTCGGTAGCTCCGCTGGTGAAGACAATTTCTTCCGGGGTGGCTTGGATACTGGTGGCGATCGCCTCTCTGGCCTGTTGGACAGCGGCTTCTGCTTCCCAGCCATACTGATGGGTCACGCTGGCCGGATTGCCAAAATGCTCGGTGAAGAAGGGCAGCATGGCAGCCAGCACTCGGGGGTCGAGCGGAGTCGTGGCATGACAGTCCAGGTAGATGGGGCGCATAAATGGTGAATGACAAAGCGTTAAAGTACAGAACGCTGATGTCTCGATGATACAACTGCGATCGCCGAACCGTTGCGATCGCCATCGAAGCCCCTGATCGAAGCCCCTGAATATCGTCAATGAAGGTTCGGCTCCCCCAAAGTTGGGGGCTGGGGGGCGCGAAATCTCGGAGGGAGGAACAACCCAAACTAGGGTGCATACAGCAAGATTTTGTGTTGAGATGGCGATCGCAATGAAACACCTAAACCATCTCCTCAAAAATCTCCTCGACCCTCTCCTTTAATCTTTTCGACTCATTCTTTCGACCGTCTCTTTTTATCTTTCGACCCTCTCCTTTGACCTTTTAGATAGACTCATAGCCCCGAATCTCCAACGAATAGTTCAATTCCTGAGCCAGCGCTGCCGGACGACTGCTGACTCGGACAAAATAAATTCCAGGCTTCAGCACCCGAAACCCCACAAACCCAATCCCCTGCGGCACCAACTGCGCCGGAAACCGCCGAAACCGCTGCACCCGATCGGGCGACTCCCGCAAATTTCGCGCCGAAAACACATTCACCCGCGTCCCCGGCAACCCCGCTCCCCCTTGATTCGCCGCCGTATTCCTATCCACAAAGGCGATCGACCCAAACCGCAGCCGATTCCCCCGCACCCGAAACCGAAACCAGTCCGCCCCTTCCCCTACCGTCAAAGCATCATTAATCAAATCAATCCGCCCCGCCGCACGAAAAACCCCAAGATTCCTCGCCTGCCGAGCATTGCGTCCACCGTCTGTCATAGAACCTCCTTGGATTGGGGGAATAGGGAATAGGGAGTGGGGAGTGGGGAGTAGGGGGGGGAAGGGGAAAGGGGAAAGGGGAAAGGTTCAAGGATAGGACAGTGATATTTTGTGATATTCGTGGACTGATATCTGTGGACTGATATCTGTGGACTATTGCGGAGTCCTTCTTGGATGACTTAGGAAAAACTCTGAATATCTCTAGTTGATTGAGATCATCCCAGAGTACGCTTTGATATCTCATGGACACCCTTTCGCCTTTCCCCCTTCCCCTTTCCCCCTTCCCCCTTCCCCTTCCCCTTCCCCTTTTCCCCTCCCCGCCCTTCCGCCATGTCAAGAGGCAAGGTATCATACGATGAGGGTGAGAGATGGGTAATGCAGGCTACAAGGTCTGGTTGCTCTGATATTCTGTTGCTCTTCCATCGCCCTGCTGCCAGCCGGGTCTACCTCCTTTAAACCATGGCCACTCCCGAAAAGAAACCAATTCTCCTGGATTTTGAAAAACCTTTAGTTGAGCTAGATGCCCGAATTGCCCAGATTCGGGAACTGGCCGAAGAGAATGATGTCGATGTATCTGACCAGATCTCCTTACTGGAGGCGCGGGCAGTGCAACTGCGACAAGAAATCTTTAGTAGTCTAACGCCGTCCCAGCGGCTGCAAGTGGCGCGCCATCCCCGCCGCCCCAGCACCCTAGACTATATCCAGGCAATGACCGATGAATGGGTGGAACTACATGGCGATCGCAGCACTGGCATTGACGATCGCGCCCTCGTCGGCGGTATTGCCCGTTTAGAAGGTCGTCCCGTGGTCATGCTCGGTCACCAAAAAGGCCGAGACACCAAAGACAATGTGTCGCGCAACTTTGGCATGGCTTCTCCTGGTGGCTACCGCAAAGCGATGCGGCTGATGGATCACGCCAATCGATTTGGGATGCCGATTCTCACCTTCATTGATACGCCGGGAGCCTATGCGGGGCTGGAGGCAGAACGGTTGGGACAAGGAGAAGCGATCGCCTATAACCTGCGGGAAATGTTCCGCTTGGATGTGCCGATTATCTGTACCGTGATTGGTGAAGGCGGTTCTGGTGGAGCGCTCGGGATTGGAGTGGGCGATCGGCTGATGATGTTCGAGCATTCCGTTTACACCGTGGCCAGCCCCGAAGCCTGTGCCGCCATTCTCTGGAAAGACGCAGGCAAATCCCCCCAAGCCGCTGAAGCTCTAAAAATTACGGCCACCGATCTCAAAAATCTAGGCATCCTCGACCAAATTTTGCCCGAACCCGTCGGCGGTGCCCATGCCGACCCAATCCACACCGCAGCCACCCTCAAACAAGCCCTGATCGACAACATTGACGCACTCAGTCAACTCAGCCGCCAACAGCGCCGCGATCTGCGCTACCAAAAGTTTCGCCAAATCGGCAAATTCGAGGAAGTCGCAGTTTAACAAAATCTCGGCTTAACGAAGTCGCGGTTTAACAAAGTCACGGCTTGAAATTGTTCAACCGATGTTGGGATGAGCCTGCTAATCGAGTGGAATTCGTTAGGGCATCATCCCCATCTTTGAAATGGCTTGGGAAGGAGAACCGCGAAACGATTTTGATCTGTTGAATCTTTGAATCCAGATGGATTCTGGTCAGCGAAGTCTAGAGATAGGGATGATGGCATGGCTGGATGCTTCAATGATTTTGCTTCCGGTTCTTGCCTGTGAACCGTCCTGCGATGGCCGTCAAAATAGAATTACTCCATGCTGAAATAGGCTTTGGCCAGTTCGCACTCTAGGATAGGCAAAACCCCAATCCCACAAAAGTGATGGTTGAGCAATGCCTCAATGATTTCCCAATGGATTGTCGATGGATCATCTATAAATTGCCTATGGATTGCCCCAGAGCTTTTTGAATTGTGGGCGATCGCAACCCACAACCATTCCTAGGAATCACCCAGCAAACCATCCTAAACCCCATTCAACTCCATCAAATTTCATCTATATTCATCTGTGTTTATCTGCGTGCATCTGTGTTTCCCAACAAAACCCACTCTCTTTCCCAGAATTTCTCAGATTTTTGTCATTAGAAAATTCTCGGATTTTTTAATCCCTGACTTTCACAGTGCTATAATTGCAAAGTAACAATTGTTCATATTGTTTTAAGTTTTCTTCCCAGTTTCCTTGGGAGTCGCCTGGGTTAAGGCTTGCTTAACGAAAGGCTTCATTAGAAAACAACTGCCTTCCCTAGCAAGGCATGGCAAAATGATTTAAAAAGCCGCTGGTTTGTACATCTTCACAGACTCGCAGATCAAGGCTGAACAATCATGACTCACCGCTGATTTTTTTTGCTCTTACCGCCGAACCCGCAAGGACTGTTTTTTGTGAATAGACTGCTATTTTACATAGACTGCTATTTCTCACAAACCCACCGCGTACAGATCTATCCTTTACAGATCCATCCTGTACCGCTTTCCATCCCGCACAGACAGCTTCCCAGCTTAAGCGGTTATGTCTGATGAACCCTAACTCCAAGTAAACAGTTCCTCGATATCGGCTGTTGCATGATGAGCCGTCGCTGTTTAGCTTCTTTGCGTTCTTTCCACGGGTACCCTGCCGATCACTGGCCATTCCCTATAAAAGATTTTTTGACAATTTCCTGAGAGCCAAATGCTCTCCCTCTCCCGTTGAGCCGTCTGTTCTCCAGACTGTTCAACCTGTTTGCCTGAAAACCCTGTCGATCTTGGCACCTTCTTAATCTTTTGCATGACAAGTTCAAATCAACATCGTGCCCTGATTACGGGCGCGAGTAGTGGAATCGGAAGAGCAACGGCTCTCATTTTTGCTGAGGCTGGCATCGAACTGGCATTGGTCAGTCGATCGCAACCCAAACTAGAATCCGTGGCGGCTGAAGTGCGATCGCTCGGCGGCAAAGCCAAAGTCTATCCCCTCGATCTGTCGCAGGTCGATCAGGTGCGTAGCAAAATGGCAGCGATCGTCCAAGACTTTAGCCAGGATGGCTCTATCGATATCCTGGTCAACAACGCAGGAATGGGGCTAACCGGCGACCTCCAGTCCACATCGCTAGAGGTGTGGCAACAGGTGATTAACCTGAATTTAACCAGTGTTCTCCAATGTATTCAGGCCGTTGTGCCGGGGATGCGCGATCGCCAAAGCGGCACCATCATCAACATCGCTTCGATCGCCGCCCATCAAGCCTTCCCCGAATGGGGAGCCTACAGTGTCAGCAAAGCCGGACTTGTTTCGTTGTCAAAAGTTCTCGCTGCCGAAGAACGC
Source organism: Oculatellaceae cyanobacterium Prado106 (assembly GCA_025454315.1). Taxonomy (GTDB): domain Bacteria; phylum Cyanobacteriota; class Cyanobacteriia; order Elainellales; family Elainellaceae; genus Prado106. Next base: position 4,825 of record JALOOP010000377.1, read on the forward strand.
GCCCACGGTATCCGTGTGGTGACGATTTCTCCCGGAGCAGTCAACACTCCCATTTGGGAAAGCGACACGATGCCCAGCTTCGATCGCTCTCGGATGCTGACACCCGAGACGATCGCCCAGTCTATTCTTCATGTCGCCCTGCTTCCACCCCAGGCCACCATCGAAGAGTTAACGCTCACGCCCAGTGCAGGAGCGCTCTAACCGTCGCAGATCTAGATTCGATCGCGTTCATTGACCTCATGAGTGAATCGGCTTGCAGGCATCTCACCGCCTTGCACAGTTTTCAGGGTTTTACCCTTTCTGCGACTTAACCACCGCACTACTTTTTGGAGATTTCTTCCTTATCATGACTATTGCTTCTTCTAACGGAATAAACGGCAGCAGTAACGGAAACACGAACGTTAATGGTACCAGCAAAGTGAACGGTATCAACAACAGTTTGGTTCAAGATGCGATCGCGACCAGTGACGCAACCCCTCGTGTGCCTTCTCGTCCCGATCGTACCACCTCCTACCACCACCCCGAGGTAGAACCTGAACCCGAAGTTTCCCAGGAACAAATGATGGAAGCCGTTCGCACCATGCTTTTGGGTGTGGGCGAAGATCCTGAACGGGAAGGCTTGTTAAAAACCCCCAAGCGAGTCGCTGAGGCCATGCGTTTTCTCACCAGTGGCTACAACCAATCCCTGGAGGAATTGGTCAACGGAGCCATTTTTGACGAAGGCCACAATGAAATGGTGTTAGTCCGGGACATCAGTGCCTTTAGTCTCTGTGAACACCACATGCTGCCGTTTATGGGCAGAGTCCATGTCGCCTATATCCCCAACCAAAAGGTCGTGGGTTTAAGCAAACTGGCTCGCATTGTGGAAATGTTTAGCCGTCGTCTCCAGGTGCAAGAACGCCTCACTCGCCAAATTGCCGAAGCGGTTCAAGAAATTCTAGAACCCCAAGGCGTTGCAGTGGTCATGGAAGCCAGCCACATGTGTATGGTGATGCGCGGTGTGCAAAAACCCGGTTCTTGGACGGTCACCAGTGCCATGCTGGGCGTGTTCCAAGAATCCAAAACCCGCGAAGAATTCTTGAGCCTGATCCGCCACCAGCCCTCGTTCTAAGAGGCGTTGCTGAATAAGAGGCTTTGCTGAATCGGTCTAGGATTTTTCATTGTTAATCCCAAGCAGGCAAGATGCCTACTCCACAGGACAATGAGATTTCATTGAGTTATTCAGCAATTCCTCCTCGCTCTGAGATTCATTGTTCACACAAGCACTTTTCAGGCACAGAGGGAAGCGAAATGATATCGCTTCCCTCTGCTGTTTTAAGTTCAGAATTCGAGGCGGATGCTGTTCGCTTCAGGGGCTGCTAAACTCAAATACAGAGAGCGATACACTGGGAACGCACTCTATCAAGAGGGCAAGATGATAGCAAAGCAGGACAGGGGAATCGTCACAACAACACTGACTGTCACCAACTTAGTCGATGCAATTTTGGCTGAGCGAGGTTTTATTCCATCTGAGGAGGTGCGATCGCTCACACTAGAGAATGTCCTGGTAGATACTAGTGCAACTCGTCTTTGTCTGCCCGCGTCCATGATTGCGGAACTGGAATTACCTTTAGCGGGCGAAATCGATGTCAAAACAGCGATAGGGCTAAGTAAAGCCCGGTTATTCAAACTGGCTCGTCTCACCCTCTTGGGTCGTCAGGGAGAGTTTACCTGCATCGAATTGCCGGGAAGCGAAGATCCCTTGTTAGGCGTTATTCCGCTTGAAGAATTAGGGTTACAGCCAGATGTCATTCAGCAAAAACTAGTGTTGCTCCCGGATCAGGGGAGTAATACCTATCATCTGGCTTACTGAAATCATTAGATGGCGTTTTGTCTGTCTGAGATGAGGGACAGGGAAGATGCTATGCGGTTTTGCGATCGCCCACCAGCCTATCTAAATCAAGTTTTAGCGGATCAACGTCCTCATTAGGATTGCGCTGTTGGAATTCTGCGAGGAGTTGAAAAAAGTAGTCAAAGGCTTGGGTTTCGTTGGCAACCGTAAACAGAATGATTTTGTCCCAACCCTTAGAGGTGCGGAGGTTGAGGCGAGTTTGCAGCCAGGGTTGGAAGTTTTTGTAGAAGTCGGTTTCGGCTTCAGTGTGGGGTTGGTTAAGTTCGGAACGGGCGAAGCGATAGCCCAGAATAAACATTCGCAAATCGGTGATGGAGGCTTTGCCGATGTAAAGTCCGGGTTTAGCTTTGATTTTTTCTAGAAGTGAGAAAAGGGAACTCATGGGGAGGGGGTATTGCTGAGCGACCAAGGGTTAATGATCATTACGCCAGGTTGAACAAAGTCCTTCTTATTGCAAGTGACATCGATCGACATAAAGGCTTTGATCACGAGTGAGATCAAGGTCTTCAGATGCTTCTGCTAGGGGCGATCGCCGAAAGAATTCCACCAGTGATAGTTCGACTGTCTCCTGGTCAGAGCATGGCTCAGGGACTGTGTTTCCGGTGACAGTACCCGGAGACGATGGCGCTTTTGCTTCCAGGCTGAGGCGAAAGTTGTGAATCACATCGTACAGTTCTGCGAGTTTGTCTGTAGGGATTTCTTGGAGTTCTTGGATGATTTTTTGAAGGGACATAAATCCTCGACTCAGAACCTGGTTTTGTTCTTCTCTATTCTACAGTTCGCATTCCCGTTGGATTTACCGGATATCTTGTTCGTTGCTTGATCTAGAAATAAATTGGTGTGTGGCGGTGCCACCACACACCAATTTATCCATGACAACCCCCGTCTTTCTCTTGAGAATCTGGAGCTTGGACTCGGGATTAGATAGCGCAGGTTAGGTCGCCAGCTTTTTGGCTGAAGCGCAGATTTTCCCGGTAATCGACGGGGCAATCGATGACGGTGGGTACCGATTGGGCAAGGGCTTCTTTGAGGATGGGGACAAAGTCGGTGGAGGATTGTACTCGGTAGCCTTTTAGCCCCATGCTTTCGGCAAATTTGACAAAGTCGGGGTTGGAGAAGCGGACAAAGTGGGATTCGCCGAAGTAGTTTTGTTGCTTCCACTCGATTAGACCATAGCCGCCATCGTTGAAAATCAGCGTGACAAAGGGCGTTTTTTCTCGCAGGGCGGTTTCTAATTCCTGGTTGTTCATCATGAAGCCGCCGTCGCCCGTGACCGCGACGACTTTGCGATCGGGAGCCACTAATTTTGCGGCGATCGCCCCCGGTATGGCAATGCCCATGGCCGCAAAGCCATTGGAAATCAGGCAAGTATTGGGACGCTCACAGTGGTAGTGCCGCGCCATCCACATCTTGTGGGCACCGACATCGGAAATTACAATGTCATCTGGCCCCATGACCTGGCGCAAATCGTAAATTAGCTTTTGGGGTTTGATGGGGAAGCCATCGTCCTGGGCGTATTGTTCATAGTCGGCCAGAATCTCGGAGCGCAGGCCGACGGCGTAGGGAGGTGGTTGGTTGGCGCGATCGCACCGATTCAAAATTTCGTACAGCGAGTCCGAAATATCGCCCACGACTTCTGCCAGGGGAATGTAGCTACTGTCTACCTCAGCCGGAGTCTGCCCCACATGAATAATCGGGGTGGTGCCTTCGGGATTCCAGCGTTTGGGCGAATATTCGATCAGGTCATAGCCCACCGCAATCACCAGATCGGTGTTGTCAAAGCCACAGCTTACATAGTCTCGCTGCTGCAACCCCACTGCCCAAAGCGCCAGAGGATGGCTATAGGGAATCACGCCTTTGCCCATGAAGGTATTGGCGACCGGGATGTTAAGCTGCGTTGCGAAGGCCGTTAAAACTTCACTGGCCTTGCCGCGAATAGCGCCATTGCCCACCAGAATGATGGGATTTTTGGCCTGGGAAATGGCTTCAGCGGCGCGTTCGATGCTCTGGAAGGAGGCATAGACTTTTTCTCGGGCATCCAGTTTGAGGGGGCTGCCTGTGACCGCCATAGCGGCGATATTTTCGGGGAGGTCAATGTGGACGGCTCCGGGTTTTTCCGTTTGGGCGACCTTGAAGGCTTTGCGGACAATTTCGGCGGTGTTGCTGGGACGGACGATTTGGGCGTTCCACTTGGTTACGGG
>JALOOP010000378.1 GCA_025454315.1 Oculatellaceae cyanobacterium Prado106
CCCCCGAAACGCGCGATCGCATCCTCACCAAACTCGCCGAAATCCGCGAACTGCTGCCCTTTTTACAGGATATCCCTTCCGAAAAACGGCAAACGATGCCCAAAATGGGGGACAAGAGTCAGGCATTTGTGACCAAAGCGTTAGAAATTGCCACTCAAAACTCAAGCTTTTTGCCCCGGTCGTTTGACCTCGACAAGATGAAAAGCAACCTGGACTTATATAGCCAGCTTTATGGCATTTCAGCGGCGATCGCCCAACTCGATGCCCTGGTTGATGCTACAGAGATTGCGATCGGCAGTGAAGTCTACACAGATGCTCTCACGATTTACCGCTATGCCAAAAGCAGCGGTCTAGGGGCGAGCCTGGAACCGCTGATGAAAGACATGGAACAACGCTTTGCCCGGAGCAACAAGAAGGAGAAGGGCAAAGCCTCCGAGGCCGAGAAAGCCCCCGAACCAGATGCGGAACAGGACGATTAATCTAGGGAGGGCGATCGCCCCGTCTCTCCCACCCCAGACAACGCTTTTGATCGAATCTCTAGATTGAATATCCAGTTTGCGATCGCCCAGTCCCTAAGTTGTGGGGGCTGGGCGATCGTTTTGGGTGGGAAAGAGTCAGGTGTTTCCAGTGAATTGGCAGAACTGTCGAGTTAAAAGCTTGGGCGATCGAGTTCAGGGACTTGGAGCATCGCGTTGATCGCTTGGGCGATCGAGTTGATGAACTTGGCGTACCGAGTTAAAAGCTTGGGATGTCGAGTTAAAAGCTTGGGATGCCGAGTTAAAAACTTGGGATGTCGAGTTAAAAACTTGGGATGTCGAGTTAAAAGCTCGGCGTATCGAGTCAAAAGCTTGGCGTACCGAGTTTATTGACTCGGCAACAGAAGAGGTAACGCGATTTCACCCAATCGACATTAACGGCTCTAGTTGATCCCACAAACCCTGGAACTGACTCGCTCCCAGCCCGCCCGTAGATGAATGATATCGGTGGCGAATTCAGAGCGCTCGGATCGGCTTCGCTTGCAGCCTGCCCGTGATTCATGATTCTGTTGGCGAACTTATAGCGCTTGGCTCGGCTTCGTTTGCAGCCCGCCCGTAGATGAATCACGGGCTATTAGACAAAGTCCATTAAAATGGACTGCGGAAGCTGGAAAGCTATCTGGACATGCCTTTCAACCCATTTTAATGGGTTTTGTCGATTAGCCCGCAATTCATTCGCGGGCGAGTCTGGAGCGAAGCCATTTCAGGGTCTTGAGAGATGAAATAGGCATCAGCAAAGCTTTTGGAATTCGCCATCGGTACCATTCATTCGCGGGCGGGCTTGGAGCGCAGTCATTTCCGGTTCTTTCGGGTTCTTTATCGCTGAATCAGTACGTTTCATTCCCCACCCAGGCGCTCTCCCTGACTTGAAAGCCACTTGCCAGCGACACTTTCCCCAACAAAAAAAGACATATTGGCGACGAGTTGAGCGTTTGTACTATATGCTATGGGGCTAAGACCCAACGGACTCTGCCCACCTCCATGACCCGCACTCGCCATGATTTATTCGCCAAACAATACTTCGCCGCCCTCCTGTCTCCTTTCGGTACCGTAGACCCCAGCCACAAAATCATCAGCGAAACCCGCGAAACCGATCTCCTCCTGTCTCCTTTCGGTACCGTAGACCCCAGCCACAAAATCATCAGCGAAACCCGCGAAACCGATCTCCTCTTCATTCCCCACAAATTCCTTCCCCATGAAACGACCGCTGCCGATCGCCAATCTCTCGGTCTACTGGGGCGAATGCTCAGTCATCGCTACCTGTTCGAGGCTTTTCGCAACCCAGCAAACATCACCGAGATTAATCGCTGTATCGGGAAACTCAATAGCGATCGCGAAGCCCTCTTCCGAGCCGCCAAACGTGAAGGCCGAAAACTCCGAGAAAAAGACCAACCCCGCCTTGCCATCCTCTCGCCCACCCTCTCCCAAGAAACCTTAGCCGCCTTCCACGCAGTTCCCGATTTTCGGTGGGCAACAGGCGTTTACCAATTGGGCAAGGGATTGAGAACTCATCTGATCGCAGTGCATCAGCTTCCAGTCAACCCAGATACCCTATGGCTGCGGCTGGTGGGGCGCGATAGTGTGCAGCAAGAGGCGATCGCAGAACTCTTGGCCTTGCCCAAGGGCGATCGGATGCGGCAACAGGCCGTAGAGTACCTCTCGATCTTGCAAATTGAGGTCGGAAAACGGCACAATCTAGGAAAAGACGAGCGAGGCTTGATGATGAACTTCAGCGTTGTGTACGAACAATGGCGACAGGATGCGCTAGATGCCTTGAAACAGGAAGCCGTACAACTGGCAAAACAAGACATCCAGGCAGAGGCTGAGCAAATCCAGGCAGAGGCTGAGCAAATTGGAGAGCAGCGGGGCAGACAGGAACTCGTGCTGCGGCTATTGTCTCGGCGGGTTGGGGTGCTATCGGATGAAGCGCGATCGCACATCACCCAACTTTCCATCGACCAACTAGACGAATTAGCCGAGGCATTGCTCGACTTTTCCAGCGCCGAAGACTTGACCGCCTGGTTCGCCGCAAAGTTATAGCAGATTTCATCTGAGTGAGGTATGGGTTGTGAGGTACGGTGGCGGGGCGAAGCCCCGCCACCGTACCTCACAACCCTGAAAGGGACTGTATAGAATCGCGATCGCCCCCATCCCAACCTTCTCAAACCGCCAGCAACTCATTTTCCTCCCCGCTTTGACTTTCCGAGGCTCGTTCGCAGTAAGCTAACTAAGTTAAACTCCACAACACTGACTTCGGCGGTTGACTATGGCAACGATTAACGATAACTACCTCAAACTGAAAGCGGGTTACCTGTTTCCCGAAATTGCTCGGCGGGTGAATGCCTTTGTGGAGGCCAATCCCCAGGCTCCAGTCATTCGCTTGGGCATTGGCGATGTGACGGAACCTCTGCCAGAAGCCTGCCGGACAGCGATGATTCAGGCGGTGGAAGAAATGGGCGATCGCACCTCTTTCAAAGGCTATGGGCCTGAGCAGGGCTATGCTTGGCTGCGGGAGAAAATTGCGGCACAAGATTTCCAGGCGCGGGGCTGTGAGATTGATGCGTCTGAGATTTTTATCTCGGATGGGTCTAAATGTGATTGCGGCAATATCTTGGATATCTTTGGCGATGGCAATACGATCGCCGTCACAGACCCGGTCTACCCCGTCTATGTCGATACCAATGTCATGGCCGGACATACCGGAGACATCAACGATCGCGGCGAATACGGCGGACTCGTCTACCTGCCCATCTCCGCCGAAAACGACTTCACCGCCACCATCCCCACCCAAAAAGTAGACCTAATCTATCTCTGCTTCCCCAACAATCCCACCGGAGCCACCGCCACCAAAGCCCACCTGCAAGCCTGGGTAGACTACGCCAAAGCCCACGGCTCCATCATCTTCTTTGATGCCGCCTACGAAGCCTTCATCACCGATCCCAGCATCCCCCACTCGATCTACGAGATTGAAGGAGCGCGGGACTGTGCGATCGAGTTTCGCTCCTTCTCCAAAAACGCAGGCTTCACCGGAACCCGCTGTGCCCTGACGGTCGTACCCAAAACCTTGACCGCCAAAGCTGCCGATGGCTCCGATGTCGAAGTCTGGAAGCTGTGGAATCGTCGCCAGTCCACCAAGTTCAACGGCGTTTCCTACATTGTCCAACGCGGCGCGGAGGCGGTTTACTCCCCTGAAGGTCAAGCACAAACCAAGGCTCTGGTAAATTTCTACATGGAAAATGCCCAAATCATCCGGGAACAACTAACGGCGGCAGGCATTGCCGTCTACGGCGGGGTGAATGCGCCCTATGTCTGGGTGAAAACGCCAAATAATCTTTCCAGTTGGGATTTCTTTGATAAACTGCTGCAAACCTGCAACGTGGTCGGCACACCCGGTTCTGGCTTTGGCGCAGCAGGAGAAGGCTATTTCCGAATTTCGGCCTTCAACAGTCGCGAAAACGTCAACGAAGCGATGAAGCGTATCACCGAAAAGTTTAAGCCCTAGGTTATTGGGAATAGAACTCGTTCAGCGGCCTTTGCTGCGATCGAATCGCTCAATTCACCTCTGAATCTCGATCTTTGAATTTCAAGGATCGAGAACCTGGTTTAACTGGACTGCGATCGCCATTGAAGCCGATCCCTTAATCTCATATAAAAATGCAGATTATTGTAGGATGCGTTAGCGAAGCGTAACGCATCAATCCACTTTACGGTTTGATCGGTAATAGGGTTGAATTCCTGAATTGGCTCCGCTTCCAGCCCGCCCGTAGATGAATCACGGGCTATCAGCACAAAGTCCATTGTAGGCTTTGCCTTCCCGCAGGGTAATGGACTGTGGAGGCTGAAAAGCTCTCTAGACATGTCTTTCAACCCATTTCAATGGGTTTTGCCGATTAGCCCGCAATTCATTCGCGGGCGAGTCTGGAGCATAGCCATTTCAGGTTCTTGAGAGATGAAATAGGCATCAGCAAAACTATTGGAATTCGCCACCGGTAAGCTGATTAACATCTAGATTGATAGCTTTTCCCTTATCGTGGCACGGTTGTAGAATCTGGTTTGTGCAAACTAAAAGTCGTTTAGCTTATCATTCATTCACGGGCGGGTCTGGAGCATAGCCATTTCAGGTTCTGGAAGGATGAAACATGCCTCAACAAAGCTTTTGGAATTTGCCAGCAGTAACGCATTGACCCACTGTTTCATTCCCCTTGCCAGATCGTGAACCGTCTATAATGCAAATCAACCTTAATGATGTCTCTGGTAGGTTTGAGCATGATTTCCAAACCTCAGCAACAGAAGCTTGAAAGCCTGCCCAGCACGGAAGACCTACCCTGCGGATGATACGCCCGTGGATAACGTAGGCCAAAGGACGTGGCGAAGCCAAGACCAGACGAGCGATTGGAAGCACTGTTGCGATCGCTCTCTAAAAAGAGCCCAAGACAATTCTGCTAACTTTGGCAACTTCCCCCTACTCGACTCGCTGTAGTGTCGTGAGCTTAGGATCTACAATCTTCTGACCTAGTCCAGGAAACTTGATGGCCAGACAGATCTTATTGCCCTTGCCAAAAATATGGGTCACCTGTCCTGCCCCAAACGCCTTGTGGACAATGCGATCGCCCACCGTCCAATCATCCTCATGGGTATCGGGTCTATTGCTTCGTTCCTGCCGGATCTCCGGGATCGATGTCGTCATTTTCTGGGGTAAACCCTTGAGACTGCCCAGGAGCAAGTCCTTGGGCAGTTCACCCAGGAACAAAGACGGACTCGCCGGTTCGCGGGTGCCGTAAAGCCGACGTTCCCGAGCATAGCTGAGGAACAGTCGCTCCTGAGCGCGGGTAATGCCGACATAGCAAAGCCGCCGCTCCTCTTCCAAAGATTTGGGATCTTCGATCGAACGATGGTTGGGGAAGAGTCCCTGTTCTAGCCCAACCAGAAAGACCACCGGAAACTCCAAGCCTTTGGAAGAATGCAGCGTCATCAGAGAAACCTTGGCCTGCTGTTCTTCGTTGAGGTTATCCAGGTCAGACGACAGGGACGCGCTGCCCAAGAAATCCGTCAAACTGGCGGTTTCGTTGTCTTCCTCAAACTGCAAGACCGCATTGTATAACTCCTGAACGTTCTGGAGACGATCCAAGGCTTCATCGGTGTCCTGCGCCTTGAGGTCGCGCACATAGCCTGAGCCATCCAGCACCTCCTGCACCAGAGCCGAGGCCGATACATCCTCGATTTGCGATCGCCACCCCTTCAACGATTCCGCAAACGCCAGCACAGGTTTCGCCGATCGCCCCGCCAAAGTCTGCACCGAAGTCTCATCGCTGAGGATTTGCCAAAGCGAAACGTTCAATTCCTTCGCTGCGGTATCTAAGCGGTCAAGGGTCGATTTGCCAATGCCGCGCCGGGGCGTGTTGATGATGCGCTTGATGCTGACGGTGTCTTCGGGGTTGGCGATCGCCCGTAGATAGGCCAGCACATCTTTGACTTCTTTGCGATCGTAGAACCGCAGCCCGCCCACCACGTTATAGGGCACCGCATACTTCACTAGCAGTTCTTCAAAAGGACGGGACTGGGCATTGGTGCGGTAGAGAATCGCGAAACAGCCCCAGTGCAATTCCGGATTAGTCAACTCCATTTCGCGGATTTGGTTGACCACAAAACTGGCCTCGGCAGCCTCATCATCGGCTCGATGACAGTAGATCGATTCACCTGCGCCCCGAGTCGGTCGCAGCACTTTGTCAATGCGCTCCGTGTTATGTTCAATCAACTCATTGGCAAGCTGCAGAATGTTCTCCGTCGATCGGTAGTTTTCCTCCAGCTTCACCATGGTGCGGGTATCATCGTCCGGCAACCCATCGCCAAAGTCATTCTGGAACTCCATCAAAATGGTGAAGTCTGCGGCTCTAAAGGAATAAATCGACTGATCAGCATCTCCCACCACAAACACCGAGCGAGAATTCCAATCGCTAAACTTACGTGTACTTTCACCTCCGGTGGACAGGAGTCGAATCAAGTCATATTGGGTGCGATTTGTGTCTTGATATTCATCCACCAGGACATGGCGGAAGCGTTTATGCCAATAGGCTAAGACCTGTTCATTTTGCCGAAAGAGTTGTACAGGTAATAGAATCAAGTCGTCGAAGTCTAAGGCATTATTCGCTGCTAACGCTTTTTGATATTCAGAGTAAACATTGGCGATCACTCGCCCTTTAAAGTGATTGTTCTCTTGTTCGTATCCCGAGGGTGTCAAGCCTTGGTTTTTGGCATTGCTGATGGCAAATCTGACCGATCGCGGATCAAACCGCTTATCGTCCAGATTCAATTGATTAATCACAATATCCTTGATCAAACTTTGAGCATCCGACTCGTCAAAGATCGAAAAGTTCTTCGTCCACTTGCGTCCTTGGCCATCCTGATATTTCTCAATGTCGAGTCGCAGAATTCGGGCACAGAGCGCGTGGAAGGTGCCAATCCAGAGTTCTTTGGTGATGTTGCGGTAGACTTGCGATCGCAGTTTAGTCTGTTCCGAATTAGAAAGAGCCTCCAAAGGCTTACCATGCTTGGCCTGAGCCTGCTGTTCCGCAAACAGCTTTTCGATCCGCTCCTTCATTTCTTTGGCGGCTTTATTGGTGAAGGTCACCGCCAGAATGTTCTCCGGGTCAACTTTGTGGGTCAGCACCAGGTTAGCAATCCGAAAGGTCAGCGCCCGCGTCTTACCCGACCCGGCTCCAGCAACCACCAGGAGCGGCCCACAGTAATGCTCGACCGCACGACGTTGGGAAGGATTCAGTTTGGCGAGGGCATCAAGGGGATGGGGCATGGGGGGAGTCAGGGAGTTTCACTACTCCGTTAAGGGTATCGCATCTGTCGATCGGATGAGTAGAAATGGCGGTGGAAATTGCCGGGGTTCCCGTACCGTTGTGTGGAGTAGAGGGTCTGGGTTATAGGATGAAGGCAATGTCTTTGGGGGCTTCACCGATGTATTCGATCGCGACTGGGCGATCGTTGTATTGAGGCAGTGCGTCGTAGATGTCGTCGGCGTTGGGGGAATGTAGAAGGACTTCGCCCTGGACTACGTTCAGGTGATTGTCCAAGGTGGTGTAGGCGATGAGCAACCATTCGTTGTGGTATTGCTGTTTGATTTCTTCAAAGGTGAGAAGTTGTGGCATTTTGGAGGACTCCTGGCGATCGCACAATACGCAATACGTCGAATGGTTCTTATTGTAGCGATCGCTCTGTTTTTTCTGGCGAAGATTGTAGAGTGGCGATCGCCTCTACCTTTTCAGCAGGTTTTGCAATGACTGGAGCAAGGTTTTCCCGATCGCGCTTAACATTGAGGGGCGATCGGATTTAGCTCATGCCATTGCTTGCCGAATTGTCTCCAAATTCTGCCGTACAGTTTTCGTACTTGGATGATCTGCCCCTAGCTGCCGCTCCATAATCTCTAGGGCTTGCTCCATGTATGCGGCTGATTCGGCGTAGCGATCGAGGGAGTAGTAGAGTGTTGCCAAATTGTTGAGACTGGAGGCGGTGTATGGATGGTCGTTGCCCAGTTGCGATCGCCTGATCTCCAGCGCTTGCAGGTACAACGGTTCGGCTTCACTGTAGCGCCCTTGCGA
>JALOOP010000379.1 GCA_025454315.1 Oculatellaceae cyanobacterium Prado106
GGAGTTGAGCGAGGGTAACAGGGGAAGGAGTCTTGGATTAATTCCTCTGAATAGTCTCTATAGTCTGTGAGGATGGATTCAAGGATAAATTCAATGCACTCCCTTTCCCCTTTTCCCTTTCGCCCCACATTATTGAGCCGGGTCGTAGGACAACGAAGAAATAGACGCTGAGAGTTCGGTTTTGATCATGTCGTAGAGATGCTGGAGACGAATCGAGGTGTGGAGCGGGAGTTTCTCCGGTTTTGACAGTGCTGGAACACAAATGGCGTGGACGGATTTTTCTGCCAGGGCATGTTCGAGAGCAGCTTCGTCCGGGAAAGGCACCAGTTCTAAGCGCATAAATCGCTTTTTTGAGATAGCGCGGAATTGTTCAATTAACTGTCCCAATGGCATCGAGGTTGTATCCTCGGGGAGTGTGTCGATCGCCTCCTGCAACACCCCTAACCGCAGCACCATCGACGATCGCACCGCCACCGCATACAGGGTAATCGCCAGCATCGTGCCCATCAACGCTTCGGTGAGGGAGACATCGGCGGCACCCAGGACAGCGTAGACGAGAGCAGCGATCGCCCCCAAAATGCCGCGAATGGCCAAGGCGTGATAGGGGTTGACCTGAAGGACGACCATGCCCGCAGAGAGCGGCAACAGCGCCACAATGATCATTAAAGACACATCCAGATCACTACTCATAGAATTCTCCTGGAACAGCAGAGGTGGTTATCTTGTGGTCATTTGCATCGCGAGCCGTACAATAGGCCAGCACATAGCCCAGCATAGTGTTCCACATCGCCAAACAAATCAGCGCCAAAATCAACAGCGGCCATTCTCGGGGACGACGCAGCAGCAGCCCAAACAATATGCTCATGGAGCCTAGCGTATCGGATACGGACAAGCTATGCAGTTTGTAAAGAACCGATCGCTGTCCCACCAGGTAGGAAGTCCCCCAAAACCAGAAGACCAGCCCCACGCCAATGCAAAGGTAACTCAAAAATATCATCATGAATCCCCCAAGCGTTTGAGAATCTGAGCTAGTAACATTAACCCGGCATTGCCAACGCTGAGGATAATTACCCCAACAATGCCAATCATCCAGTCATCCCGCAGTACTGACACAAACAAAATCATCACCGATGCCTTAGTGGAGACACTGGCAAACGAGAGCAGGGTCTGCCACACATCGCTGTCACTCCAAGCTTCGTACAGGGGAATTAACAGCGCCAAAATCATGGCAATCAAGGCAAATTCCATTAAACTCATGGCGTTTCCTCCCGAGTAGAAGCCTGCTGTAAGGGTTTGCGACGCACCACCCGATGGACTTCGTACCAGCCTTCTTGGTGATATTTCAAGACAATGGTTTTGGGGGTGAAGGTGATGAGAAAGACATCTAAGAAGATCAGACGAGGCGATCGCTTGGCCTCCACCCGTTCTATGATGATGTCTTCGTAGCGATGGGGACGAAAGAGCATTTCAAAGGCTTCGATGAAGGCAATGGGGATGGCTAGGGCAATTTTCCACAGCACCCGCAGCAGGTCTTTGACTGACTCGGGAGCGGCCACATTGCGGGGCAGAATGAGAGCGATCGCCACCCCAATGACAATATTGGTCAGCGTAAAATTTGCCGTTAATAAAAACCAGATGGTTAACCGTAGAATTAAATGTCCAATCATGCCAACGCCATCCAGAAAATAAGGATCAACATCAACCCCATCACACCCACAAGATTTTCAAATTCCTCCAGCAAGCGAGGCAGTTTAATATCTGCGCGACGAAAGAAAACCCAGTAAGCCGCCCAACCAAGGGCGATCGTCCCGACGGCCTTCAGCAAACTGTCTAGCGAATAAGCATCCAGGTAAACCATATTGGCAATCACCAAGCCACTCAGCAACAGCGTCACCGCCGCCCAAATTCCTGGCTTGTGTTCTTCAGCCTCTGGGCTTCTGGGTAGGAAAATAAACTTGGCAAAGGAAATCGCGGTGCCGACAGCGGCCAGGTTGAGGGCGATCGCCTGCCAAGACCACACTTCTTTGAGGGTGAGAACCTTGGCTCCATAGCCTGCCAATAGCGGTGCGCCGGAGATGGAGAGACTGGCGATCGTCAAGGCCACCCAAATGCTGGGGCGAATCGATTTTTTCTGAAGTTCTTTGAAATTCCGACTGGGCAAAGACCCAGCCATCAAGAACAGTGCCGACTTGACCAACCCATGGGTAAGTGCATAGAAGCCACCCACCGCCGGAGCCGCCATGACAAAACCCAACTGCGACACCGTATGGAACGCCAGCATCCGCTTTGAGTCCTTCTCAAAAACCGCGTAGCTAACCCCTAGCAAAGCCGTTGCCACGCCAAAGGTGCGAATAATCGGGTCAAGTTCATCAATCAGGATGGCGCAGCGCAACAGGGGAAACACTCCCGCCTTAACCACAATCCCAGACAGCATCGCCGACACAGGCGTATCCGCCTCCGAGTGCGTCACGGGCAGCCACAGTCCCGACACAAACACCCCACCCTTGACCAACAACCCCATGACAATCAGCGCCACAGCCTCGGGGGGTGCGCCCCGCAGACTTTCGTAGGCAAAGGAATGATTGGCCTTGTAAGCCAACACTGCCCCTACCAGGTAAAACAACATGGCGATATTGCTGACGCAGAGGTAGCGGAGAGCCACCCAGATGGTGCGATCGGTGCGGGGATAGGCAATCAGCAGGAATGCCGCAATGCCGCTGACTTCCAAGGCCACATACAGACTCATAAAATCCGTACAGAGGAACGCCGCGTTGACACTCCCGTGGACAAACAGCAACATGGCATAGAAGAAGTAAGTGAAATTCTTCTGCCACACGTAGGAGAGAACTGCGAGGGACACAACCGCATTCGTCAAAAAGAAAAATGCGCCTAACTGATCGACCAACAGCGTCACCCCAAAGTTATCCAGCAACAGAAACGAAAAAGGTTCCCGCAGGGTAAACAGCAGCAACGCAAACGCAGCGGTCGCCAAGGGCACAGCCAACGAGAGCAACTTGTGAAACCGAGGCAGCAAAAATATCAAAAAACCAAGCACAAAGGGCAGCAGCAGCGTCCCGATCGAGACTGTGAGCATGAAGTTTGGCATCAGGGAGTATTATCCTTTTCAATTTGCCGATAATCCAACGCCGGATTGTCGCGTGAGAGTTTCATCGTGCCGACAAGCATCAGGGCTTGGATGGAGAAGCCGATGACGATTGCCGTTAGAATCACCGCCTGGGGGACTGGGTCGGCGTAGGCGATCGCAGTGTCTGTGGCGGTGGGGGTGGAGGAAGTGATGGGGGTGAAGAGTCCTTCTCGGGAGGCAATGAGGACGTAGTAGGCGATCACGCCTGTACTCATGACATCCATGGAGACGATCTTCATTAACAGGTTTTGTTTGAAGATGATGCCGAAAAAGCCGAAAAGAATCGTGGCAAAAACGCAAGCTTCTAACACAGGCTTGGGAGAATAAAGGACAGGTTGAGATGAACGAGAGAAAAGAGTGGAAACTGTGGTAGTCTCTCTGGGATAACCTTGTGATAATCTATAGCTGATATCGGTTAGTTTCTATTCTTTTAGATCTTGATTTTGTATCAGGTTTATGCATAAGAGTAATGTTTAAGGAATAGGGGCGATCGCGCACTTCAAGCAATACTCCAATTGGTCGGTACTCCAACTCAGTCTGCCTTAGCAGACTTAAAGCAAAGGTTCTGGTCGTAAAGGTTCTGGCCGCGATCGGGATGAGTCCCATCGTGGCGATGTGAATCCGGGCATGGGTAAAAGCTATCCATCACATAATGCTTCTTTAGGGGAAGCTTCTATAATGAGTATCAGTGAAAATCTATTGTCTTAAACCTATAACTTTTTAACCGATAACTTTAACGGTGAATCAAACGTGGGTTTTACCAGGGATTTGAATGAAGATTCTAGGTTAGTGTTCAGGTCAGGATTCTAGACAGAAATGCTAGACAAGGACTTTGAACAAGGGCAACTTTCACGCTGAACTTCAGGCTCTAAGTACCCAGAAGCTTCAGGGAGAAGGATTTCTTGTAACGCCCAAAATTCTCTACTAAGGAGAGCTTTGGGTTAGGAACCTTGGACGGAACGCTACCCAGAGGAAAACGGATTCAGATTGGTTCAGACCTGGAATCTAGACCCTGAAAACCACAACTAGAGCAGAGCTAATCGTTCTGCTAGAGCTTTTTCGATGATTTTTTATATTGTCAATGGTTTGTGGCTCATTCGAGCATCCTTGACAATCGAGATAACTGATTGTTAACCCACATAATATTTATAGTTGTAAAGGGATTTGTCCCTATTGTTTCTGATTTTGGTCATTCAATCAATAGGCTCTCACCTGTCTGTTTCTCTTTCCCCATCTCTCCATTTCCCTAAATATTAAGGATTGTAAATTTTTCTCAGATAGCATAGATTGAAAACGTGAATTGATCGGTAGCGACTGTAAGCGACTGTAAGCGATTGTAAATGATGGGTATTTCTGAGATTGAAGCGAATCTGGCCAGCCCCGACCCCCAAGCGAGAATGCGCGGACTAACCGCTCTGCGAGACTATGAAGCGGAGATTGCAGTGCCTTTATTGGTGAGTCGGAGACAAGACCAGGAGGTGATTGTGCGATCGCTTGTCGCCATGGGGCTAGGCTACAAGCAAAACGACAAAGCCTTTGAAACCCTAGTAGGGATGCTGGAAACAGAGATTCATTCCAATGTGCGAGCCGAAATCGCTAATGCGCTGATCAAATATGGCAAGAAAGCGATTCCCTACATTGTCCCAGCCTTCTATCAGCATCCCGATTGGCTGATGCGAATGAGCATTTTGCTGGCCTTAGCGGACATGGACTCGCCCCAGGAACTTTTCAAACTCTGTCTAACCGCCTTTGTAGACCCCAATCCCACCGTCCAAGAAACCGGAGTCAAATGTCTGGGATTCCTGGCGGGTTCAGACATGGAGGAAGATGCCGTACTACATCTGCTAGCCTTTTCCCAGTCCCAGCATTGGCAAATTCGGCAACAAGTGGCGATCGCCCTCCGCCCATTCCCCGACCCCAGAGCCTTAGAAACCCTGCTCCAACTCCAGCAAGACCCAGACTACCGAGTCGTCAGTGCCGTCCTAGAAGGAATCTGGTCAAGCCGATCCGCCGGATAAACAGGGTCGTCTCAAGCAGGTCGAGCAGGCTAGAAATATGAATTCGCTCAAGACCACAAACCCAATAGCCTGATATTCTTCCACCAAGACACAAACAAAGACCACAAATCTCTCTGCGCCTCCTCCCTCTGCGTCTCTGCGGTTCAAATTCCGCCTCCGCCTCCCCCCCTCCCCCCAAACCCCCGAGATTCCACTTTCCCCGTCACGATCGCACAAGGGTTCGATACAATTTTCAAATATTGTTTAATCGAAAATCCCCCGAGCGAATCGTGACAGAACCCGGAAGCTACAAAGACACCGTTAACCTGCCCCAAACCCAGTTTGACATGCGGGCCAATGCCGTCAAGCGCGAACCAGAGCTACAGCAGTTCTGGAAAGACCATCAGATCTATGAACAACTCTCCCAGAGCAACCCTGGGGAACCGTTCATTCTCCATGATGGCCCTCCCTATGCCAACGGAGCGCTGCACATTGGCCATGCCATGAACAAAATCCTCAAGGATATTATCAACAAATATCAGTTGCTCAAGGGGCGCAAGGTACGCTATGTCCCCGGCTGGGACTGTCACGGATTGCCCATCGAACTCAAAGTCCTGCAAGCGATGAAGCCCGAAGAACGGCGATCGCTCACCCCCCTAGAACTGCGACAACGAGCCAAAACCTGGGCGATCGAGCAACAGCAGCAGCAGTCGGTCAGCTTCCAGCGCTACGGCGTTTGGGGCGACTGGGATCACCCCTACATGACCCTCCTGCCCGAGTATGAGGCGGCTCAGATTGGCGTGTTCGGTCAAATGGTGCTAAAAGGCTACATCTACCGGGGCTTGAAGCCCGTCTACTGGAGTCCCAGTTCACAAACCGCTCTGGCCGAAGCGGAATTGGAGTATCCCGAAGGTCATACCTCGCGCAGCATCTATGTGGCCTTTCCCATGGTCAGCCTCTCGGATAAAGCCTCGGCCTTGGCTCCCTACCTAAGCGAACTCGGCGTGACGGTCTGGACGACCACCCCCTGGACGATTCCAGCGAATCTGGCAGTGGCGCTCAACCCCAGCTACACCTATGTCGTGGCCGAAGTTATGGGCAATAACCCGACCGCGAGTCGCTATCTCATCCTGGCCAAGGATCTAGTAGAGCGACTCTCCAAGACGATCGGCAGTGAGCTTGTGATCAAAGCGGAGATCGCTGGAAAGGATCTGGAGCATTCCACCTATCGCCATCCGCTGTACGACCGGGTTAGCCCCGTGGTGATTGGCGGCGACTATGTTACCACCGAATCTGGGACGGGGTTGGTGCATACGGCTCCTGGCCACGGGATGGATGACTTTATCGTGGGGCAACGCTACGGCCTGCCCGTGCTGTCGCCTGTAGATGATGAGGGTAACTTCACTGCTGAAGCTGGGCCGTTCGCAGGGCTGAATGTCCTGAAGGATGCCAATGAAGCGATCATTCAAGCCTTGACCGAACAGCGATCGCTCCTCAAGGAAGAAAGCTACGCCCACCGCTACCCCTACGACTGGCGCACCAAGAAGCCTGTGATCTACCGGGCGACTGAACAGTGGTTTGCCTCGGTTGAAGGATTCCGGGATCAGGCTTTGGCAGCGATCGCCCAAGTCGAATGGATTCCCGCTCAAGGGGAGAACCGCATCACAGCCATGGTGTCGGAGCGATCGGACTGGTGTATTTCCCGTCAGCGCAGTTGGGGTGTGCCCATTCCCGTCTTCTATGACGAAGAAACCAACGAACCCCTTCTTAACGCCGAAACCATCAACCATATCCAGGCGCTCTTTGCCGAAAAAGGCTCCGATGCCTGGTGGCAACTGCCCATCGAAGAACTGCTCCCTGCCGCTTATCGCAACAACGGCCACCAATACCGCAAAGGCACCGACACCATGGATGTATGGTTCGACTCCGGTTCCTCCTGGGCCGCCGTCGCAGAACAGCGGGACGAACTGCGCTACCCCACGGATATGTACCTGGAAGGCTCAGACCAGCACCGGGGCTGGTTCCAGTCCAGTTTGCTGACCAGTGTGGCCAATCACGGCGTTGCCCCCTACAAAACGGTGCTGACCCACGGCTTTGCCCTGGATGAGCAGGGACGCAAAATGAGCAAATCGCTGGGCAACGTGGTCGATCCGGCGATCGTCATCGAAGGCGGCAAAAACCAG
>JALOOP010000380.1 GCA_025454315.1 Oculatellaceae cyanobacterium Prado106
AGGACAAAAATGCGAACCTCGCCTTCTGGCTTTTGGGGGGAAACCGGGTCAGGATCGCGGAAGCCCTGCTCGTTGATGATCCAGAAGGGTGTTTGCTGACTCGGTTTGAGCTGATAGCCCAGCAGCGGGTTGCGGGTTGCCATGAGTTGACCTGCCCCTGGCAGCGTTTTATAGGGCTGACCCTCGGGACTAAGGAAGCGCATTTGATATGCCTGAACCATAGCGCTCGTGCTGTCGGCGTTTAGCTGTCGGTCTAGCCCAGTGAGGGGGGCAATGATCCGCAGGAGGATCTCAGCCCCAACCAGTCCGCCAACCGCCACCATGGCGATCGTGATTGCCTTGGGCGATCGCCGAGTTTTTTTGCGCGACCAGCTTGTGGTGCGGCGAATGTTAGTGCGGCGGCGAGTGGTGAACATGGGCATAGGAAGAGGTGAAGGGCAGAGGACAAGTCCAAGGTAAAGAATTGTTAAAAATATTGATGTTGACCACCGCGACAAAGGCTTTTATCGTGCCACTTGATTGCCCCAAGGTCAAGTCTTGCAGCATATTTCGCAATGATTGTCCATTGTTCAAAATAGAGTTTTCTCTAAAATTTTGCAGAAATCGGCCAAAATGGCGGTTTGATTCTCGGGTGTCAGAATGGGCACATGCAGGAATAGGCAATGTCTGCTGTGATGATACTGCTGAAAATACTCCAGCATGGAATAGTAAAGACTATTGCACACAAACTGTCCGGCATCATGACTGATTTCGGTGGAGGCCAACCCCAACCGCAGTTCCTTGAGATTGAGCGAAGTCTGGAGGGTTTTGCCGTTGAGCGTGGCGCTGGATTCGAGGTTGAGTTGCGATCGCGATTCTGCCATGCCACAGCAGATCAACACTTCCGGCTGAAGCCGTTTGACTTGAGCCAGAATCATCTCCTGGGCGATCGGGGCATTCACCGGAAGCTGGCGGAGAAAGTGGAGGCAGTCCAACTTGGTCAGGTTCAGTTCAGCTTGGAAGAGCGCCTCCAGGAGATCGTCCGAGGCATTTGAGGGTTGATCATTTCTCCAGGTAGTAAAGGAGGTGATCAGGACGGTTTTGGCCATTGCTTGGTGTGAAGGGAGTGGTGTGAAGGGAGTGGGGAGTGGGGAGTGGGGAGTGGATGGGTGGATGGGTGAATAAGGGGGGAATTTTGGGATGCTCAGGACTTTTCTTTGTTGGGATTCTTTCTTTTTGATGTGAGAATTATTCATTACTTAAAATATCTCTTCAGGCTTAGCTCTTGTATGGGTGGGGGATAGGGCCTGATGAATGAGGGGAAAAGGGTTTGTTGAAGGATTGGTTTATTTGATTTGAGTCGGTGAACCAGAAGGCTGAAAGGCCAGCATAGAAAAGATTCTCTGGGCAATCGGATGGTTCCCTGGTAAAACACCCATCCACCCATCCACCCATCTACCCATCCACCCATCCACCCTTTCTACACTCACTGTTTCAGACGGAGCGATCGCCCCTCATGAATTCCATTGTTGAAAGAATTGAGCAGTTTAATCGAGGGCGGGAGAGCGATCGCCTGCGGTTAAAATACCAAAAAATGAGGGGCGATCGGTTTGCCTTTTTTCGGGGGACTTGTCATTTATTTTATGAAGATTTGCGAAGGCAATCTGGGTTGGATGATGCGCCCCTAGTTTGGATTTCGGGGGATTTGCATTTGGAGAATTTTGGTAGCTATAAGGGGGACGATCGCCAGGTTTATTTTGATGTGAATGATTTCGACGAAGCGGTTTTGGCTCCTTGTACTTGGGAGATGGTTCGTTTTATTACCAGTATTTTTGTGGCGGCTAAACCACTGCAGGTTGATCCAGGGGATGCTGAGGCGATCGCCAAGGATGCTCTGAGCCACTACACCCAGGCGCTTGCCAGCGGCAAAGCTCGGGATATTGCAACCGACACCTCAGCGGGCATGATTGGGGATTTGCTGCAAGCGTTGAAGCAACGGAAGCGAGAGACATTTCTCGATCGCTACACCGAAGTCCAAGGTAGAGAACGACGATTTCATTGGGAATCGGGGCGGACTGAGCGAATGACAAAGCAGGAGCGGGTTCATTTAGAAGAGTGGTTTGAAACTTGGGCAAAGCAGCAGCCGGATGCAGAATTTTATCGATTGTTGGATGTGGCGCAGCGGATTGCTGGGGTGAGTAGCCTGGGATTGCGGCGTTATCTGTTACTTGTGGAAGGGAAAGGATCGCCCGATCGCAACCTGCTGCTGGACTTGAAGCAAAGTCGCCCCTCGGCACTGATGCCTGCTTTGGCGATCGCCCAACCCCACTGGAACGATGAATCGAGCCGTATTGTAGCCATTCAGACCCGTGTGCAGGCTGTTCCCCCCGCTTTGCTGCAAGCCCTTTCTTTTCAGGGTGAATCCTATGTGCTGCGGGAGTTACAGCCGACTCAGGACAAGCTTAGCCTCGGTCGGTGGAATCACAAGCTCGATCGGTTGCGGCAAGTGGTGCAGCGGATGGGGGCGATCGCCGCTTGGGGGCAACTACGGAGCGGTGGGCGGGATGGATCGGCGATCGCCGATGAACTCATTGATTTTGCTGCATCTTCCCAGTGGCAGGAACCGTTGATGGCTTATGCTCAGCGCTATACCGATCAGGTAGAAGCCGACTATCAGGAATTTTGTGCCGGAACCGCTGACCTCGAAGAGTGATTGCAAGCGTTCCCAGATCAAATCAATGAATTCATAGCTATAGTTCTGTGAACCTATCCAGGGAGTCGGAAAACCAACCCGCCTGGGCATGGCTGGGATTAAAGTCGAAGATTACCATGCCCAAGACCAGTATTTGATTTCAGAGGTAGAAGCTTATACTGATACTGATCGTGAAACCTATCCTCGCTGCGGCTCCATCCACCCATCCACCCATCCATACCCACACCCGTCGCGCTAGAATCATTCCATCTCTCTTGCTCTCTGGTATCTGACCATGCGTCGCTTCAAGTACTTGCCCTGGCAGCCTTTGTTGATCGTTGCAGCTTTGACGGTGTCTGCGGTAACAGTGGTGGATTTGGCGTTGATTTATTGGGCGATGCGATCGCCGATTGCAAATGCGGTTCTCGCTCCCTTTGGATCGCCGTTGGGGGTTGTGTTGAGTGTGGCGATCGCAGCTGGGGTCGGAACATTCGCTGTCTACCTGCTCGAAACCCTGTTCCCCAAGCTTGCCATTAACATCGGTGTCCTATGGACACTGATTCTATGTCTGATGATCTTTCTCGTCATTCAGTCGTTTCTGCCCTTTTCAACGATCCTGGTTGGCGCAAACGAAATTTCTTTGATTGGTATTATCCTGGGTGTGTTTTTGCTCGGCGGTAAACGCTACTGGCGCTAGCAGCAACCTACCCTGTTGGATATCTAGGTAGACACCCAGTCATCACCTTCGGATCTGAGTTTTGGAATGTTCTTTTGAAGGGAGGGTTGACTGCGCTTGCCTATCCCTTCCCTTTAAAGAATATTTCAGATCACGATGAAATCATTGCCAAATCCTGATTCTGTCCTTCCCAATCTACAGGGGTGGCAGATTAATCTAAGCAAAATTCTTGCCTGTTGTGGGTTTTGCAAGCAAAAATCTAAGACTTCCAATTCATGGGAGAAACCAACTTCACAACTCAGATGGCAAAAACTCAGAAACTGTCCCTTGGGCTTCTGTGAAATTGACTATATAGTATAGGCAGTGTTGAACTTTCTCATAAACTTAATCTTTTTCAACCCTATTGCTCATCTGCCCAAGCCTTTGCTGACGAATCTACTGACTAACCTGCCGAATCACTTGCCCAATTCATTGCCATGTTAAAGGGATCTATCCTGCAACAACTCCAAGATCTGCATCACCCTGCCCAGGCGGGCAAAAGACCCCTCAACTTTGGCGTTTATTACAAAAATACGCTGGTTGCCCTTTGTCATGCCCTGGAAGATGCAATTCTCTCTCATGATTACGAGCCATTGGTGCTGACCGCTTTTCAGCGGGGCAAATGGTACTTGCAAGAGGCCGATCGCTATGGTTTGATTGCCGATCGCTCTCCCCAAATCGTCATTATGGCCGCCTCTGACGCGGGTTTTACCGAACATGCCACTAGTCAGCGGCAGAATGTCTCGGTGGTGGGACTCAACGAGGATGATCCGGTCGCTCAAGAATGGCACTTGGTGATTGTGTCGCCGCACTACACCGCCATGGTGCTATGTCAGGAGCTTTCCGAGGCGGACTACAAAGCCTCGGGGTTACCCCAGCATGACTTGGAGCGCAAGTTCTATGGCTTTTGGACCTTTGAGCCAGGGTTGGTGATTGAAACCGCAGAACTGATGACAGCGCATCTAGGTCGCTACAACCCCGCTCTCCAGGAAAAACTACAAACCCAGCTTCAGGAAATTGCGGCGGCGGCGGCCAGTGAGACAGCACTCTGCCACCAGCCCACGGCAGATCACCTGGGGGACATCTGCACTCGGATTGTGGACTACCTGCAAACCACCCAGCAGACCCGTCCCCCCGCCCCTTCGCTCTATACCGAGCATCCCCTCGATCGCAACCTCACCTCCAACGAACTCCAAGCCTTCCTCCGGGTTGCCCAACTGATTGACCAAACGGATCTGAGCAACCCGATGGCCGCTGCCGAGGTCGCCAGTTTAGCAGAAGCCATGGGACAACTCTTAGATCTCCCCGCTTGGCAGGTGCATCGTCTGCGGTTAGCCGGGTTGCTGCACCGGGTTGCGCTCCTGCCCACGGTCAACACGGCTCTCTCTGAGGAAGGGGCAACCCTCGACGAAGTCCCCCAAGCTCATCTCAGTTGTTCACTGTTACCCGGTGTTCTCGTGCTGCGAAAAATGGGACGACTAAAGGCGATCGCCACCATCCTCACCCATCAAAGCGAACACTGGAACGGCTCCGGCCAACCCGCTGCCCTCTCCGGCGACGAAATTCCTCTAGAATCGAGAATTCTGGGATTGGCGATCGCATTCCAGCACCGAGTCGCCCAACTGCGAAGCCAGTCATCCCACTCAGAAACCGATAACCCGCTGTTTTTGGGCGAGGCGTTGCAGCAGTGTGAATCGGAAGTGGGCGATCGCTGGGATCCCAAACTGGTCACAACCCTCACTCTCCTCGTCAAAGGCTTGCAGCAAGGCATGAGCCTCCCCGTCGCCCTCCCCAAAATCGCCGCCGGACTCTGGCTCCTCGACTCCCACTCAGACGAAGAGGTGCTAACTTTCTTGCAGGAGATGGAACAGGAAGGGGCGATCGTTTCTTAGAAGGGGAAAGGGAAAAGGGGGTAA
This sequence comes from Oculatellaceae cyanobacterium Prado106, assembly GCA_025454315.1. Taxonomy (GTDB): domain Bacteria; phylum Cyanobacteriota; class Cyanobacteriia; order Elainellales; family Elainellaceae; genus Prado106. The sequence continues at coordinate 5,303 of JALOOP010000380.1, forward strand.
CCCTGTCTAGAAGACAAAGGTTGACTTCACTGTGCTTCAAGATCCTGTACTTTATGGTTCAGGCAATGTCCTATGACACCCCCACCCTCTTAGCCTCTCATCCAATAATCCCCCTTTCGCCTTTCCCCCTTATCCTTTTCCCTTTCCCTATGGACATCGCTGCCATTCGCTCTGGTCAACTCAAACAGCTCTCTGGTGCCAACCTAGAGGACGAGGATTTGTCTCAAGCTGACCTTAGTCAGGCGCAGCTTGCGGGAGCCAACCTCTGTGGGGCGAACCTAGAGGCGGCAAAGCTTGCGGGAGCAAACCTGGATGGCGCGAACCTGATGGGCTGTCAACTGGCTCGAGCCGATATGCGCGCCAATTTGTTGGGAGCCAACCTGATGCAGGCGAATTTAACCGAAGCAGACCTGCGCGGCGCAAACTTGCGGGGAGCCAATCTAATGCAGGCTCGGCTGGTTCAAACAACTTTGGCTGGAGCCTTCTTGAGTGGCGCAAACTTAACCGGAGTGAATCTCCAGGGTGTAGATCTACGCGGCATTGATCTGCGAGGTGCCAATCTCAGCCATGCTAACCTCAGCGGCACCAATCTCACGCAGGCCGAGCTTCAGGGTGCAATTCTTACAGGAGCCAACCTTGAAGAAGCCGACATCAAAGCCGCCAATCTTGCAGGAGCCGATCTGTCCAACGCCAATCTCCTCTGCGCTGACCTGGAAGGCACTCAACTGGAAGGCTGTGTCACGACGGGAGCCTGTTTCGTCGGCACCCAAAGAGAAGATCTAAATGCAACGACCTAACACTCTTTAAGAATTTTAAGGAAGGGGATCTGCAGCTCAACAACGGGAGTTTTGTTTTCTTGCTCACTCCAAAGGGTTCTAGGAAGAGCGACCGAGGTTCTGCCAAAAGTTGTCCCACCATTTCATCACCTGATCGCCTACCAGTTGGCTGATTTGCTGCCAGAGTTCTTGGGGGCCGATGCCAAAGAAGAGTTGCAGGGCTAGCACCACCACGGCAACGGCGATCGCAGTACCAATGGTGGCTTTGACGACTTTAACCAACCAGGCAAAGACCAGAAACGCCACAATCAGAGAAGCAAAGAGAATAACCCAGGTCATTGTAGTTTGGGGGGCGAGTGGAAACTGGGAGTGGAAACTTGCTCTGCTGTATTAAGGCAAAAATCTGTTCAACTTCCAGTGCTGCACAAACCAAACCTCCCTTGCAGCAGAGCAACCACCTCAGATTTTTGCTTATCAGATTCAGCATACCGATACTGACACTAAAGCAAGGACATTAAGTCTGTTGGTAAAGTTCACTTAGTTCCTTGTCAAGTTTCTTTGCTAAGCAGTAAGGTCTAACCATAGGCATCAGTGAGAATAAAAGAAAAATAAATATTAATAGAGGAAAAATGAAACCTAGATGAACATAAACCATAAGAGTCAGTGATATAAAAGTTGGTATAAATACTATTACCTGCATAATATTGCCGATAATAAACAAAAACTTGCTACTTTCTGAGTACACAATCTTTAATGTTCTTGTTTTAAGATCAACATCAAGAAAATCTTGGCATTCCTTAAAGGAACTATCTCTGATTCTTCGAGACTGTTTAGAGAATTTCCTGATAGCAGTTCTTAAATTAAGAGGAGCATCGAAACCGTAAAGCATCCAAAATTCCTTTCTATCCCGCATTTCATAATCAGTGAAGCTAATGTACCTATCAATCCAGAACTGAAATTTGATTTCAAATTGAGATCTTGTTATTTCCCGACTGTTTGTCGAGTAATATTGAAGCTCTCCAATCAGGCTAAAAACTAAATCTTTAAGTTGTTGTACCGGTAACTGCCTTGCATAATTTTTGCTTAAATACTTATCTAATCTATACTTATCTAATCTATAGCAAGCTCAGCAATTCCAAATTCAAAAAAGCTAAGAGGAGTTTGCGGTCTGAGGGGATGGGGAGCCATAGAGCATAAAGTCAATCAAGGATTGCCAACTCTCAAAG